>CP154795.1:2760145-3066828 GCA_039565995.1 Propionibacteriaceae bacterium ZF39 | reverse complement strand
GGTGGCACCGGACCTGGTGGGACAGGGATTGGGTACGCGGCTGGAGGCTGCGGTCGACGAGGCCCTGCCCGCGGGCGTCGAGAGAATCGAGCTGTTCACCGGCGACAAGGGTGTCGACAACCTTCGGCTGTATGCGCGCCTGGGGTATGCGGAGGATCGTCGCGAGAGCGTCGGCACCTACGAGTTGGTCTTCCTGTCGCGACAGCGGACCAACAGGGTCAGCCCGTCTGCTCCTCCCGCAGCATCGGCGGGGTGAAGTCGCCGGGGCGGATGCCGCGCTTGTCGGCATAGAACGCCCGGACGCGATCCATGTCGGCGGTGACATCGCCGGTGAGGTGGATCGTCGGGCCGAACCCGGCGGTGCGGGTGGTCGAATCCACGAACCCGAGCACGAGCGGCAGGCCGGCCGCACGCGCGATGCGATAGAACCCGGACTTCCAGTGGGTTCCGCGACCCCGAGTGCCCTCGGGCGTGACCACGAGGAAGATCCGCTCGCTCGCGCGGACCCGGCGTACGACGTCGTCCACCAGCCCTGCCGGATTCGCCCGGTCGACGGGAATTCCGCCCAGCGCGCGCATGATCGCGCCGAACGGGAACGTGAACAGGGATCGCTTGCCCAACCAATTTGGCGAGACGCCATGGCTCCAGGCGATGGCGAGCATGACCACGAAATCCCAGTTCGAGGTGTGGGGTGCGCCGATCAGGATGGCCGACCCCGTGGCCGGGAGCGCTTCGGATCGCAGCCGATAGCGGGAGAGCGACCAAAACCCGCGCGCCACCAAGGGCCGAATGAGCATGCCCGGTCGGTCGCTCGCATGTCTGCGCGAACTGGCTGGCCCGTCGCTTGCTTTGCGGGTCTTCACACGAGGCTCCGATCGGCGTCACCGGTGGCTTCGCCTCCTAGGAGCGACGCCTTCCCTTCGGGGTCCGGTGCGTCGAAAGTGCCGGTCCGCTCAATGATGCTCACGCAAAGAGACTCTAGGGTGCCGCCGTCTGGTGGGCCCAACCCGGCCAGGCCCGCAACGACCAAGTCGTTGCCGACATGGCTGATCAGGGCCACTTCCCACCCGAAGGCCGCGCCCACGGCTCAGGGACGACGCTGTCCCTGAGCCGTGGGCCGGGGATCACAAACCGAGACCGAGTCCGCTCAGCAGCCGGTTGAGCAGGGCGGTGAGTCCACCGAGCGGGCCACCGGCGTTGTCCAGCAGGCCGGCGATCGAACACAGCAGATTGCCCAGCAGGTTGCCGGCACCAGGAACCGCAGTGATATCAAGGTTGATCTGGTTGAGATCAATCACGAGCCCAAGCAGGTCAAGGTGAAGCGGCCCGAGATCGAGATCGAGGACGGTGCAGCCGTCATTGACCGCCATGCCCGTGATCGGAGTGGCGAAGCTGGTGCCGTCGACGGGCAGTCCGGTTCCCGTGATGGTGCCGAGAAGCTGGAGGGCATCCCCGCTCCGGACTACCTGGAGCTGGCTCAGCTCACCGGCGAAGGAAGTCCCGTCCGCGAAAGTGCCAGTAACAGGGGTCGAGGTCGGGGCGGGCCGGTTCGGGCCCTGGGCACTCGGAGACCCGGGGGCGCGTGGTGCAGCGAAAGCGGTGGCAGCCGGGAGGGCTCCCAAGCAGGTGACAAGGGCGGCAGCAGCGCAGACGCTACCGATTTTGGTGCGTACGTTCATGGTCGTGCTCCTCTTCCATTCTTGGGACTGCGGCGGTCGATTCCGGGCAGACTCAGAAGAAGACGCCCCTCGGGTGCGCCCATGACGCGTACAGAGCAGTTGGAGCCTGTCAAAAAAGTCTTCAGAGCCCGCGTAATGGCGGCCGCCCCGGTCGGTCCGCGCGCGTAACCACGGAGTGAGGGCGGATCAATGGTCTTCGCGGTTTCCATTCAGAACGGCCCGCTGGGCCATGTCGGCCGCTGCCAGCACTTCGGACAGGAAGTCCGCCGACCTTTCCATCAGGTGGAGGACTGCCTGTGACTTGTCCCGCCCGGCCGAGTCGCGTAGCTCTGCGGCCAGGATCTCGCCGAGGACGCTGTGATGAATCCTGACGATGTCGATCGCGCCGATCCCCGCCGTCAGTGCTTCGCGCCCAAGGCCGTAGCCCGCATTCAGGGCATCTTCTGATCGCCCGGGCAGGAACCGTAGAAACGCCACGCGATAGTTGCGGTGGAGACGATCCAGTGGCTCAGTCATCGGGTGCTCGTCAGGCGGTTGAGGTGTTCGACTCCCTCTTCCAGATCCAAAGCGCAGGTAAGCGATTCCAACTGCATGCCCAAGGTCACCATGGCCAAAGCGATGGCGGGCTGGATCCCGACAATGACCGTGGCAGCTCCTCGGAGGCGGGCCATCTCGGCGATTCGGGACAGCGTGTTGGCACCGAATGAGTCGATCACGTCCAAGGCGGCCACGTCGATGATGACCCCCCGTGCGCGATAGTCGCCGATCTGGCTGATCAGATCGTCGGCGAATGAGATCATCTGCGCGTCATCGAGGGCGTTGTGGATCGATGCGACGAGGTAGGAACCTTGTCGCAGGATCGAGACTGCCGGCGCGCCTGATGTCATCGCCCGTTGTGACCCTCCGTGCGGGAGACGGTGTAGCCGAGCAGTCGCTCGGCCTCTTCGAGGCCGCCTTGCAGGTCGCCGATCGTGTTCATCTTGCTCAGGTCGACGCCCAGGGTGACCAACGTTTGGGCGATAGTCGGGGACAGCCCTGTAATGATGACGCTCGCGCCCATGAGTCGTGACGCATCAACGGTCTGAACGAGGTGGTTTGCCACGTTCGCATCCACCTCCGGTGCTCCGGTGACATCGATCACCACCACCTTCGCCCGGTGCATCCGGATGCCTCGCAGCAACTGTTCCGTCAGCTGGCGTGCCCGCTCGCTGTCGAGAATGCCGATGATCGGAAGGATCAGGAGTCGCTCGCGAACCGGCAGCACAGGAGTGGAAAGTTCCCGGAGAGCATCCGCCTGCTTGCGGATCACGCGTTCCCGCTCCTCGACGAAGCTGACGGCCACGGTGTTGGCAATCCTGTTCGCCGCTGGCTCATAGGCATCGAGAACGCGATTCAGCACGGCGAAGTCACCCTGGTACTTCTCGAACAGGGACCGGGCCAGCACATCTCGCAGAAGCAGCACGATACCGACGACCTCGTCAGTCTCGACTCCTCGAGGGATGATCCGTTCGGACAGATCGCGGGCATAGCGCTGCAACGCCTCCACGCTGCCCGTCTCAAGGACCTCAACGTAGTTGTCGTACACCGCGCCGGTTTCGTCGGACATCTCCTCGAGGGTCATCGCCTCAAGGAGTCGGGTCTGACCGATCCGATCGACCCATTGAGCGTGGAGCTTGGCGCGGTTGTCGCGCAGGTGGGAGACGAGCTCGGAGAGCAGCCGTTCGCTTCCTGGTATGCGCGGTTCGTCGCCGGCCTGTTTCGCGAGGTGGCGTTCGGTCACGGGGTCAATCCTCCTGGTAACCACTTGGTCATGGTGATGGTCGTGCCACGGCCAGCAACGGTCCGGACCTCGAATTCGTCCATCAGCCGCCGCGCCCCCGGTAGGCCGAGGCCAAGGCCCGCGTATGTGCTGAAGCCGTCCTTCATGGCCGCGTCCAGGTCCTGAATGCCCGGCCCCGCGTCACGCGCGATGACGCGGAGACCCAGGCACTGTTCTCGGCGCGCCTCCACGGTGATGCGCCCCCGGTCGGCGAACCGGACGATGTTGCGGGCAACCTCGGAGACGGCCGTCGAGATCAGGGTCTGGTCGGTCGGCCCGAAGCCCAACTGGGCAGCCATCTGTCGGACCGCCTGGCGCGCCTCGACGATGTCCGGATCGGACATCACGTTGACGACGACGGTGTCCTCGTCGGAATGTTCCAGATTGGGACCGACGACTCGGGCGCAGAAATCGCATTCGAGCAGGTGGCCTTCGGCGTCCGCCTCTCGCTGACGTCGCGCATCCCGCGCCGAAATAGAGAGGAGAACGGCGAAGCACCTGTCGGTCGGCGGGTCCTCCAACTCCTGTGCCAGCCAATAGTGCACTCGCATCTTCGCGCGGATGCGGTGGAGACGGGCTCCCATCGCCCCGGGGGTCCGACCGGTACGCTCGGCGAGCGCGGTAAGCGGCTCGCCCAGGGAGTAGTGGGCGAGGAGGATGCCTCGATCCTCGGCGGACAACTCAGCCAGCCCGGCACTGAGAGTCGCCGACTCGGCGGCCACCAGGAGGTGGTCGTCAAGGTCGGGGCGACTGTCGGTGTCCACCAGCAAATGCTCGATGCGGCGGAGGCGTTGGCCTCCGCGCCACGAGTTCGTGACCAGGTTGCGGGCGGTCCTGATCGCGTACGGTGCGAGCAGCTCGGGATCGATGCGATGCACTGCCCCAAGCACTCGGGAAAGCGTCTCCTGGACGATGTCCTCGGCGTCGGCGGAGTTGGAGACGCGCGCGCCCACGACCCGCCGCAGGATCGGGATCAGGGACTCCAGATCCGGCCTGCTCAGAGCGTCGCCACCATCGGTGGGCTCCGGAAACGTCACGAAGGCAGCCTACGCGCACTGGCATGGGGAGCGATGGTCTAATCGTTCCGGGTGCGGAGCCGCTCGTTCTCGGCGATGGTGTTGCGCTGGGTTTCGCGTTCGCGGATGAGCCATTCGGGCGGGTCAGCGAGGAGTACGCCGATCTGGTCGGCATCGAGGGGATCGATCAGACCGCCCCGGGCGAGGCCCGACTTCGACACCCCGAGCTTGGCAGCCACGACGTCCCGCGGGAAGGGCCCGTTGCGCCGCAGCTCGACCAGCCACTCCGGCGGGTCCGCGCGCAGCGCATCCAGATCGGCGCGGCTGATCGGCGTCGACTGGAACTCCTCGGGCGCCGCCGTCAGCAGGATGCCCAGTTTGCTCGCCGCGGTTGCGGGCTTCATCGTTTGGCTCACAGGCGCAGCGTACGCCCAGCGGGCTGGGGGTGCAGAGTCCAGATCGCGATACCGTTTCGGGGTGAACGACTCTCCGGCCCTCGAGGTCCTGCGCGTGGGGCATGTCCCGGGTGTGACGCTGACGAAGTGGCGTACGCGCTGGGAGGAGCGGATTACGGCGCGGCTCGAGATCATCGAGGTCGCGGAGGGCGACCCGCGACGGGTGCTGGATGCCGGTGAGGTGGACCTGTGTTTCGCCCGGCTGCCGTTGGAGCGCGACGGGCTGCACGCGATCCCGCTCTATGAAGAGGTCATGGTCGCCTGGGTCAACAAGGACCATCCGATCGCGGCGTTCGACGAGATCACGCAGGCGGATCTGGTCGATGAGACCGTGCTGCGTGAGGTCGACCTGGTGGCGATCGACCGGGTGAATGCGGGGGCTGTGCTCCTGGTTCCGCTCTCGGTGGCCCGCTCGGCGAGTCGACGCGACCTGAGGCATCGGCCCGTCACCGACGAGCCGCCCGCACAGATGGTCCTGGCCTGGCCGAAGGACCGCGAAGATCCGCTCATCGAGGAGTTCATCGGCATCGTCCGGGGCCGGACCGCCAACAGTTCTCGCACGAACCGCGAGCGCGAGGCGCGTGACGACAAGCCCCGTGGGCGCAAGCCGCCGGCCCCCAAAGGTCAGGCCCAGCAACAGCAGAAGCGCAAGCCGCAGGCCGGACGCGGCCGCGCGCGGTCCCGGCGTACGCGCTGAGGGCCGAGATCGTTGTGGAGGGGGTTCCGCTGACATCGGCCCTGCGTCCTGCCGTTATTGGGTCCGGAAAATGCACCTATAGGTACAAATTCCAGACCCAATGAGGGCTGAGAGCCCTACAGGCCGGAACGTCGCCCAACCCCCTGTGACGCCCGCCGCCGAAACACGAGGACGGTCGTCAGCAATGCGAGCGCGACGACCGCAGAGACGGTATTGGTGATGATCAGCGGCGCAGCCTTCAGCGCAAGGCCATAGGCGAGCCACAACAGGAATCCGACGATCAGGATGCAGATCCAGATGACGGAGATCCCGCTCGCATCTTTCTCACGGGCGATCAGCCGGATCTGAAGAATCGGCGCGAGGGCCATGACAAGGCCCCAGATGGTCGTGACAACGGGCAGCAGTTCGAGCATGGGTTTGACTCCAGGGGGAAAGAAATGGGGCGGGAAGAGCCCGCAATTCACCTGAAGTCGCGACGGCTGCAGTCATCCCCATAGAGGGGGAGAGTGCGCGCCGACCGTGTCATAGCCGGACCGTATCATCGTGCCCACCTGCTCGGCTCCCCAAGGAGAACGATGACCATCAGCGCTGGATCCCCCACGTGGCTCGACCTCGGCACCACTGACCTGGAGAAGTCGATCGACTTCTATCGCGAACTCTTCGGCTGGAACTTCACGAGCACCGGGCCGGAGTTCGGCAACTACCAGATGATCGACGCAGGCGTACCCGTCGGCGGTCTCGGCCTCAACGTGGACATGGAGGGCAACCTCGACGAGAGCCTCCCGGTGTGGTGGACGATCTATCTCAAGGTGGCCGACATCGACGCCACGCTTGAGGCCGTCACGACCCATGGCGGAACCGTTTTCGTGCCGCCGATGGCGATCGGCGACATGGGGAGAATGGCGATCGTGGCGGCCCCGTCGGGTGCCGCCTTCGGGCTGTGGGAGAGCGGGACGTTCGACGGTTTCGATACCCAGGGCAACCCGGGCACGTCGACCTGGTTCGAGACCCTGACGAAGGACTTCGACGCCGACTCCGCCTTCTATGCGGCCGCGCTCGGCTGGGAGAACGCTCCCATGGGCTCCGATGAGGGCGACGCCGTCGAAACCGACGAGACGCCCGACAACATGGGCCGCTATGTGACCAACTTCGCGGGTGAGGCGGCGACCGCCGGCCTGTGCGAGGCGAATGCCTGGTTGCCGGAGGAGATGCCGTCCTACTGGCGCGTCTATTTCCGGGTCGAGGACGCCGACGCCACGGTCGCGAAGATCAAGGATCTGGGTGGTGCCCTCCTCGACGGCCCGATCGACACGCCGTTCGGCCGGGTCGCGACGGTGGCCGATTCCTTGGGCGGGTCGTTCCAGATCGTCGCGTGAGTCGTCCGCTGCGGCATCACCTCCTCGGTCGCTAGGCTGCATCGCACTTTCATCAACCAGGAGGACGCGTGCGGATCATCATCGATGACATCCCCGAGCTTGGCCGATTCGCGGTCGACCTGATCGCCGAGCAGATCAGCTATCGACCCGATTGCACGATCGGCCTGGCCACGGGATCGTCACCGCTGCCGATCTATCACGAGTTGGCCGCCAGGGTGGCGCGCGGCGAGCTGGACCTGTCTCAGGTCCAGTTCTTCGCGCTCGATGAGTACGCCGGCCTGGGCGGGGACCATCCGATGTCCTATCGCTTCTTCCTGGACGAACACGTGGTCGGGCCGTGTGGCCTGGATCCGGCTCAGCTGCGGACCCTCAATGGGCGCGCCGAGGACCTCGCCCAGGAGTGCCGCGACTATGAGGACGCGATCGCGGAGGCGGGCGGCATCGATCTGCAGATCCTGGGCATCGGGCACAACGGCCACCTCGCCTTCAACGAGCCGACCTCGTCGTTCGGGTCGCGTACGCGAGTCGTCGCACTGACCCCGCAGACCGTCGACGCCAATGCCCGCTTCTTCGACGATGATCCCGAAGACGTGCCGCTGCTCGCGCTGAGCCAGGGCATCGGGACGATCCTGGAGGCCGGCGCGCTCATTCTTATCGCCACCGGTGGCGGCAAGGCCCCCGCCATCCACTCCGCGATCGAGGGTGAGCTCACGTCCAGCGTGCCTGCCTCGGCGCTGCAGCTGCATCGGCAGACGACGTTCCTGGTGGACGCACCCGCAGGCTCGATGCTGGCCCGCGCCGACTTCTATCGCCGAGAGCGTCAGCTGATCCCGCGCTACGGCCGGACGACGCCGCGCCGCCGCTGACTCAGGCCCGGTCAGTGCCGAGCCACGCGAGCGCGGCCACGACCATCGCCTCCACGCCGGTGTCCAGGGCATCGAGCAGCGGCGCGAAATAGGGGGAGTGGCAGTCGGGGAAATCCGATCCTGCCGTGCCCGCGGCCTCTGCGGCGTACCAGCCTGCTGGGTCGTGCGCGCCGAAACACCAATAGCAATAGGGCGTCCCGAACAGGTCGGGGATGATTCCGAAGTCCTCGCTGCCGGCCTCCCGCTCCTTGGGCCGGGTTCTGTCCTCGCCGAAGTGGGCCGTGAAGGCCTGGCGGACCTGTTCGGTCACGGCCGGATCGTTGGTGGTGAGGGGGAGCCGGCTGAGGAAGCGGATCTCGGGTTCGGGGGCGCCGGAGGCGAGTGCCTCGGCCCTGACCACGCGGTGGATCGCGTCGAGGGTGCGGGTGCGGACGCGCTCGTCATAGGTCCGCACCGTCAGTTCGATCTCGGCGGTGTCGGGAATGATGTTGTTCTTGGTGCCCGCTTCCATGCGGCCCACGGTGATGACGGCCACGTCGTTCGGGTCGACCTCACGGGACACGATGGTCTGCAGGCGCATCACGATTGCCGCCGTGAGCACGACAGGATCGACGGTCTCGTGCGGTGCCGAACCGTGGCCACCCTTCCCGTGCACGGTGATGAACATGTCGTCGCAGGCGGCCATGATCGGGCCGGGGCTGATCATCACGGTGCCGGCCGCGCCCGGAAGGACATGCTGGGCGAGCGCCACATCGGGCTTTGGAATCCGGTCGGCCAGGTTGTCGTCGGCCATCGTCTGCGCGCCGTCGAACGCCTCTTCGGCGGGCTGGAAGAGGGCGATGAGCGTGCCCGACCAGGTGTCGCGGTGCGCGGCCAGGAGCCGGTACGCCGCCAGCTGGCACGTGACGTGAGAGTCATGGCCACAGGCGTGCATCACGGGAACGCTGCTGCCATCGGGGGACGTGCCGGTCGCGGTGCTGGCGTACCCGAGCCCGGTCGCTTCCCGCACGGGCAGCGCGTCCATGTCGGCACGAATCAGTACGCAGGGCTCGTCGCCGTTGCGCAGCACTGCGGTCACGCCGGTGTTGCCGATGCCGGTCGTGATCTCGGCGTCGTCCGCGCCCGGGGTGTTGCGGAGCTCGGTGGCGATTCGCTCGGCAGTGGCGTACTCCGCCATCGACAACTCCGGGTTGGCGTGGAGGTGGCGATAGAGGTCCTGATACCAGGGCCGGATCTCGGCCAGCCCCGAAAGCACCTGGGTCACTGCCTGGCGATCAGCCGTCACGTCGTTCCTTTGCTCGCAGTTCGATCGATTCCCGGGAACGCTAGCAAGCAAGGCCGGCCGAGTCGGACGTGTGCCAGACTGACGCGGTGGAGCCCAAGAGCCATTCCGACGCCGATGCGCAGATCGTGTTCGATCTCGAGGTTGACGACGGCTGGCCGCCGGTTGGTTCAGAGCGGGTCTGGGCCCAGCACCTCGAGGACGATCTCTATCGCATCTGCAATCCGCCATGGTTCGTGCCGGAGTTGGCGGTCGGCGACGTGGTCCGCGCGCAGGCGCCGGACGGCGACAGTCACCCTGCCTTCGTCGAGGTCGTCGAGCCGGGGGACAACGCCACGATCCGGCTCATCTGCTTCAGTCGCGGCCCTCTCCAAGGGGATCTTGCCCGGGCTCCGGCGCCGTTCACCGCGCTCGGGATCTATGGCGAGGGGCGGAGGATTTCGGCATGCTCGCCCTCGATGTTCCGCCGGACGCGCCGATCCGCGAGGTCATCCAGACGCTGCGCCGAGGCGGAAACGGGCGTACGATCACGGGGAGCGAGCAGGGGGCGGGATGGCCAAGCAGTTCAGAGAAATCACCAATCGGCTTCGGGAGTTCATCGAGGCGCAGCAGCTCTACTTCGTCGCCACGGCTGCGCGTGAGGGCAGAGTCAATGTGTCGCCGAAGGGTCTGGACTCACTCCGGGTCCTGTCGCCCACCCAAGTCGTCTGGCTGAACGCGACGGGCAGCGGCAACGAAACGGCCGCGCACCTCCTCGACACACCCCGGATGACCTTGATGTTCTGCTCGTTCGTCCGCGAACCGTTGATCCTGCGTCTCTACGGAACCGCCCGGACGGTGCACGAGACCGATCCCGACTGGGCCGAGCTCTGTGCGCTTTTCCCGCACATGCTCGGCGCCCGCAACATCTTCGTGCTCGACATCGATCTGGTGCAGACGTCCTGCGGCTACGGAGTGCCGGAGTTCGAGTTCGTCACCCAGCGCACGATGCTCGACACCTGGGCCGGGAAGAAGGGCGAGGAAGGTCTCGTGGCATACCGCCAGGAGAAGAACCGCGCCAGCATCGACGGCTTCCCGACGGGCCTGCCGGACCCTCGGGCCGGGCTCCATGGCTGATGCGTCCGGATAGCGCCCGGGTCTGACACAATCAGCGCGGCCGATAGTGACCGCGCAGGGCGGTGGGTGGCCGCGAGAAGGCCGAGGAGGTTCCGATGCAGTTTGATGCGGAGCTGCTGTTCCGGCTGGTCGACGTCACAGGTGTGTTCGCCAACGGACTCCTGGGTGGCGCTGTGGCCCGCACCAAGGGTTTCGATGCCATCGGCTTCGTGATGCTCGCGATCGTCTCGGGCCTCGGCGGCGGCATGCTCCGGGACACTCTTCTCGGCACCGGTTTTCCGGTCGCGCTGACCGACCCGCTCTACCTCACGTTTGCCCTGCTCGGCGCCGGCGTGGCGTACTTCCTCGACTTCGGACGAGGTTGGGCTCGCCGCGGCCTCCTGGTCGCGGACGCACTCTCGCTCGGCTGCTGGTCGGCGACCGGTGCGTCCAAGGCCCTGATGGCGGGGTTGGACTGGCTGCCCGCCATCTTCCTCGGAGTCATCACCGCAGTCGGCGGCGGCATGCTGCGCGACATCCTGGTCAACCAGGTGCCATCGGTGTTCACCGGGCCGCTTTACGCCAGCGTGTCGATTCTCGCCAGCGCCGAAATGGTGCTGCTGCAATCCCTGAATCAGTACGCCCTCGGCATGGGCCTCGCGATCGCCACCGGAGGCGTACTCGGCCTGCTGGCCCGCTGGCGTCAGTGGACCCTGCCGCCCGCCGCCCAGTGGACCGTTCCGAGGCCCCGCATCCGCAAGCTGTTCCGCAGCCGCTCCCGCCCGATGAAGGGTCGCCTGTTCTGACACCATCCAGGCGCGACAAACCGCTCAGTGCGTCGGGGGCGCCAATCGGAACCGGGTGACCAGACTGTCCTGGAACCGGGCCTCGGCGGTCGCGGTCGCGAGCTGATCGGGTCCATGCACCCGGAGCTCCCAGCTCACCGCATTGCGGAAGACCCGCTTCCGGGTGAGGTTGAGGGATACCAGGTCGTGCAGCTGATGGGTGAAGAAGTTCTGCACCTCGTCCGGATCGTCGGTGGCCGCGATGTGTACGCCGGGTACGTCCACCGAGATGGTCGCGCCGCGGGCGACGTGATCGAGCATCGAATCGCCATCACCGCGCTGCCAGTGCCGCTCGAACTCGATCGAGGCGAGGAAGTCATCGGCCTGCTGCGTGCCGAGGGTGATGAGTTCCCGAATGAATCGGGGATCGCGATTGAGCTTCGAGGTGGCGTTCCAACGGAGGGCGCTCGGGGGACGCTGCATCTCCATGAGCCGGATCGTCACCGGGCGTACCCGCTCGGACTTCAACTCCCCGCGGGCGATGAGCTCGTCGAAGATCTCGAGTGAACTCAACTCCTGCAGCAGCGCGAGATTGCCGGCCAGCTCGTTGCGCCGGTTGGCGATCTCCGACACGGTGCTGGGTTCGTAGTCGATCGAGGTCGGGTTCACCTGGATCACCCACAGCTCATCGGGGGCGGCGTCCATGAGACCGCGCAGCGGAGGGTTCTGGGTCATCAAGCCATCCCAATAGGCCCCGCCATGCATGCTGACCGAGCGGAACATGCTGGGAATCGCAGCGGACGACAACACCGCATCGGCGCTGATCTCGCCGTGGCGGCTGTTGAAGGTACGCAAACGTCCCGAAACCACGTCGACCGACCCGAGCAGCAGGAGGGGAGCGGCGTCCTCGGTGGCCAGTTCCGTGAGGCCCTCGAAATCGATGACCGAGTTGACCATGGTGCGCAGATGCTCGAGCGACCAGGCGGAGAGGAACGAGTCATAGGGGCTCAGGGTCGGGGCCCCGAATTGCTCGGCAACCCGGGCGCCCCACAGCATCATCGAGTTCACCACGCGCTCGACGGGGAGCGACGCGGAGTTGGCGGACCAGAATCGTTCCAGCAGGGCAGCCGCCCGCTCCGGATGGCCGCGGACCAGCGTCGACCACGCGACCAGAGCGCAGATCGCTCCGCCCGAGGTTCCGCTCAGGCCGACGAACTCATAGTTCTCGAGGACGTCTTCGTCGAAGCACCGGCTGAGCACCCCCGCGGTGAATGCGGTATGGCTCCCACCGCCCTGACAGGCGATGGCAACCCGGCGACGGCTGCTGGGTGGATTCACGCTCCCCAATCTACTGACGATGGCCAGTTCTCGGCCCACCGCGAAACCTGATGGACAAAGATGGGCAAAGACTCATGGCGTACGCGGATCCGCCTCGGAAGCTTCCGTTCACCGCTAACTCTGCTAACCCTGCAGAGGGCGTCGAGCCAGCACATAGAAGCGATCCTTCGCCGGTGTCTCCCCGGGCACCGGGCCGCGGACATAGCGTTCGATCACCTCGAGTCCGGCGGCAGCCACGGCACCGAGCACGTCGTTGACCTCGTGGCGTACGAAATCCAACTCGATCGGGATGCCGTGGAATTCCTCCACGCGGTGAACATCGCCACCGATCTGGAGGCCGATCACCAGCCAGCCACCGGGAGCGAGGATCCGGGCGAATCCCGCCACGGTCCCGGGCAGCTCAGAGGGTGCGAGGTGGACGAGGGAGTACCAGGCCACGATCGTGCCCCACGCGGCCGCCGCGGGCGGACGGAGGAGGCGGGTGAAGTCACCGACCTCGAAGCGAACTCCGTCCTGCTCGGCCGTCGCGATCTCCACCATCGCCGGCGACAGATCGAACCCGGTCACATCGGCTCCGGCCTCGGCCAGCAGCGCCGTCGTATAACCCGGGCCGCACCCGACATCAGCCACCGGACCTTCGCCCAGCTCCGCCACGTGCGCCAGCAGCCATTGCTCGAACGGCTGACCTGCGAGCTCATCCCCGAACTCCCCGGCGTACGCCTCAGCGGTCGCGTCGTAGGCAGCCCGGACGCGGGCATCACGGGCAGCGGGGCCGTCGGTGAGCACCACCTCGCGGTCGACGACCGGCTCGGTCGGCACCGGAACGCTGTCCTCACCCGCCACCGGTCCGAGCAGGTGAATCCAGCGCCGATCGTGCTGACCGACGCGGCGCTCGAGCTGGCGTACCAACGGCTGACCCCGGTCCGCCATCCGCGCCAGGCAGTCCTCCACCTCGGTGCGATCGGCGAACCCGATCAACCGCTCCGTCCGGGCTTTCAGCTCACCCGGTGCCTGCGCACCGCGCAGCAACAGGACGGTGATGAGCGCCGCCTCGTCCTCGGCCAGCCCGAGCCGGTCGGTGAGCAGCTGGTGATATTTCAGGGTGCGGGAGCCCTTGCCGGCCCACACGACCTTGACCAGATCGCGGTGCTTCAGCTCGCGCGCCTGCTCCTCCAGGGTCTTGTCGTCATAGTCGGTGACCGGCTCGCGGCTGCTGGTCTGGTTGCAGGCAGTCCGCAGGCCATTGAGCGACAGGGGATAGCTGGCGGGCACGGTGCGCTGCTTCTCCATGAGCGCTCCGAGGACCCGTTGCTCGATCGCGCTGAGCTCGGGGAGTGGACCGCCGGTCGTCGTCATCGGTTCAACCACGGGAAGAATTTACTGCGGCCCGGAGCAGAGTGTGCTCCGGGCCGCAGGTGGTCGGTCGATCTCAGCCGAGCTGGTCGATGATCGAGTTGAACGTCTCGGACGGACGCATGACCGCGGCCGTCTTCTCGGGATCGGGTCGGTAGTAGCCGCCGATGTCTGCAGGCGAACCCTGGACGGCGATGAGTTCCTCGTTGATCTTCTGGGCGTTGTTCTCGAGCTCGGCCGCCAGGGGCTTGAACGCGGCGGCCAGATCCTCATCGGTCGTCTGGAGTGCGAGCTCCTTGGCCCAATAGAGGGTGAGCCAGAAGTGGCTGCCCCGATTGTCGATCTGGCCGAGCTTGCGGGCCGGCGACTTGTTCTCGAGCAGCAGCTTCTCCGTCGCCTTGTCGAGGGCGTCGCCCAGGACTCCGGCACCCTGGTTGCCGTGGTTCTCGGCGAAGTGCCGCAGGCTCTCGGCGAGGGCGAGGAATTCGCCCAGCGAATCCCAGCGCAGATAGTTCTCGTTCACCAGCTGATCGACGTGCTTGGGTGCCGAGCCGCCGGCGCCGGTCTCGAACAGGCCGCCACCGGCCATGAGCGGCACGACGGAGAGCATCTTGGCCGAGGTGCCGAGCTCGAGGATCGGGAACAGGTCGGTGTTGTAGTCGCGGAGCACGTTGCCGGTGACCGAGATCGAGTTGAGGCCCTTGCGCATGCGGAACACCGCGGTCTCGGCCGCATCGGCCGGGTGCATGAACAGGATCCGCAGGCCCTCGGTGTCGAGCTCGGACAGATAGCGCCGGACGATGCGCTTCAGGGTCCGGTCGTGGGCGCGGGAGCGGTCGAGCCAGAACACGGTCTGGTCGCCGGTCGCCCGGGCACGCGCGACGGCCAGCTTGACCCAGTCACGGATGGCCGCATCGGTGGTCGTGCAGGCCCGCCAGATGTCACCCGGGTCGACGATGTCGTCCATGATCACGTCGCCGGCCGAGTTGACGACCTGGATGGTTCCGTGGAACGGGATCTCGAAGGTCTTGTCGTGGGAGCCGTATTCCTCGGCCTTCTGGGCCATGAGTCCCACGTTGGCCACCGAACCCATGGTCCGCGGATCGAGCGCGCCGTTGTCGCGGCAGTCGTCGATCACGGCCTGATAGACCTCGCCATAGGACGAGTCGGGCAGCACCGCGAGGGTGTCGTCCTCCTCGCCGTCCGGGCCCCACATGTGACCGGAGTTGCGGATCATGGCCGGCATCGAGGCATCGACGATGACATCGCTCGGCACGTGCAGGTTGGTGATCCCCTTGTCGGAGTTGACCATCGCCAGACGCGGGCCGTTGGCCATCGCCTCGTCGAACGCGGCGCGGATCTCGGCGCCGTTCTCCATCTTCTCCAGACCCTTGAAGATGCTGGCCAGGCCGTTGTTGGGATTGAGGCCGGCGGCGTCCATGTCTGCGCCGTATTCCTTGTAGACGTCGGTGAAGAACGCCCGGATGACATGGCCGAACATGATCGGGTCGGAGACCTTCATCATGGTCGCCTTCAGGTGCACCGAGAACAGCACGTTCTCCTGGCGCGCGCGGCGGATCTGACGCCGTAGGAAGGCCTTCAGCGAGCTGACCGACATGAACGTCGAGTCGACCACGTCACCGGCCTGCACCTTCAGCGATTCGCGCAGCACCTGGACCTTGCCCAGCGGGGACACCAGCTGGATCTTGAGGTCGTCGTCGTTCTCCATGACCACGGTCTGCTCGTTGCCGTGGAAGTCGTCGTCCTTCATGTGGGCGACGTTCGTCTTCGACTCCGGATCCCATTCGCCCATCCAATGGGGGTGCTCCTGGGCATAGCGCTTGACGGCGGCGGGTGCCCGCCGGTCGGAGTTGCCCTCGCGGAGAACCGGGTTCACGGCAGAGCCCTTCACCGCGTCATAGCGGTCGCGGATCTCCTTCTCCTCGTCGGTCTCCGGCTTGTCGGGGAACTCGGGCAGGTCGAAGCCCTGCGCCTGCAGCTCGGCGATCGCGGCCTTCATCTGGGGCACGGAGGCGGAAATGTTGGGCAGCTTGATGATGTTGGCATCCGGGCTCTGGGTGAGCTCGCCCAGTTCGGCCAGGGCGTCATCGACACGCTGCGATTCCTCGAGCCTGTCGCTGAAGGCGGCCAGGATGCGGCCCGAGAGCGAAATGTCACGGGTCTCGATCTCAACGCCCGCTGTGGCAGCGAACGCTTCGACGATCGGCTTGAAGGAGTAGGTCGCCAAGAGCGGCGCCTCATCGGTCAGCGTATAGATGATTTTGGGCATCCAGTTCTCCTCGGCTCCGGCGCATCGATTCGTCGCGGCGAGCTTATCGGATCCCGTATTCCCCGCCCCAGGCTTCTCCGGAGCAGCGGAATTTCCGCCCGAGCGCGTACGCCCCTGCGGTCCGGTGGAGGGTCAGCGGCCCTTGATGGCGCAGGTCTGGGGCGTACCCACCGCGCCGCCGAACTCGCGTCCGTCGAAGATGTTCGCCTTCACATAGTCGTAGTAGGCGCGGTTCTTGGTGGAGTCATAGGGGTTGTCGGCAGCGCATCGCGCAACGTAATAGCCGACGGCGTCCGCGAAGCTCTCCGTCTCGGTCGAACCGTAGGAACTGACCGGGCCGTTGGCGCGCCAGACGCGGCCGAAGTTGGTCCAGTAGGTCGGCGAGGAGCCCCGGTCGGCGTTCAGGGAGTGCGCCATTTCGTGGACGACCAGGCGCACGAGTCGCCCGCGGTCGCCCTCGGCGTACCCGCTGCCGAACTTGGCGAAGTCGAGCGTGAGAACACCGGGCCGCGTGAGGCCGTAGTCGCCCCAGGCCCAGGACCTCGTGGGCAGGGACGAGATCTCCAGGCGGCCGCCGTTGCCGGCCTTGACCCGATCGAGATAACCCGTGCAGTCGACGGAGTCGAGGGTTTCGGCGAAGAGCTCGACGATCGGGCGGTATTCGTCCTGCTGCCACTGCGGGCCCGTCAGGTCGAAGCCCCACTGGCGCTCGGTCGCGGCGGTGATCTCTGCAGCCGACATGTCGTCGGTGATCGGCATGTCGATCTGGCAGGGGCGGGGGACACCGGCGACGTTGGTCACGGTCATCGCGGTCACCGGCTTCGCGACAGCGGTGGGCTGCGCCGACTCGGCAGGAGTCGATGCGGTGCTCGGTTCAGTACGCTCCCCGGCACGATTGGGGCGCTCACCGGCTGTCCGGTCCGCATCCGCTGCGGGCAGGGCACCCGAGGCCGCGTGGGCGTTGGCCGCAGGCACGGCATCGAGCCGCGGAAGGAGGCCGGGAATCAGGAGGCTGCCCGCAACCGCCAGCGCTGCAACGCCGCCGACGATGGCCGCACCCCGTCCGTGTCGGCGGAGCAGGCCGTGTCGCTGGAGCAGCCCGTGGCCCGCGCTTCGACGCGCCCGACCGCGGCGGCCGGGAACGAGAGGAGTGGCCGGCGCCGGCTCGGGTTCGTTTGCCTCGGGCTCGGGTTCGGGTTCGCGTCCCTCGGGTTCGTACGCCTCGGGCTCGGGCTCCGGTTCGTACGCCTCGGGCTCGTCCACCCAGGCGCGGCTGGGACGGGGCTCGTCGAAGGAGTCCCCGAACGGGTCGGCGAAGAGGTCGTCGTCGCCCTCGTCCGGAGCGGCCGCGAAGGCGCGGGCCGGGAGTGGCTCGGAGCGCCAGGGATCATCGGCCCAGGCGGAGTCGGTCCAGACGTCGGAATCGGAGGGCGGGATAGATTTCTCGGAGTTCTCCGCGTCTTCAGGATTCTCAGCTTCCAGGGCGCGCGCCGGCACGGCGTCGGCGACCTCCGAGGTGGAGTCCACCCAGTCTTCGGACAGGTCATCCCAGAAATCGAAGTCGTCGGACTCAGGCAGCGGACCGGCAGCACGCCGGGGCGAAACACCCATCCACGCTCCTGAGAAAGATGAAGAAACGGTAACGACTCGGCCCAACAGTAGCGGCGCAGCCCCCCTCAACCAAGCGGCGATTTCACCCACAGGAACGTGCTCGGGACCCGTGTTGGAGACTGACCACCATGACCCGGAACCCGGACCCTGCGACGACTACGCCGGACGCGCCCATGACGCGCGCCGAACGCCTCGATCGGCTGCCCTTCAACCGCCAGCACACCCGACTCCTGGTGGGTTCCGGCGTCGGGTGGGCGCTCGATGCCATGGACGTGGGCCTGATCTCGTTCGTGATGGCGGCGCTGGCGGTGGAGTGGTCGATCTCGGCGGGTACGCAGGGGCTGATCGGGTCGATCGGCTTCGTCGGCATGGCGCTGGGCGCAGCCTTCGGCGGGCTGCTCGCCGACAAGTGGGGTCGGCGTCACGTTTTCGCGCTGACGCTCCTTGTCTACGGCCTGGCGACGGGTGCCTCGGCCCTCGCGACGGGCGTCGCGATGCTCATCGCGCTCCGCTTCCTCGTCGGCATCGGTCTCGGCGCCGAACTTCCGGTGGCCTCCACGCTCGTGAGCGAATTCGCCCCGCGGAAGATCCGCGGTCGGGTGGTGGTTGCCCTCGAGGCGTTCTGGGCACTGGGCTGGATCATGGCGGCGCTGGTCGGCTATCTGCTCATCCCGCAGGTCGAGAACGGCTGGCGCTGGGCGCTGGCCATCGGCATCGTGCCGACGCTGTATGCGGCCGTGGTCCGGTTCGGCCTGCCCGAATCGGTGCGTTTCCTCGAGAGCAAGGGCCGCGATGCGGAGGCCGAGGCAGCAGTGCGGAAGTTCGAGGAACCGTCGGGCATCGCCCCGGTGCCGGCCCCGCCCGACGACCCGTCCGATGACAACCGGCCGGCTCCGTCGATCTGGTCGGCCACCCTTCGCGGACGCACCGCCGCGCTCTGGGTGATCTGGTTCTGCATCAATCTGTCGTACTACGGCGCGTTCATCTGGCTGCCGTCCCTGCTGGTGCGGCAGGGGTTCACGTTGGTGAAGTCGTTCGAATACACCTTGATCATCACCCTGGCCCAGATCCCCGGCTATGCGGCGGCGGCCTTCCTCATCGAGCGGTGGGGACGCCGCCCGACCCTGGCGACCTTCATGGCCGGCTCGGCGTTCGCCGCGGGTCTGCTGGGCCTGGCGAATACTCCGGCCACCATCATCGCCGCGGGCTGTGCGCTGTCGTTCTTCAACCTCGGCGCGTGGGGTGCGCTCTATGCGATCGGCCCCGAGCTCTATCCGACCTCTGCCCGCGGCAAGGGCACCGGGGCGGCGCCGCGTTCGGGCGCATCGCCTCGATCGCTGCGCCGCTCCTGGTGCCCGTGCTCATCACCGCCGGCGGCGGCTCGAACTGGCTGGTCTTCACCACGTTCGCCGTGGCTTTTGCGATCGGCGCGGTCGCTGCCTTCACGCTGCCGGAGCAGCGCGGGGCAGCGTTGGCCGAGTGATTCAGCTCTGTAGCGCCGGGATGACCTCGGTCTCGAACAGCTCGAGGCCCGAGGTGTCATACGCGAGCTCCGGGAAATAGAGAATCGCGTAGGTCATCCCCAGCTTCTCCATCGCGCGGAGGTTCTCGACGATCTGCTCGGGCGTACCCGTCCCCGGCAGGTTGTCGAACGCCCCGAGCTGGCCGGCGATCTGCGACTCGTTGAGGTGGGGCCGGACGCGATCGATGTACGCCTGTCGCCGCTCGGCCACCTCGGCCTCGTCGCGGCCGATGAAACTGTTGTAGTTGGACGAGCGCACGATCCGGTCGAAGTCGGTGCCGACGTCGGCGCAGTGCTGGCGCAGCAGGTCGGACTTGCGGGCGAAACCCTCGGGCGTGCCGTCGAAGTTGGTGTAGTCGGCGTACTTCGCCGCGATCTTCAGCGTCACCTTCTCGCCACCACCGGCGATCCACAGCGGGATGCGCGGCTGCTGCAGCGGGCGCGGATGCACGAGCGCGCCGTCGACCTGATAGTGCTGGCCCGAGAAGTTCACCTCGCCGGTTTCCCAGGCCTGCTTGAAGATCTGGACGCCCTCATCGAGCATTCCCAGGCGTACGCCGGCCCGCGGGAACCCATAGCCATAGGCGCGCCATTCGTGCTCATACCACCCCGCGCCGATGCCCATCTCGATGCGGCCGCCGGAGATGTGGTCACACGTCGCGGCGACCTTGGCGAGATAGGTGGGCGGCCGATAGGCCATGCAGGTGCACATCTGGCCGAGGCGGATGCGTTCGGTGGCCGCGCCCAGGCCGGCCATCAGCGACCAGGCCTCGTGGGTCGCTTCCTCGCTCGGTTTCGGCGTGGTGTGGAAATGGTCATAGACCCACAAACTGTCCCACGCCGTGCCGCGGTCGACCCGCTGGGCGAGAGCCCTGATCGTCGGCCATTGGGAGGCCGGCTCGATCCCGACCAGATCGAAACGCCAACCCTGGGGAATGAAAAGTCCGAAGCGCATGGACCCGAATTTAGTTCCGGCCCACGCCGGATTGTGCGCACCCCCGCTGATGGGGGACAGAACGCGATACGGTCACGCCATGTCGGCGCTCAATCGTGCGGAGGCGAGTGAGCGGTTCCACTGCCTCCGCGTCCAACGGGTCTCGGTCGAACTCGACCTCCGGGAATCCGCCACCTTCCTCTCGACGACGACGATCGAGTTCGTCGCCGCAGAACCGGGTGCACCGACGTTCGTCGAGTTCCGGCCCGAGCAACTCCTGCGCGCCGAACTCAACGGCGAGGACCTCGATCCCGACCTGCTCGTGGCCGGCCGACTGCCGTTCACGCCGACAGTCGGGGAGAACACGCTGACGCTGAGCGGGGAGATGGCCTATTCGAACGACGGGGAGGGTCTCCACCGCCACGTCGATCCGGCCGACGACAACGCCTATCTGTACGCGATGTCGTTCCTGGATGCCGGGCCCAGGTGGTTCGCGTGCTTCGACCAGCCCGACCTCAAGGCCCCCTACGCGATGCGCGTCTCCACCCCGCGCGACTGGACCGTGCTCGGCAACGGCGTGTTCACCGAGATCAGCCCGGGGGAGTGGGAGATGGCTGAGACCCCGCCGCTCGCCTCCTATTTCGTCACGATCGTGGCCGGGCCCTATGCCTCCACCTGGGACGAGCACGACGGCATCCGACTCGGGCTGCACGCACGCGCCTCGCTCGCCGCCGAACTCGGCACCGAGGCCGACGACATCCTGCGCGTCACCAAGCAGGGGCTGGACGCGTTCCACGAGATTTTCGGGGAGCGGTACGCCTTCGGCGACTATCACCAGGCCTTCGTCCCCGACTTCAACGCCGGGGCCATGGAGAACCCGGGCTGCGTGACCTTCCGTGACGCGTTCCTGTTCCGCGGGCAGGCCACCCGGGCCGAGCGGGCCGCGCGCGCCGGGACGATCGTGCACGAGCTTGCCCATCAATGGTTCGGCGACATGGTCACCATGCGCTGGTGGAACGACCTGTGGCTCAACGAATCGTTCGCGGAATACCTCGCCCACGAAGTCTGCGCCGAGCACACCGACTACGCCCTGTGGGTGGATTTCGGCCTCAACCGCAAGGACTGGGGTGCCATCGCCGACCAAGGCCCGACGACCCATCCCATCGCCGGCGACGGTGCCCACGACACCGCGGACGCGCTGGCGCAATTCGACGGCATCTCCTATGCCAAGGGCGCCGGTGTCCTCAAGCAGCTCGTGGTCACCATCGGATGGGATGTCTTCCGGGCCGGCCTGCGCGACTACATCGCCGAGCACCGCTTCGGCAATGCCCAGTTCGCCGACCTGCTGGCAGCGCTGGAACGCGCCGGCGCGGAGGATCTCGAGGCCTGGGCCGCGGCCTGGTTGCAGAGTGCCGGCATGGATCTGCTGGTCGCCGAGGAGCCGGAGGGCGCACCCGCCGACGAAGCTGCCGGGGCACAGATCCGGCGTACGCCCGGCGGGGAACCCGCCGACCGCACCCACACCATCGCGGTCGCGGCGCTCGCCGCGGACGGCGCAGAACTGGGGCGCGAACGGGTGGAGGTGTCCGAACGGACGCGCGTCGCGCTGCCTGACGGATTCGTGTTGCCGGATGTGGCGGACGAGACCTGGGCGAGGGTACGCCCCAGCCGCCCGGTCGAGGACTGGCCGCCGGTGTCGGCGATCGCTGACCCACTCGCTCGGGTAGTGCTGTGGAACAGCATCCGCGACCAGATGCGTTCGGTCGAACTCGACCCCGAGATCGCGCTGCAGACCCTCGAGATGGAACTGCCCGAGGAGCAGGAGGACCTGATCGCGCGGGCCGTCCTCGACTGGTCCCAGACAACGCTGGCCGGGCCCTACTCGCGGCCCGATGAGCGGCGTCGACGGCTGTGCCGGATCGCCGACACGGCAGGTGAGATCCTGGCGCGTTCGCAACCGGGGACCGACCTCCAGTTGTCGGCCTGGCGGGCGCTCATGGGCTGCACCGACGACACGGACGCCCTCACCAACTGGCTGGCCGGGGTCGGACTGCCCCAAGGGCGGGAACTGGATGCCGAGCTCCGGTGGCGGACCGTGACCCGACTTGCCACGCTCACGGGCGACCGGGCTGTCATCGACGAGGCGTTCGACCGGGACCGCTCGGCCGCGGGGCGCGTGCACCGGGCGCGGGCCATGGCCAGCCTGCCCGATCTCGAGGCGAAACAGGAGGCCTTCGCCGCCCTGATGGAGCCCGGCGAGCTGAGCGCCTATGAGCTCTATGCGACCGCGGAGGGGTTCTTCCTGCCGCATCAGGGGGAGCTCACCGAGGCCTTCGTGCAGCGCTTCTTCGCCGAGATCGATGCCACCGCGGCGTTCCGCAGTGGCTGGGCCCTCGGCCAGGTGGTCCTGCGGGCGTTCCCCGCCTGCTCCAACAGCCGGGCCACGCTCGACCTGGCCGAAGAACTCCTGGCCGCCGACCGCCTGTCTCCCGGCGTCCGCGCACCGCTCACCGAGGCCACCGACCTGCTCCGCCGCGCGGTCGAATCGGTGGAGAAGTATGGCGGGAAACACCCAGACCCTGCCCCGGTGCGACGGGCCTGAGCCGGGGGCGTACCATCCCGGGTTACCCGCAGGTCACAATCGCGTTGCGCTTTCGTCAGGTTGTTGTCAAGCGAGTTTTCGGGGCCTAGAAAAGGGCTCAATATCCCGCACCCAACGAAGGGTGCAGTCAACGAGGAGGACATCCATGCGAGGACGCTCTCGCCTGGCCGTCGCCGCCGCGTCCGCCAGCGTGCTCATGCTGGCACTCAGCGCGTGCGGTGGCGGAGGGACCGGCACCGGATCTGGCAGCGGCAGCGGCGGTGGCTCCGGTGAATCCGCGGTCGTGATCAAGGGCTGTACGCCCGAGAACCCGCTTGTTCCCGGCAACACCAGCGAGACGTGTGGTGGCGACATCGTCGACGCGTTCACCGCCAAGCTGGTGCACTACAACACCGAAACCGCTGAGCCCGAAATGGACATCGCGGAGTCGATCGAGTCGGACGACAACCAGAACTTCACGGTCAAGCTCAAGCAGGGCTACAAGTTCCAGGACGGCACCGAGGTCAAGGCCAAGAACTTCGTCGATGCGTGGAACTACACGGCTGCCGCCAAGAATGGCCAGGCCGGTGCCTACTTCATGAAGGTCATCGAGGGTGCCGCAGAGATCGGCGAGGAGGGCGCCGCCGGCGAGACCCTGACCGGCCTCGCGGTCGTCGATGACTACACCTTCACCATCAAGACCACCGAGAAGGTCTCCAACCTCCCGGTCCGTCTGGGCTATTCGGCGTTCGCCCCGATGCCCGACTCGTTCTTCGCCGACCCGAAGGCGTTCGAGGACAAGCCGATCGGCGCCGGTCCGTTCCAGATCGAGTCGAAGGACACCCAGAACACCGTTCTGACCAAGTTCGCCGACTACTCGGGCAAATATCCGGCCAACGTCGACAAGCTCACCTTCCGCATCTATACCGATCCGGCGGCGGCCTACACCGACGTGGTGGCCAACAACCTCGACTACACCAACGAGATCCCGTCCGATCAGATGATCGGCGACGCCTACAAGTCCGACCTCACCGACCGCAACCTCAACCGGGCGTCGGGTCGCTTCCAGGGCATCGTGTTCTCCCCGAACGACGAGCAGCTGCGGGACAACCTGAAGCTGCGCCAGGCGCTGTCGATGGCGATCAACCGTGACCTGATCGCCAAGGACATCATGCACGGCTCCGTCATCCCGGCGAAGGGCTGGGCCCCCAGCGTCGTCGACGGTGCGACCGACACCGCGTGCGGCGAGTACTGCACCTTCGACGCGGCCAAGGCCAAGACCCTCTATGACGAGGCCGGCGGCTACAACGGCGTCCTCGCCCTGACCACCAACGGTGACGGTGCTCACCGTGAGTGGACCGAGGCTGTCTGCAACTCGATCAAGAATGCCGTGGGCGCCGACTGCCGTGTCGTCCTGACCCCCGACTTCGCGACCTACAACAAGCAGATCGATGCGGGCGAGCTCAAGGGCATGTTCCGCACCGGCTGGCAGATGGACTATCCGTCGATCGAGAACTTCCTCGGCCCGATCTACACCACGGGTGCGGACTCGAACTGGTCGAAGTATGACAACCCGGCCTTCAACGCCAAGCTCGCCGAGGCCGCTGCTGCCGGCACCGACGACGAGGCCAACAAGCTCTACCAGGAAGCCGAGGCCATGCTGGGCCAGGACCTGCCGACGACCCCGCTGTGGTATCCCACCACGACGGTCGGCTGGTCCGACAAGGTGACCGACGTCAAGATCAACGCCTTCGGCGTGCTGGACTTCAGCGCGATCAAGGTCAAGAACTGACGATCAATCCGTGAGGACCGGCTGGCTCGCCGTTCGGCGAGCCAGCCGGTTTCATGGGTAGCCCGGTGAGAGGAACCCGATGATCGCCTACATCATCCGTCGATTGCTCCAGATGATTCCGGTGGTGTTCGGCACCACCTTCCTCATCTATGCAATGGTCTATTCGCTGGGTGACCCCACCGTCGGCCGCTGCGGTGAGCGCCCCTGCTCGCCGGCCTACGTTGCTCGTCTGCGGGCCGAGTACAACCTCGATGACCCGTTGCTGGTGCAGTACTTCAAGTACATGGGCAAGATCGCCACCGGGGACTTCGGCCAGACCTTCAACGGCGTCGATATCGGCGCCGAACTGCTCGCGCGCTGGCCGATCACCATGAAGCTCGCCGTCATCGCCCTCCTCGTCGAGGCGATCATCGGCATCGCTGCCGGCGTGCTCGCCGGCCTCCGCAAGGGCGGCTTCCTCGACTCCCTGGTCTTCGTCAGCACCCTCGCCATCATCTCGATTCCCGTGTTCGTGCTCGGCTCTGTGGCCCAGCTGGTGTTCGGCGTACGCCTCGCCTGGTTGCCACCAACAGCGACAGCCGGAACATGGCATCAGTTACTCCTGCCCGGCATCGTGCTGGGCACGCTGTCCATGGCCTACATCGCCCGCCTGACCCGCAACTCGCTGGTGGAGAACCTGGGCGCGGACTATGTCCGCACGGCCAAGGCCAAGGGCCTCACCTGGCGCCGCACGGTCGGGGTCCACACACTGCGCAACTCGCTGATCCCGGTGATCACCTTCATCGGTTTCGACCTCGGTGCGCTGATGGGTGGCGCGATCGTCACGGAGCGCATCTTCAACGTCCAGGGCATCGGCGGCTACATCTGGCACTCGATCAGCACCAAGGACGGTGGCGCGATCGTGGCCACGGTGACCCTGCTGGTGCTGGTCTATCTGATCATGAGCCTGCTGGTGGACCTGCTCTACGGCGCACTCGACCCGAGGATTTCGCATGACTGACCGCCCCTCCACCGATGCCAACCCCGCTGCGGTTTCCGTGGCGGAGGGACCCAAGTCGGAGAAGGCCCGTTCGCTCGGGTCGGATGCCTGGGAGAGCCTGCGCCGCCGGCCGATCTTCTGGATCTCGTCGATCCTGATCGTGATCATGCTGACGATGGCGATCTTCCCCCAGCTCTTCACGTTCTTCTCGCCCAACCCGGACCCGCTGTTCGCCGACCAGACCAAGGTGCGCCAGCCACCGAGCGGCGATGCCTGGTTCGGCCGCGACGGCCAGGGCTTCGATGTCTACTCCCGCACGATCTACGGTGCCCGCGCCTCGATCCTGGTGGGCGTCCTCGCCACGCTCGGCACGGTGGTCATCGGTGGCATCGTGGGCATCTTCGCCGGCTTCTACGGCAGGTGGGTCGACGCCGTGCTGTCCCGCATCGCCGACATCTTCTTCGCGGTCCCGCTGCTGCTCGGCGGCATCCTCATCCTCTACACCTTCCCGTCCAACTTCGAGACGCCCTATCTCGTCGTGGTCGGCAAGGTCGTGTTCGCGCTGTCGATCCTGGGCTGGCCCCGCATCGCCCGAATCATGCGTGCCTCGGTCCTGCAGGTGAAGCCCCAGGACTATGTGCAGGCGGCGCGGGCCCTGGGGGCGCGGCCCGGACGCATCATCGGCGGACACGTCCTGCCGAACGCCTTCGCGCCCGTGATCGTCGTGGCCACCATCGACCTCGGCGTCTATATCGCCGTCGAGGCCACCCTGTCCTTCCTCGGCATCGGCCTCCAGCCGCCCATCGTGTCGTGGGGCATCATGATTTCCGACGCCTCGGCCCTCGGCATGCTGCGCGCTGCGCCCCACATGCTGCTGTTCCCGAGCATCTTCCTGTCGGTCACGGTGTTGGCGTTCATCATGCTCGGCGACGCGATCCGCGACGCCTTCGACCCCAAGTCCCGATAGGAGAGCCCGGAGTGACGAAGGAAGTGCTGACCAACGGCCGCACGAGCCGGGGCCGGGATCTCGATCACGACAGCGAGTGGACCCCTCAGGACGGGCGTCTGCTCGATGTCGAGGACCTCCACGTCGAGTTCCGCACCCGCGACGGGGTGGCCAAGGCGATCAACGGTGTCTCGTTCAAGCTCGACCAGGGAGAAACCGTCGCCATCCTCGGCGAGTCGGGTTCCGGCAAGTCGGTGACCGCCCAGGCCATCATGGGCATCCTCGACTCGCCGCCCGGATACATCACCGGCGGCCGGATCAAGTATTGCGGGGAGGATCTCCTCACGATGCAGCGCGCCCGGCGGGAGAAGACCCGCGGCGCCGAGATCTCCATGATCTTCCAGGACGCCCTGTCCGCTCTCAACCCGGTGTTCCCGGTGGGCTGGCAGATCGCGGAAATGTTCCGGGTGCATCGCGGTCTGAACAAGTCCGATGCCCAGGACGAGGCCATCCGGCTGATGGAGCGCGTGAAGATCCCGGCGGCGCGCGAACGCGTGAAGGCCTATCCGCACCAGTTCTCGGGCGGCATGCGCCAGCGCATCATGATCGCCATGGCGATCGCGCTCGACCCTGCCGTGCTCATCGCCGATGAGCCGACCACCGCGCTCGATGTGACGGTCCAGGCCCAGATCATGCAGCTCCTGGCCGACCTGCAGGAAGAGCGCAAGATGGGGCTGATCCTCATCACCCATGACCTCGGCGTGGTCGCGGACGTGGCTGACCGCATCGCGGTGATGTACGCCGGCCGCATCGTCGAGCACGCCGACGTGTTCGACCTCTATGCCCACCCGGCCCACCCCTACACCAAGGGCCTGCTCGACTCGATCCCGCGGCTGGACCAGAAGGGCCAGACCCTGTCGGCGATCGGTGGCCTGCCGCCGAACCTGACGCGCATTCCGAAGGGCTGTGCGTTCAATCCGCGGTGCCGGTACGCCCAGGACATCTGCCGGGAGGACCCGCCTCCGCCGTTGCTCGATCTCGGTGGTCGGCGCAGCGCCTGCCACTTCGCGAAAGAGGTGCTGAACGATGAGCTCTGAGCCCACCCGGACTCCGGAAACAGGCGGAGCGACGCGGCACGAACCCGGCACTGAGGCGGGCGTACGCGATCGGGAGGTCGTCCTGACCGCCGAAAACCTGGTGAAGCACTATCCCATCAAGAAGGGCGTGCTGCGGCGTACCGTCGGCCACGTCAAGGCCGTCGACGGGGTCTCGTTCGAGCTGTTCAAGGGCGAGACGCTCGGCATCGTGGGGGAGTCCGGCTGTGGCAAGTCCACGCTTGGACGCCTGCTGATGCGCCTCGAGGATCCCACCTCGGGACGAACGACGTTCAACGGTGTGGATATGTACGCCCAGTCCGGCGAGCGCATGCGCCGGCTGCGCCGCGACATCCAGATCGTGTTCCAGGATCCCTACACGTCGCTGAACCCGCGGATGACGGTGGGCGACATCGTCGGGGAGCCGTTCGACATCCACCCGGATGCGGTGCCGAAGGCGGGGCGGCGCAAGCGGGTGGAGGAGCTGCTCGACCTCGTGGGCCTCAACCCCGAGCACATCAACCGTTATCCCCACCAGTTCTCCGGCGGCCAGCGCCAGCGCATCGGTATCGCCCGCGGGATCGCGCTCAACCCCAAGGTGCTGATCTGTGACGAGCCGGTGTCGGCGCTCGATGTGTCGGTCCAGGCGCAGGTGGTGAACCTCCTCGAGGACCTTCAGAACGAGCTCGAGCTGGCCTACATCTTCATCGCCCACGACCTCTCGGTCGTGCGCCACATCTCCGATCGTGTCGGCGTGATGTATCTCGGCAAGCTTGTCGAGATCGGTGACGAGGACCAGATCTATTCCCATCCGACCCACCCCTACACGCAGGCGCTGCTGTCGGCCGTCCCCGTGCCCGATCCGACGCTGCGCGACGCGCGGGATCAGATCGTGCTGACCGGAGATGTGCCGAGCCCGGCCAATCCGCCGTCGGGATGTCGTTTCCACACCCGGTGCTGGAAGGCCCAGGAGATCTGCAAGACCGACGAGCCGAAGCTGGTCATGCGGCCCGACGGGTCGGGCGAACACGCGTCGGCGTGCCACTTCGCCGAGCCGCGGAACGTGGTCGGCTGACCCCGTCCCGCGGCCGGAGTGCCTGCGTCAGTTGGCTGCGAGACGCGCGTTGGTGAGCTCCTGGCCATAGTGGCCGCGGACGGTCATCTTGGTCTCGAGGCTCTCGATGACCGCGGGCGCGAAGTTCACGCCATAGAGGGCCTCGCAGGAGCCGAGCCCGCCGGGGGAGAAGACGTTGACCTCCATCAGCTTGTCGCCGACGATGTCGAGGCCGACCAGGAACATGCCGTCCGCCTGCAGTTTCGGCCGCACGATCTCGACCATGGTGAGCATCTCCTCGGTCACGTCGGCGGCCTCCGCCTTGCCGCCCACCGACATGTTCGACCGGATATCGGTGCTGTCCGAGCGGCGGCGGAACGCGGCGTACGCCCCGTCGACCAGCAGCGGCCGGCCGTTCATCACGAACATGCGGACGTCGCCGTTCTTGGCCTCCTCGAGGTATTCCTGCACGACGATGTAGCCGTCGCGCGAGATCGCCTCGATGATCTGCGACAGGTTGGGCGACTCCTTGGTGTTGACCAGGAAGACGCCCGAGCCGCCCGAGCCCTGCAGCGGCTTGAGCACCGCCCGGCCGCCGAGCTCGTCGACGAATTCGCGGATCCGCTGCTCGTCGCGGGAGATCAGGGTGCGGGGGCGGACGACCTCGGGGAAGTGCTGGAAATAGGCCTTGGACAGCGCACCGGACAGGCTGAGCGGGTCGTTCACGACGAGTACGCCCGAGGCGGCGATCAGGTGCCCGAACGCGACTCCGGCCGTATTGGCCCAGGACTGGGTCTCGGCGTCGTCGGCCGGGTCCGCGCGCAACATCACGACGTCGAAGTCCGACAGAGTCACGAGCTGCTCGGTGTCGGGCTTCTGCACATCGTCGAGATAGCGCTCGAGCGATCGGTATTTCTTGTCCTGATCGGCGGCGCGGGCGCGTGCCGAGAGACTGCCATCGGGTTCATAGACGAAATCGCCCATGCCCATCAGCCACACCTCGTGGTCGCGCTGCGAGGCTGCGAGCGCGAGGCGCGTGGTTGTGTAGGTGGACTTCTCGGTCAGAACGTCATTGACCACGAAACCGATCTTCATGCGGGGCCTTTCTGGATGGTGGATGCTCAGGCGCTGATGAGGGTGAGCAGGTCGGTGCTGGCGACGGCGTTGTCGAGACGGGTGCGGGCTTCGGGTTCGGACAGCCAGCGCGGGGTGATCCGGGCGGGGCGGAGCAGGCGTCGGGCGTGCAGGTCGGCGACCAGGTGCAGGTCCTCCAGCGAGAACTTGCCGAGGAAGAACAGGTCGAGGGAGCCGCCGCTGCGGAGATGGTCGAACAGGTCGAGCAGGCCGCGCAGATAGGCCGCGTCCTTGGTGAATCCGCCGGCGCGATAGACCCGCATGGTCGTCGTCCAGGCACCTTTGGGCGGCAGCCCGGCGTCGACCAGCAGGCGATGGGTCTCGACGAACGAGGCCCCGTGGATGAGCGAGTCGACCGCGATCACGCGGGCGGCGAGCTGCCGGAGCCGGGAGGGCGTGAGGCCACCGGACCCGATCTCGGCGAGGACCGCGAGACCCTCCTGGGTCTCGTCATAACGGGCCAGGCCCGAGCCCATCATCTTCAGCGGCTGGGCGACCCCGTTGACCTGGGTGACGAGGTGGGTGCCCACCTCGTGCTGGATCAGGGCATTGACGCGGCTGCGGGCGATGGAGGCGTTGGTGGAGATCATGAGGGTGTCGCCGTCGACGAGTACGCCGGTGACGTCGTCGCGGATCTCCGCGTGGACTCCGATATCCGGGTCGATCTCGCGATAGTGCTCGAGTTCGGCGTTGGCGTACTCGAGGAATTCGTCCGCGTCCACGGTCTCCGGGTCGAGCGCGCCACCGGGCAGGCGATCCAGCAGGTCGACCGCGACCTCCCGGAGGCGCGGCATGACGCCGCCGTATTGCTCGATGGAGAGCGTCAGGAAGTCCTTGGTGTCGCGGGCGCGGAGCATCTCGACCCGCATGCGCATCTCGCGGTAGCGGGCTCGCAGCAGCGTGCCGACGGTGGCGTCCTCGATCGAATCCAGCGGCATGGCCGCGAGTTGGGCTTCCAGGACGTCCGGGTGGACGTCGAGCTCGCGATAGGTGAAGACAGGATCGGACTCGGGGTGGTCGAGGAAGGACTGCCGAACGGAGTCCGCATCGACCGGGGTGACCTCGAGCAGGAACCGGACCTGGGCAGCCAGGCTCGCCATCAGGTGGTCGGCGGCGAGGTCGGAGGCGGACAGGGTGCCGAGCCCGAGCGCCTCGGTCTCGGCGGCCTCGGGTTCGGGCCCCGTGGGGTGTTCGTCCGTCATGTGCGGCTCCGACTGGACAGCGCGTCGAGCGCGGCTTCGACATCGGGCACCGTTGCCGCGAGCGCGGCAGCCAGCGCGTCGATGCGGGCGTGATCGGCCTCGCCCGTCCACTCATCCATGAACGTCTTCTTGAATTCGAGGGCGAGGACGATGCCGGTGTCGGGATAGTGCTCATGGGTCCAGCGGGCGAGGTTGGCACCCTTGAACCGCACGTTCTCCCGCACGTCCAGGCGACCGGTCTCGGCCTGGCCCGGAATGTCCTGGGCCGCGAAGGAGGCGATGAAAGCATCGGCCACCGTGCCGAAGCGGTCGCGATTCAGCGATCCGGTCCCGACGTTGATCTCGGGATTGTCCGCCAGCGGGGACTCGGCCGCGGTGGCCCCGTCCCGCCGATGGTTGTAGGAGTGCACGTCGAACACCACGAACGGGCCCCGGGCCGCCAGTTCGTCGAACCGGGCGCCGATCTCGCGATAGAACGCGTCATAGGTGACCAGGGACTGCTCGACGGCGGCGGGATCCAACGGGGGATCCCGCCAGATGTCCAGCCCCCAGGCCTCGTCGGGCGACCGATAGACCGCACCGTCGCGCGGTCGGTTCAGATCCACCTCGAAACGGCTCGTGTGGGCCACCGCTCGGGCCGCGACACCGGAACCGATGAGGTCGGTGAACGGGTCCTCCTCGCGGAATCGCACGTCCTCAGGCAGCACCATCCGGTCGGCGAGATCGGGGCGGACTGCGTGTCCCGCATGAATCGCGGTCGCAACCACCCGCCCGCTCCAGTCACCATTGAACTCGAAGCCTGACATGCGGGCGAGTATGCCGGGCCGTATGTCGACATGCGCCACCGGGGTCCGGAGCGGCGTCGGTCGATGCCCGTCACGTGCCAGACTGGGAGCCGTCCCAGAGCAGGAGGAGCGTGGATGAGCCGGCCCGACGACCACTCCGTCCGCGGCCCCGGAAGGCCGCGATGGATGAGCCGCGTGCTGCCGGTCCTGCTGGCACTGATCGTCACGGCCTGTTCGGGTCCGGAGGTGCCGCAGATGCCTCCGGTCGATCCGGTGCCCGTCCCGCCGCCCGCAACGGGGGAGGCCACCGTCCGGGGATGCGCGCCCGAGCTGCCACTCCTCCCGGCGGCCACACTCGATGCCTGCGGCCTGCAGATCACCGAGGCCATCAACGCGCGTCTGGTGCGACCTGATCCGGAGACCGGCCAGCCCGTGCCCGACCTGGCGACGGCGATCGAGACCAACGACTCCCAGAATTTCACCGTCCGGCTGGGCCGGAACCGCCAGTTCCACAACGGCACCGAGGTGAAGGCCCGCAACTTCGTCGCGGCATGGAACTGGGCGGCGTACGGGCCGCATGGCATGCCTGCCCAGAACTGGTTCACCCTGATCGAGGGCGGCGCGGCGATGAACTGCCCGGTCACCGGCGACTGCTCCAGGGACGGTCGACCGACCGAGCTCACCGGCCTGCGGGTGCTCGACGACTACACCTTCACCATTCGCACCATAAGGCCGATCGTCGATTTCCAGACCCGGCTCGCCCACCCGGTTTTCAGCCCGCTCCCCGATGAGTTCTTCGCGATCGGTTCGGACAAGTCGCCGTTCGCGGCGCAGCCGATCGGGTCGGGCCCGTTCCGGTTCGCGAGCCGCACCGATGCCGAAACCGTCCTGGAGGCCTGGCCGGCCTACGAGGGCGGAGCCCGGGCCGCCCTGGCCAAGGTGACCCTGAAGCGCTACGACGCGCCGCAGCGCGGTGCGGACGCCATCCGCGCCTATCGCGATGTGGTCGGCAACACCCTCGATGTGACATCCGTGATCCCGACCGATCAGCTCACCGAGGACGTCTGGCGTTCCGACCTGCCGGAGCGTGCGGAGGTCGGGGCGCCCCGGGCGGTGCAGCAACTCGTGTTCGTGGGCAGCGACAGGCGGCTCGTCGATGTGCGCCTGCGCCGGGCCATCTCGAAGGCCCTGGACCGGGAGGCACTGAGCCGGCAGGTGTTCGTGGGTACGCGGAGTCCGGCGACCAGCTGGGTCGCGCCCGCGGTGCCGGGCTATCGGGCGGATGCGTGTGGAGATCTGTGCACCTATGACCTCGCCGAATCCCGGCGGCTGTTCGCTGCGGCGGGCGGCTATCAGGGGGTCTTCCACCTCACCGTGAACGGCGACGACGGCAACAAGGAATGGGCCGACGCGGTGTGCGGCCAGCTCAAGAACGCCCTGGAGCTCGACTGCCAGGTGACCGTGCTCGACAACCGTGCCGCGGTGATCAGCGCGCTGGAGGCCGGTGAGTTGACCGGGGTGGTGCAGCAGGTCACGCGCCTGGACTATCTGTCGCCGGAACCGTTCCTTTCGGCGTACGCCTCCACCTCGCGCCAGAACCGCACCGGGTATCGCAATGCGCGCTATGACGCGCAGCTCGCTGCGGCGCTCGAGGCGACGACGCAGGCCGGGGCCAACGAGGCCTATCGTGAGGCCGAGCTGGTGCTGGCGGAGGACCCGCCCTCGGTGCCGCTGTGGGTGACCTCGACTCCCTACGCCTGGTCGAACCGGGTCACCGATGTGCGCCTCACTACGACCGGCTCGGTGGATCTCAGCGCGCTTCGGAGGAACTGACGGGTCTAGGGTGACGACGTGACTGATTCGCACGGATTGCTGCTCGTCCACGCCCACCCCGATGACGAGGTCACCACGACCGGTATCACCATGGCCAGGGCCGTCGCCGACGGAAGTCGGGTCACGCTCGTGACCTGCACCCTCGGCGAGGAGGGCGATGTGGTCGTGGAGGACCTGTCCCACCTGAAGGATCACGACGGCGCGGCGCTCGCGCAGCATCGCATCGGTGAGCTCGATGCAGCCATGGTGGCGTTGGGCGTGACGGACTATCTCCGGCTCGGCCATGACGGGAAATATCGCGACTCCGGCATGGCCGTCGACGAGCACGGTCGACCGATCCCGGTGCCCACGCCGCACGACTCGGCTTTCTGGCGGGCGGATCTGCGGGAGGCGGCGACCGATCTGGTCCCGGTGATCCGCGACCGGAAGCCGGCGGTGCTCATCACGTACGACGACTACGGCAACTATGGCCACCCCGATCACATCCAGGCGCATCGCGTGGCGATGTACGCCACCCAGCTCGCCGCCGCTCCCTCCTATCGGCGCGATCTCGGTGAGGCCTGGCAGATCCCGCGCGTGCTCTGGTCGACGATGTCGGAGAGCTGGTTCCGCGAAGGCCTGCGCTGGATGCGCGACCACGACTCCGAGAACCGCTGGACCGACATCGATCCCGAGGGCCCGATGCCGCCCATGGTCGCCCCCGACGAGGACATCGCGGTGACCGTGCACGCCCCCGAGTTCGCGGCCCGGAAGTTGCAGGCCTTCCGCGCGCATGCGAGCCAGATCGGCGAGGACAGCCCGTTCTTCACGATGGCCAGGTTGATCGGCGACGAGGCGTGGGCGACCGAGTGGTTCAAGCTCGGCGCGGGTGCGCCCCTGCCGCCCGGCGCGACCGATATTTTCGCCGGGCTCTGAATCCACGCTGCCGGCGTTCCGCTGGGGGACCCTTCGAAGGGGGAATTGTCCGCCCGGTCACGTACTATCGCAGGCGATCCTTGTCTCGTATCGACCCGGAGAGTGCGCGCCTTGAGCTCCGATCAGCCGACTGTCCCGAATCCCGTTCCTCCTCCGGATGCCCACCCGCAGCCCGAGCAGTTGAGCGAGCAGCCACCGACCCTGCAACCCGAGGCCGAACGCCGCCCGCGACGTGGGGGCCGGGTGGCCGTCATCGCCGGCGTCGTCGTCTTGGTGCTGCTGGGTGCGGCCTATGTCGCCGGTTATGTGATGTCGGGCGACCGACTGCCACGCAACGCCAGCGTGGCCGGCATCGAACTCGGTGGACTGTCCAGCAGCGAAGCCGAACAGAAGCTCGTCGCCGATTACGGCCCGCGCGTGACTGCTCCCATCACCGTGACGCTCGATGAGCAGCCGCATGAAGTGCTGCCTGCCGAGGCGGGGCTGTCCGTCGATTATGCGGCCACCGTCCAGAGCAGTGGCGTCGGCAAGAGCTGGCACCCGGCCCATATCTGGCGGGTCCTGACGGGCGGCGGCCCGGTCGACCCTGTGGTTCTGACCGATGAGGCCGCGCTCAATGCCGCCGTGACCAAGCTGGCCGAAGAAGTCGATCGTCCCGCCGTGGATGCGACCGTCGAGTTCGAGGACGCGGAGGTGAAGCGTACGCCTGCGGAGCAGGCCCTGGCCGTCGATCGGGAACAGGTCGACCGCGAGCTGCGCCGGGCGTTCCCGGACACCGATCAGGTCTCCGGCACCGTGAACAAGGTCGACCCCGCCATCACCGATGCGGATGTGGACGAGGCCATCAAGTCCTATGCCACGCCCGCACTGTCCGGGCCGATCAAGGTCGACACCGGAGAGGGCGTCTTCGATGTCACGCCGGCGATGATCGGCAATGCATCGACCTTCGTCGTCGAGGACGGTGCCCTCAAGGGCCGCACCGACGCCGGTCGCCTGTTCGAGAACGCCAAGCCGGCGCTCGACAAGCTGAACTTCAAGAAGGCCAAGAACGCGAGCTACAAGATGGAGGGCGGCGGCCTCGTCGTCGTCCCGTCCGTTGACGGTGCCGAACTCAAGCGCGAGGACTTCGAGAAGGTCGTCATGCCGGCGCTGCTCACCACCGAGCGTTCGGTCAAGGCCGAACTGACCAACAGCCGGGCCAAGTTCACCACCGAAGAGGCCGAGAAGCAGAAGCCGAAGGAAGTCATCGGCGAGTTCACGACCTACTATCCGCACGCGGCCTACCGCAACACCAACCTCGGCCTGGCCGCCCGTCGCATCAACGGCAACACCATCGCCGTCGGTGATGTGTTCTCGCTCGATCGCGCGCTCGGCCCGCGGACGGCCTCGTCGGGCTATGTCGACGGTTGGGTCGTCGCCGGGTCGCGACTCAAGAAGGAGAACGCCGGTGGCATCTCCCAGTCGGCTACCACCGTCTTCAACGCCGGCTGGTTCGCCGGCCTCGAAGATGTGGAGCATCAGCCCCACACCATGTACTTCGATCGATATCCCGCCGGTCGTGAATCCACGATCTATTCGGGCCACATCGATGTGAAGTTCCGCAACACCACCGACAACGCGATCTATGTCCAGGCCAGCCAGTCGAACTCCTCCGCCGGCTCCCGGGGCTCCATCACCGTCCGCATCTGGGGCACCAAGAAGTGGGACATCGAGTCGCCGACGCCGACCAAGAGTGGGTTCTACAACGGCCGGACCATCACCGACAGCGGCTCCAGCTGCAACCCCCAGTCGGCATCGCCGGGCTTCACTGCTCGGTACTACCGCCTGTTCAAGGTCAACGGCCAGGTCGTGAAGCGCGAGGACAAGACGTGGAAGTACAACGCCACCGACGAAATCAAGTGCACCGGGTGATGTGAACCGGGCGTACGCCTGTGGTTCCGTTCGGTGTCTCCACGCGTACGCCCTGTGGTTCCGTTCGGCGACCCCACGCCCGATCCCTCTCCCGCCCATCCAGTCTCACGATCACGCTGCGGTCTGTGCCCCTCGGCACGATGGCTGAGTGATCGTTCGACGGCCAGTCCCATCCACGGTCGGGAGAGGGATCGGGCGTTCCCGTCGCCCGGTGCCCGAGGTTGCCTTTTCCGACCGTCTGGGCTGAGTCCGTTTCATTGGCGGTAGAGCTGACAGACGGTGACGTCGTAGGCCTGCTCCGAGCAGATGGGCTCCCGATTGGTCCCTTGGTGCTCGGGGCGCTTCACAGGTCAAGGCCGTGCACTTCGCGCGGGTTAGGTGTTCCTGCGCGGGTTGACAGCACTTCGCGCGTGATGTTTCACGAGCGGAGTCGGGCGTACCCGCGCGGCTGCAGCCAACCCGCGCGAAGATGCTGGCCCGGAACTCCTCGCCACACCCTGAAAGCGCTAGAGCCGCTCCAGCCCCAGGTTGCTCAGCGCTTCCTCGGACAGGCCACTGGTGACCACGACATTCCGGGCATTGCGCCGCGCGGCCCAGGCGGCCAGGGCATCGAAATCCTCTGCCGCCGCCAACCGCACTGCCGCCCACTCACCGTTGACCAGCCCCCGCGACTCGCCGCGACCAGCGGCCGTACGTGTGTCGGATTGCCCGGGGACCGGGCGTACCCCCGCGTCATCGAGGTGATCGACCACCTCGCCCAACCGGGCGATCCAGCACGCGCTTCCCGCGGGTGCCCCCAGCACCGCATCATGCGCCAGAGCCTCCAGCAGCTCCCGCGGAGCGTGCCGGGGATTGCGACCCCGGGCGACGGTCGGGACCAGTTTGGCCAACCGGATCGTCGAGCGATCAATGCGCTCCTGCTCACCCGCGCGGTTCTCGACCACCACCGAGTCGTCATCGACCTCCAGCACCAACCCGAGGCGGTCGGCGGCTCCGTCGTGGTCCACGATGCGCATCGACACGCGCACGCCGGTCCGGAACCCGGGTAAGTTCTGCAGAGGATCTTTTCTCATCCTGCGGGGGATCGTTTCTCTCGGGGGTTAGTGATATTAATCTTGCTAGGCGCCCGGGAACCATGCCGGGTATCTCGATCGAGGCGCCCATACCCTCCCAAGGAGTGATCGTGACCTACATCATCGCGCAGCCGTGTGTGGACCTGAAGGACCGCGCCTGTGTCGAGGAATGCCCCGTGGACTGCATCTATGAGGGCAACCGGATGCTCTACATCCACCCCGACGAGTGCGTCGACTGCGGTGCGTGCGAGCCGGTGTGTCCGGTGGAGGCGATCTACTACGAGGACGATGTGCCCGCCGAGTGGGCGAGCTACTACGACGTGAATGTGCAGTTCTTCGACAAGCACGGTTCGCCCGGTGGCGCCGCCAAGACCGGCGTGATCGACGACGACCATCCGATCGTCGCAGCTCTCCCGCCGCAGGAGCACGACGAGGCGTGAGAACGCCGCACACTTCCCGGCTGCCCGACTTTCCATGGGACACCCTGGCCGGGGCCAAGCAATTGGCATGCTCCCATCCGGATGGTGTGGCTGATCTCTCGGTGGGTACGCCGGTCGACCCGGTCCCCGAGATCGTCCGCACCGCGCTGCGCGAGGCCACTGAGTGGCCCGGTTATCCGACCACGCTCGGCACGCCCGCGCTCCAGGACGCCATCGCCGGCTATCTGGAGCGCCGGCTGGGCGTCGTCGATGCCGGGGTGACCGCCGAAGGGACCCGGCCGGTGGTCGGTGTCCCCGCGATCGGGACCAAGGAGATCGTCGCCGTCCTGCCGTTCCAGCTCGGGCTGGGGCCCGACGATACGCTCGTCATCCCGGAGGTCGCCTATCCGACGTACGCCGTTGGCGGAGCGCTGGCCCATGCCAACGTCGTGGTCTGTGACGATCCCGACGCCGCACCGCGGGCGACCATGGCCTGGGTCAACTCACCGAGCAACCCGACCGGGGCGGTGGCGTCGCCCGAGTTGCTCAAGCGGTGGGTCGAATGGGCCCGCGAGAACGATGCGATCCTGGCCGCCGATGAGTGCTATCTGGAGTTCGGCTGGGACGCCGATCCGGTGTCGATCATGCATCCCGACATCTGCGGCGACTCCCATGACAACCTCCTGATCGCCCATTCGCTGTCGAAGCGGTCCAACCTGGCGGGTTATCGCGCCGGTTTCGTTGCGGGTGATCCGACGCTGCTGGCCGAGTTGCTGGAGGTACGCAAGCACTCCGGCTTCATGATGCCCGGGCCGGTGCAGGACGTGATGACGGCGGCGCTCGGTGACCACCAGCATGTGATCGAACAACGCGAGCGGTATCGCCGCCGCCGCAACCTGCTGCGCCCGGCGCTCGAGCGGGTCGGGTTCACGATCCATCACTCCGAGGCAGGGCTCTATCTGTGGGCCACGCGCGACGAGCCCGGTCGTGACAGCGTCGCGTTCCTGGCCGAACACGGCATCCTCGTCGCCCCCGGCGACTTCTATGGGCCCGCGTCGGACCGATTCGTCCGCGTCGCCCTGACCGCCACCGACGAGCGCATCCGCGCGGCGGTGGAGCGACTCAACGCAGCGTAATCACGCTCGTGCCCTCGGGCACGTCGCCGCCGGCCTGCCAGCTCGGCAGGCCGGTCTGGCTTGCCGTCCAGGTGCGGCCTCCGGTCTCGACCGACGTCACGCCGAATTCGCCCGCGTTCGCGATGGCGTACGCCGCGACTGCGCGGGCCCGCGCCGCATCACCGGGAACGATTTCCAGGCGGCTGCCATCCTGCGTGACCGGATCGCCGAAGGTGCGGGTGATCTCGGCGCCGAGTTCGGCCGGGCGACCCGCCACGCGGCGCTCGTCGAAGCACGAGACCCCGTCGATCGCCTCGCCGGTGAAGGCCTCGGCCAGCACACGCGCATTCTGCTCGTGCTTGCGATAGGCCTGCGGATGACCGCTGCGCTGCACGGCCTGGGCGGTGTCATTGACGTCGCCGGTCTTCCACCCCGGCACCTCGACGAGCGCCTCATAGAACTGCTCCGACGAATACCAGGGATCCATGATCTGCTCGGGCGTACCCCAGTCCTGTGACGGCCGCTGCTGGAACAGCCCGAGGGAATCCCGATCGCCGTACTCGAGGTTGCGGATCCCCGTCTCCTGATAGACGGTCGCCATCGCGATGGTGGCACCGTGGACCCCGACCTGATGGCGTACGCCCATGCCGACGACGATCGCTGTCCACCGCGACTGGTCCAGGGTCAGGGACACGGACCCGGAGGGGCCGGTCGCGACACATCGGGTCTCGAAGGGCAGGGGAGCGATCTGGCGCTGCTGGCGCAGCCACGCCACCCCGACCACGCCTGCGGTGATGATCAGGACGAGAGCAACGCCAAAGCAGCCGAGCACGAGGCTCGGCCGCTTCGACGTCGATGCAGGAGTGTCTCCCCGGCTCACCCGGCTCCTCAGTGGGAGTGCAGGGCGTCGTTGAGTTCGACGGTGCGGCCCTGGCGGCCACGGACCTCGACTTCACCGGTCAGCGAGTTGCGCAGGAAGAGCAGGCCGCTCTGGCCCGACAGCTCGGCCGCGCGGACGACCTGGCCATCGACCTTGATCTTGGTGCCCGCGGTGATGTAGAGACCGGCCTCGACCACGCAGTCGTCGCCGAGGGCGATGCCGACGCCCGCGTTGGCACCGATGAGGCAGCGCTCGCCGATAGAGACCCGCTCGGTGCCACCGCCGGACAGAGTGCCCATGGTGGAGGCGCCGCCGCCCACGTCGGAGCCGTCACCGACGACGACACCCTGGGAGATGCGGCCTTCGACCATGGAGGTGCCGACGGTGCCGGCGTTGAAGTTGACGAAGCCCTCGTGCATGACCGTGGTGCCGGTCGCCAGGTGGGCGCCGAGGCGGATGCGGTCGGCGTCGCCGATGCGGACACCGGCCGGGATCACGTAGTCGACCATGCGCGGGAACTTGTCGATGCTGAACACGGTGACGTGGCCCTGGCGGGCCCGGAGCTTCAGGCGGGTCGCCTCGAAATCCTCGATGGCGCAGGGGCCGGCGGAGGTCCAGACGACATTGGTGAGCACGCCGAAGAGCCCGTCGAGGTTGATCGTGTTGGGTCGCATCAGGCGGTGGCTCAGCACATGCAGGCGCAGATAGGCGTCCGGCATGTCGGCCGGCGGCGCGGTCAGGTCGATCTCGACCAGGCGGACGCTCGTGGTGACCCCACGGGCGTCGTCCCGGCCGGCGGCCGAGGCGAGTTCGGCTGGCTCGGTCGAGCCGTCGGCGCGACCCAGCGCGGGGGAGGGGAACCACGTATCGAGGATCTGGCCGTTGTCGTGGGTGGACACCAGGCCCCAGCCCCACGCGTACTGCGCCGAAGCGTCATGCTGCGAAGTCATGGAGCCCACCCTACTGACGTCTCGCTAGGGTTGGCCCCATGTCTGATGCCGTGCCACCCGTCGTTCCCCTCCTCGACCTCGACGGCGACGTGGTCGAGCTGTTGCGGGACCTGGTCGACATCGAGTCGGTGTCGGGCAACGAGGGTCCGATCACCGATGCGATCGAGACAGCGCTCCGCGGCTATCCCCACCTGGAGGTCATCCGCGACGGCAACGTCCTGGTCGCCCGCACCAACCTGGGCCGCGCCTCGCGCGTTGTGGTGGCGGGCCACACCGACACGGTGCCGTTGACGAGCGAGCCGAACCTGCCGTGCCGGATCGAAGGGGAAGGGGACGACACGATCCTCATCGGTCGCGGCACCTGCGACATGAAGGGCGGTGTCGCCGTGGCGCTGGCTGCGGCGGCGGCCCTCACCGAGCCGCGCCATGACGTGACCTGGATCTTCTATGACAACGAAGAGGTCGAGGCGGAGAAAAATGGGCTGCTGCGGATCTCGCGGACCCGGCCCGAGCTTCTCGCCGGCGACTTCGCCGTGCTCGGCGAGCCAACTGCGGCCCGGATCGAGGGCGGTTGCCAGGGCACGCTGCGGGTGCAGGCCACGTTCACCGGCCGCGCGGCCCATTCGGCGCGCGCGTGGATGGGCCACAACGCGATCCACGATGCGGCCGACTTCTTGGCCCGCCTGCAGGCGTACGAGCCGGTCCAGCCCTGGGTCGACGGCCTGCAATATCACGAGGGCCTCAACGCCGTGAAGATCACCGGCGGCATCGCCGGCAACGTCATCCCCGATCGCTGCACCGTCGAGGTCAACTATCGCTTCGCCCCCGACAAGTCGGCCGAGGAAGCTCTTGCGTGGGTGCGGGACTATTTCTCCGGCTTCGAACTCGAGGTGACCGATCTGGCCGCCGGCGCCCGGCCAGGTCTCGACCAGCCGGCGGCGGCCGACTTCATCGCCGCGGTCGGTGGGGAGCCGAAGCCCAAGCACGGTTGGACCGATGTGGCCCTGTTCGCGAGCGTCGGCGTACCCGCGGTGAATTTCGGCCCCGGCGATCCGATCAAGGCGCACGCCGATGACGAGTTCTGTCCTGCGTCGCAGGTGTACGCCTGCCGCGACGCGCTGATCCGCTGGCTGACGGGAGCCTGATGTGAGCAAGAAGATCCAACGCTACGAGCGCCGTCAGCAGGGCCCGGTGATCCGTTCCCGCGACATGGTGCTCCCGACCACCGCCGACCAGCGCCTGCTCGCGTCGCGCGGGCCGACCGACTGGGTCCACGCCGATCCCTGGCGCGTGCTGCGGATCCAGGCGGAGTTCGTCGAGGGGTTCGGCACGCTCGCCGAGCTCGGGCCCGCCGTGAGCGTGTTCGGTTCGGCGCGAACGGACCCCGATCACCCCATGTACGCCGCAGCGGAAGCGATCGGGCGCCGACTGGCCGAAGCCCGGTTCGCCGTTGTCACCGGTGGCGGGCCGGGCATCATGGAGGCCGCCAACAAGGGCGCCTGCGAAGCCGGCGGAGTGTCGGTGGGCCTCGGCATCGAGCTGCCCTTCGAGACGGGCATCAATGACTATGTGACGCTCGGCATCAACTTCCGCTACTTCTTCGCGCGCAAGACGATGTTCCTCAAATATTCCCAGGGCTTCATCGTCCTGCCGGGCGGCTTCGGCACCTTCGACGAGCTCTTCGAAGCCCTGACGCTCGTCCAGACGCGCAAGGTGGTCGACTTCCCGGTCGTCCTCTTCGGTTCGGACTACTGGTGCGGACTCCGGGACTGGATCGTCGATCGTGCGCTCGCGGAGGGCTACATCTCCGCCGACGACGTCGATCGACTGGTCGTGACCGATGACGTGGACGAGGCGGTCAGGATCATGATCGAGTCCAACACGCCCAAGGATCCCGACCCGGAGGACGTTGCCGAAGCGGTCGACGGACAATAGAAGCCCAAGCAAAAGAAACCCCAAACAACAGAAGCCACCACGAGTCGGGAGTGCCATGGAGATCGTGATCGCGGTCATCGCCGTTGCCGTCCTCGGCCTGGCCGCCCTGGTGGCCGTCGGGCGCTTCGGCGCGATGCAGGCGGAGCCGGTGCGCGATGTCTATCAGCCGCCCGCGGACGAGTGGTCGATCACGGCTGCGGACCTCGCGGGGATCCGGTTCGGAATCGCTCCGCTGGGCTATGACCAGGGGCAGGTCGACCAGTTCATGGCCCGGATCGCGCGGCAGCTGGATCAGTTGGAGCGGGGGAGCGCACCCATCATTGCCCCCGATGCGGAATAATGGAGTCGGCTACAGGTGGATCGGTTCCCGGTCCAAGGAGAGATGAGGATACGCGATGGCAGCAATGAAACCGCGCACGGGCGATGGCCCCATGGAGGTCACCAAGGAGGGTCGCGGGATTGTCATGCGGGTTCCCCTCGAGGGCGGCGGCCGTCTGGTTGTCGAAATGAATGCCGATGAGGCGACGGAGCTGGCTGCGGCGCTCAAGGAGGTCGTGGGCTGACGCCCATGACACATACGTCGAACGCGGGTCCCGGAATCCCCGGGGCCCGCGTTCTGCGTGTGACGTGATCGCGCGGTGCGTCAGCCGTGCACCTCGATGGCAGAGCGATAGACGTCGACGGTCTGGCGGGCGATGAGCTCCCACGAGAACTCGTCGATGCAGCGCTGTCGACCGGCCTTGCCGAAGGCCGTGGCCCGCTCGCGATCGCGGGTCAGCTCGTTGACGCGGGCGGCGAACTCGGTTTCGAACGCCGACACGAAGGCGGGATCGTCCGCCTGCTTCGGGTCATAGGCCACGAGTGAGCCGGTCGTGCCGTCGACGACGACCTCGGGGATGCCGCCCACTGCGGAGGCGACGACGGCAGTCTCGCAGGCCATCGCCTCGAGATTCACGATGCCGAGCGGTTCATAGATCGATGGGCACGCGAAGACGGTCGTGTGGGAGAGGACCTGGCGTACGCTCGCGCGCGGCAGCATCTCCTGCACCCAAATGACCCCGCCCCGGGTCTGCTTGAGGTGGCCGAAGGCCTCATTGAACTCGGCGGCGATCTCCGGCGTATCCGGCGCGCCGGCCAGCAGCACGAGCTGCGTGTCCGGATCGAACTGCTCGGCGGCGCGGACGAGGTGGATCAGGCCCTTCTGGCGGGTGATGCGACCGACAAAGGTCACGATCGGCCTGTCGAGATCGACGCCCAGGCCCGTGACGACATCGGTCTCGGACACCGGGTAGAACTCGTCGGTGTCGATGCCGTTCTTGACGACGTGGATGCGGCTCGGGTCGAGCGACGGGTACGCATTCAGGATCGCCGGGCGCATCGCCTCGCTGACCGCGATCACGGCGCTGGCCCCTTCGTACGCGGTCTTCTCGGCCCAGGAGCTCAACCGATAGCCGCCGCCCAGCTGCTCGGCCTTCCAGGGGCGGTCGGGCTCCAGCGAATGAGCCGTCACGACACTCGGGATGTCCTGATAGAGACCGGTGAGATGGGCGCCCAGGCAGGCGTACCACGTATGGGCGTGCACCAGGTCGACCTCGGGGATCGCGGCGACCATCCCGAGGTCCGCACCGAACACGCGCAGCGCTGCGTTGCCCCCGGACGGGAAGTTCTCGGCGTGGGCGGTCGCCCCCTCGCGCGGCTCGCCCATGCACTGGACGTCGACCTCGATCAGCTTGCGCAGTTGGGGGACGAGTTGGGCCACATGCACCCCCGCTCCGCCATAGATGCTGGGCGGGTATTCCCGGGTCAGAAGGGAGATTCGCATGCTCATGGAACTGATCGTGTCACAGCTTCGGGGCCGGTGTGAGGGGGCCTCTGCGCGTCGGCTGGCGAGGGTTTAGGGTGGAATCGTCGCGAAGCCCGGCGAGCGGTGATGAGGTGGAGATCGTGCGACCGAATGTCCTGTCCATTGTTCTGGCTGGAGGCGAGGGGAAGCGGCTGATGCCGCTGACCGGGGACCGGGCCAAACCGGCCGTCCCGTTCGGGGGAACCTATCGCCTCATCGATTTCGTGTTGTCCAACCTGGTCAACAGCGACATGCGTCAGATCGCGGTTCTGACCCAATACAAGTCCCATTCACTCGACAAGCACATCTCCCTGACGTGGCGCATGTCGACGATGCTCGGCAACTATGTGACCCCGGTCCCGGCCCAGCAGCGGCTCGGTCCGCGGTGGTATCAGGGGAGTGCCGACGCCATCTATCAGTCGATGAACCTGATCCGGGACGAAGACCCGGACTATGTGGTCGTGTTCGGCGCCGACAACATCTATCGGATGGATGTCGAACAGATGCTGAACCAGCACATCGAATCCGGCCTCGAGTGCACGGTCGCCGGCATCCGTGTGCCCCGCAAGGACGCGAGCGCGTTCGGCATCATCGATGCCTCTGCCGACTACAAGATCAACGACTTCCTGGAGAAGCCGGCCGATCCGCCCGGCCTGGCGGACAGCCCGGATGAATCGTTCGCCTCGATGGGCAACTACATCTTCACCCGGTCCGCCCTGGTCGAGGCGCTCGAGGCCGACGCCGCCGACGCCACCGCCCGTCATGACATGGGTGGCGACATCATCCCGAGGTTCGTGGCCAAGGGGCAGGCCCAGGTGCACGACTTCACCACCAACAACGTGCCCGGCGCCACCGAGAAGGACAAGAACTACTGGCGTGACGTCGGCACGATCGACGCCTATCACGAGGCCCACATGGACCTGGTGTCTGTCGTGCCCAACTTCTCGCTCTACAACCAGGGCTGGCCGATCTGGACCTATCAGCCCCAGCGACCGGGTGCGAAGTTCGTCCTGCGCGGCACGGCCGAGGACTCGATCGTCTCCAGCGGTTGCATCATCTCCGGCGGCGACGTCGACAACTCGGTCCTGTCACCCAACGTGCGGGTCGACAAGTGGGCCAAGGTCGATCACGCCGTCGTGATGGACAACGTCCGCATCGGGCGCCACGCTCAGATCACCAACGCGATCCTGGACAAGAACGTGGTGGTCGAGGACGGCTGCGAGGTCGGCATCAACAAGGAACAGGACCGCGCTCGCGGATTCACTGTCTCCGCCGGCGGCATCACGGTGGTTGGGAAGGGTACGCGGGTCACGCGCGACTGACCTGGGCGTCTGCCGGGTTGAGGACCTGGAAGAGGATGTGATCCTGCCACCGGTCGTCGATCCGGAGATAGGCGGGGGCCAGCCCGAAGCGAGTGAACCCGTTGGCGGTCAGCACGCGCTGCGATGCCTGGTTCTCAACGAGGGTGCCGGCTTCGACGCGATGAAGACCGAGCGACCAGGCGATGTCCAGCATGGCTGCCACCGCTTGGGTCGCGAGGCCGCGGCCGTTGTGGGATTCGGCCACCCAATAGCCGAGTGACGCATATTGGCCTGCGCCGCGGGCGATGTTGTTCAGGGAGATCCGGCCTGCGATCGCATCGTCGTCGGTGAGGATCACGCCTGGCCAGCAGGAGCCCTGCTCATAGAAATGGAGCAGGCCCCGGACCGCGATGGATTGGCCCTCCGGGGTCGCGAAGGACGCATCCCGACGGGGCTCCCAGGGCGCGAGGAATTCGCGGTTGGTGGCATAGAGCTCGGCGAGGACGTCGGCGTCGGTGAGCTCGATCAGGCGTACGCGAGCAGCGGGACCCGCCGCCACCTCAGCCCTTGACGGCCAGCAACACGCCGTCGCCGACGGGCAGCAGGGCCGCGGTGAAGTCCTCGATCTCCTGCACGCCGGCGAGGGCCTCGCGGATGACGATCGTCTCGTCCTCCTGGTTGTCCGGGTCCGCGATCTTGTTGGACCACAACGCATGGTTGAGGACGACCACACCACCGTGGCGCAGGAGGCGGAGGGCCTGGGCGACATATTCCGCATACTCGAGATGGTCGCCGTTGATCAGCACGAGGTCGTAGGCACCGTCGCGCAGCTTGGGCAGCACGTCGAGAGCCTGGCCCGCGATGAGGCGGAAGCGCCGGGTGGGAATCTGTGCGCCGGTGAACGCGCGGCGGGCGGCGGCCTGGTCCTCGTGTTCCGTGTCCACGCTGGTCAACACGCCGGCGGGATCCATCCCGTCGAACAGCGCGAGCCCGGACACTCCGGCACCGGTGCCGATCTCGACCACGGCCTCGGCGCGGATCATGCGTGCCACGACGGTGAGCAGAGTGGCGACACCCGAGGTCACCGGGGTCACGCCGAGCGGAACCGCTTCCCTGCGGGCCGCCTGCACAGCCTCGGACTGGGGTCGAAAGCCCTCGGCGAACGCCATCGACGCGCCGGAGGGAGCAGGGGCGGAGACTGGATTGACCTGACCTTGTGCGCTCACGCGGGCCAGCCTAGCGGCCCGCGCCGGGCGGTGGGCGAGGGAGGCGGCAACGATTATGGGCTCAGGGAGCGCAGCGCGAAGTCGTGTCGGAATCGGTTCCTGAGGTGATTCTTGCGGTGAAGAGGCCGACGTGCCGTCAGTTATCCCATGATTGGCCGGGACACGCCCTCGGTGCGTACGATTTCTCCCATGTCGAGACCTGCCCTGCCCTTCGGCCGCCTGCTGACCGCCATGGTGACGCCGTTCAAAGCCGACGGTGCGCTCGACCTCGATGCGGCCGCCGAGCTGGCTACTTATCTTGTCGAGGAGATGGACAACGACGCCCTCGTCATCTCGGGGACGACCGGTGAGTCCCCGACGACCACCGATGCCGAGAAGACCGAACTGCTGCGTGCGGTGGTCGACGCCGTCGGCGATCGGGCCCAGATCCTCGCCGGTGTCGGCACGTTCGCCACCGACCACACCATTCATCTCGCGCGCGAAGCAGCCGCGGCCGGGGCTCACGGGCTGCTGGTCGTGACGCCGTACTATTCCAAGCCGCCGCAGTTGGGTCTGCTCGCCCACTTCAATGCGGTGGCCGACGCGACCGACCTGCCGATCCTGCTCTATGACATCCCTCACCGCTCCGGGGTGGAGATCGCCACGGACACCCTGATCAGGCTGGCCGAACACCCCAACATCGCGGGTGTGAAGGACGCCAAGGGCAATCTGGTCGAGTCCAGCCGGGTCATGGCCGCGACCGACCTTGCCTATTATTCCGGCGACGATGCCATCACCCTGCCGCTCATGTCGGTCGGGGGTGTCGGGCTCGTGGGCACGTCCACCCACTTCAGCGGGCGTGCTGCCAAGCAGATGATGGTCGCGTTCTCCGAGGGCCGGGTCGAGGAGGCGGTGGCGCTGCACCGCCGGTTGGAGCCGACTTTCACCGGCGTGTTCGCGACCCAGGGCTGCATCCTGGTCAAGGCCGGTCTGGGCCTGATGGGCCGCCCGGTCGGTGGTCTGCGGTCGCCGCTGCCCAGCGCCACCGACGAGCAGACCGACGCGTTCGCCGCGTGCCTGCGGCGTTCGGGCCTCCTCTGATCGGCCCGACTCAGGGTTGCCTCGGGGACAGGTCGGGACCACGGACCCATACCTCGCACCCAGCCTCCACATAGAATGACGTGGCAACCTGACACGTCTGCGAGCCATGGAGGGGCGAATGCCGATCAGCCGTCGACGTGACCACGACTCCGGTGATCGAGGATTCGGTGCCGGTGACTCCGAGCCGGACTGGGCGCCGCCCAGCTGGGAAGATGTGGTGCGCGATCATTCGGCGCGGGTCTATCGCCTGGCCTATCGCCTCACCGGTGACGCACATGATGCCGAGGACCTGACGCAGGACGTGTTCATCCGCGTGTTCCGGTCGCTCCACCGCTTCCAGCCCGGCACGCTCGAGGGCTGGCTCCACCGCATCACGACCAACCTTTTCCTCGACAGCGCCCGCCGGCGTCAGCGCATTCGTTTCCACCGGCTCGCGGAAGACACCGACGATCGTCTGCCCGGCAACGAGCTCGCCCCGGCGGATCAGCTGGCCGATGCCGGTCTGGACCATGATGTCGCCGCGGCGCTGGCCGCCCTGACCCCGGAATATCGCGCGTGCGTCGTGCTGTGCGATGTCGAGGGACTGACCTATGAAGAAGTCGCCGCCGTGCTCGATGTGAAGCTCGGCACGGTCCGCAGCCGCATCCACCGCGGCCGGGCCCAACTGCGCGAGGCTCTCGCCCACCGGCAGCCCTCCCACGGCCGCGAGCGCTATCTGGGTGTGGAGGCCGAGCAGGGGCCGGTGGTCGTCGAGGAGGCGCGGTGAGCGCCTGTCCCTCCCGCCGCCGCGAACTCGCCGAAATGGTCGATGGGGCGTTGGGCCTTCGGGAACTCGAGAGGCTCAACGCCCATCTCGTCGACTGCGCCGGTTGCCGGGCCGAGGCCGACTCCCTGCGGACCGTCCGTGATCGCGTACGCGGGGTCAACTCCGAAGCTCCTGCCTCCGACCTCACCGATCGGCTCCTGAAGATCGCGGGCGAACGCGCGGATCAACCCCTGTGGGCGCGTCCGTTCGATCGAGGCAGGGCGGGGGCACTGCCCAGCCACCGGCGCCGCAAGCGCCACGCTGTCGCCGGGGTGATGACCATGACCTGCCTGCTGCTCGCCGGCCTGGTCGGGGTGGGCTGGGCGGCGGCCCCTCCGACGCGTACGCCGGCACTCGACCCCGGCCCCGTCGCGCGCTCGGAGTTTGCTGCGGTCCAGGGAGAAACCGCCCTCGCGAACCCGGCCGTGATCGCGGCCCGGGCGGCGGAGGCGACCGAAACCAAGACCGGCGACGCGGACGTGCCGCTGGGGCCGGAGGGCTCCTTCTCCACCGAGGGGGCCCGGGACTGGCTGCAACGGGCTGAGGCGGCCCGGCTGACGGTTCCGCATGCGGGGCTCCAGACGGTGCAGATTCGCCACCTGGCGGGGTTCTGGGTGACCGGTGTCGAGGTCGAGGCGACCCCGGGGCGCAGCACGCGCGTCGCGTTCCCCGATCGCACCGGGGTGACCCGTTCTGCGCTCGTGCCGGCCGAGGAAACGAGCGGAATCGACCGCCTGCTGGCCGACCATCGGATGCTGGTGGCTCCCGGGCCGCGCGTCGCCGGACGTGACACCGTGGTCGTGGAGGCCAGGGCCGGTGACCGGGCAACGGCTCGCTGGTGGGTCGACCGGGAGACCGCCCTGATCCTCTGGCAGCAGACCGTGGACGTCTCCGGGGCCACGACTCTCAGCGCCGGCTATCGCTCCGTCTCCGTCGGGCCTTCCGCCGACCCCACCCATCTGCCGCCGCGCCTGGTGATCCGGCCGTCCACGGCCAACCTCACGCTGGCGAGCGTCGGTGTCCTGCAGGGTCAGGGTTGGCAGTGTGCGGACCGCCTCGCGGGCCTGGATCTGGCCCGGGTCCGCAGTGATCGCACCGATACGATGGTGCACACCGTCTATGGCGACGGCATCGTGACCCTCAGCGTGCTCCAGCAGAAGGGTGCGCTCACCGGGCCTCCGGACGGGTTCGTCTGGGATCCGGGCATGCGCGCCTATCGGAGCCTGGGCATCACGACCATGTATGCCTGGCAATCCGGCGACACCGTCTTCACCGTGGTCACCGACGGACCGGCCCACCTGGCCGACCGCGCGGTGGCCGAATTGCCCCACGAATCACCTGTCCTGCGCACCCGGGTCGACCGGGTCGTCGACGGGTGGCTGCACCTGATCGGAGTGGCCGGATGAGCCAGAACTATTCGCCCTGGAGCCGCCCCCAGGACGGTGAGCAGGGCTTCGGCGCGCCGCCGGACTACGGCTCCGACTCCAGCGGGTACGCCCCGGCGCCGGGCAGCTACCCCTCCGCGTCCGGCAGTTATCCCTCGGCGCCGACCAGTTATCCGTCGGCGCCCACGAATTATCCGCCGCAGCCCGGCTATCAGTCCGGGCCGGGCTATCCACCGCCTGCCGACGCGGATCCAGCTCGCCTACGGCGCGACGCGGGCTTCGGCGTACAACATCCGCCGGAGGCGTTCGCACCCCCACCGGCGGGGCCTCCCGGAGCTTTCGCTCCCACCACCCCGGCCCGGGCTGTGCCGCCCCCACCGGCCAGGGCTACGGGCGGGACCTCCCGGCGTACGCTCCTGACCGCGGTCATCGCCTCCACCGCCGCCGCGCTGGTGGCGGGCGGGGCGGCGGGCTATGGCGCGGCCGAACTGGCGGGTCAGAATCCGACCACCGCCCCCACCTCCACGGCGTCGACGACGCAGGTCGCGCCGCAGACCGAGTCGGATACGGCCGAGGTGGCGGACAGGCTCCTCACGAGCACCGTGACGATCGCCTATCGCTCCAACACGACCGGTGGTACGGGGTCCGGGTTCGTCCTCGACGAGCAGGGTCACATCGTCACAAACAACCACGTCATCGAGGGCGCGGTGAGCGGTGGCACGCAGTTGATGGTCGAGTTCACCGACGGCCGTCGCGTGCCGGCCTCGCTCGTGGGCCGCAGCCCCAGCTATGACCTCGCGGTGATCCGGGTGTCGGCCAACGACCCCCTGGCGCCGGTGCAGTTGGGTGATTCCGATGCGGTACGCCCCGGCCAGGGCGTTCTGGCCGTCGGCGCGCCGCTCGGTCTCGGCGGATCGGTCACCGCCGGCATCGTGTCGGCGGTCGAGCGACCGTTCGGGGTGGGGGATACGACCGATGAATCGGGAGCGACGACGTTCATCAACGGGATCCAGACCGATGCGGCGATCAACCCCGGCAACTCCGGCGGGCCACTCGCCGACACGGCCGGCCGGGTCATAGGCGTCAACTCCGCGATCCTGACGCTGGGCGCCGGTGCCGAGGGCGGCCGCAGCGGCAATATCGGTCTCGGCTTCGCCATCCCGATCAACCAGGCCAAGACCATCGCCGAGGAGATCATCCGCGACGGGCAGGCGACCTATCCGGTGATCGGCGCCTCGGTGGGCAACAACGCCGAGGGCGTGCGGCTGACCGCTGTCACGCCGGGCGGGCCGGCCGCGCGGGCGGGGCTGAACAGTGGCGACATCGTCACGGCCGCCGACGGCAAGCCCGTGGACACGCCCACCGACCTGATCGTGCGCATCCGCACACACCGCCCGGGGGAGCAGGTCGAACTGACCGTCCGGGGACGTGGTCCGGTAGCGGTCACGCTCGGGTCCAAGGTGGGCTGACCGGCTACGCTGTCGCCATGTTCGATATCGGGCCCGCTGAGATCGCCGTCCTGGCGGTATTGGCGGTCATCATCTTCGGGCCCGAACGACTTCCCGATCTGGCGCGCAAGGCGGCCCGGGTCGTGCGGTTCCTGCGCAACATCGCTAACGACGCCCAGAACACGCTCTCGCGCGAACTGGGCACCGAGGTGGACCTCAGCAACCCGAAGGCCTTCGTCAAGTCCTATCTGCTCGACGAGATCCAGCCCGTCATCGATGACGTGAAGAAGGATCTCGAGGATGTCGAGCGGGATGTGCGCTCCGAGCTGGGCCAGGTCCGGACCAACATCGAGGCCCTCGACCATGCCCGCCCCGTGCGGGCCGGTGCGCCGTTCGACCCCGAGGCGACCTGACGCCCCGGGGTCGGGATTGATTCAGCGCGTGCGGAGAGCCGTCAGCGACCGCCGGTGGGCGTGAGGCCCAGGCGTACGCCGGCCAGCGACTTCTTGCGGCCACCGACCTGGTTGGCGATGCCGCGCAGCACCACCGACGACGGGTTCTGGGGGGCTTCCGCCATCACAGGCACGCCCTCGTCGCCACCACTGCGCAGCGTCGGGTCGATCGGCACCTGGCCCAGCAGCGACACGGGATAACCGAGGCGCTCGGTGAGCGCCTTCGCAACCTGCTCGCCGCCGCCGGACCCGAACAGTTCGACGCGGTGGGGCTGCTGGCAGTGGGGGCACTCGACCTCGAGATAGGCCATGTTCTCCACCACGCCGATGACGCGCTGGCTCATCATGGACGCCATCGTGCCGGCGCGCTCGGCGACTTCCGCGGCCGCGGCCTGCGGCGTCGTGACGACGATGACCTCGGCATTCGGGAGCTTCTGGCCGAGCGAGATCTGCACATCACCGGTGCCGGGCGGCATGTCGACGATGAGGAAGTCCGGATCGCCCCAGTGCACATCGGCGAGCAACTGCGTGAGCGCGCGGTCGAGGATCGGCCCGCGCCAGGCCACGACCTGGGAGCGCTCGGGCTTCATCATGCCGATCGAGAGCACCTGGATGCCGTTGGTCGGCACCGGGAGGATCATCGACTCCTCGTCGTCGCCGATCGAGGTCGGGCGCGCATCGGCGAGGCCGAGCATGGCGGGGATGGAGTGGCCATAGATATCGGCATCCAGCACGCCGACCGAATGGCCGGCCTGCGCCAGGGCCATCGCCAGGTTGACGGTCACCGACGACTTGCCGACGCCGCCCTTGCCGGAGGCGATGAGAATGACGCGGGTGGGGGAGTCGGGGCGGGTGAACGGGATCTCGCGCGGGTCGCGGCCGCCGTTGAGCGTACGCCGCATCTCGGCGCGCTGCTCCTCGGTCATCACACCCAGGTTGACCTCGACACCGGTCACCCCCGCGACGGCCGAGACGGCGTTGGTCACGTCGGCCTGGATCGGGCCCTTCAGCGGACAACCCGCGGTCGTCAGCAGGATTCCCACGAAGACAGCGCCCGCGTCATCGATATCGACGCGTTCCACCATGCCGAGGTCGGTGATCGGCCGGCGGATCTCGGGATCATTGACCGTCGCGAGGGCGGCCGTGACCTTCGGGAGCAGCGGGTGCTCGGGATTCTTGGAGTCGATTTCGGGCATGCGGCCCAGCGTACGCGCTCAGGACTTGCGCTTGTCCCCGCGTTCGCGGTCGTCATCCCCCGACAACAGGTCGCGCAACTCGTTGCGGATGAAGTCGCGGGTGGCGAGCTCCCCGACGTTCATGCGGACGGTCGCGATCTCACGCGCCAGGAAGTCCATGTCCGCACGGCTCTGCGCCGCCACCCGACGATCCTCCTCGACACTGATCCGGTCGCGAGCCTCCTGGCGGTTCTGGGCGAGCAGGATGAGCGGGGCGGCATAGGACGCCTGGAGGGACAGCACCAGGGTGAGGAAGATGAACGGGTATTCGTCGAACCGCAGCCCGGCCGGGGCGAAGATGTTCCAGGTGATCCAGACGATGATGATGATCGTCATCCACATGAGGAACCGGGCGGTGCCCATGAAGCGGGCGAAGGCCTCGGCGAAGGCCCCGAACGTGTCGCCGTCCACTTTCAGCCGCGGAATGCGGCTGCGGTCGCGACCCGGGGTGTTGAGCCGGTCATCGCGGTCCCGGGACCGGTCGGGACGGTCCCTGCCCTTGTCGCGTGCCATCACAGGCCCTCCATCTGATCGCCGCGCCAGTCATCCGGCAGCATGTGGTCGAGCACGTCATCGACCGTGACGGCCCCGACCAGGCGCTGGTCACCGTCGACCACGGCGGCGTTCACGAGGTTGTAGGTCGCGAAGTGGCGGCTGACCAGGCCGATCGGCGCGTCGGGCCGCAGCGGTTCCAGGTCGTCGTCGATCAGCTGGGAGATCAGGGTCGACGGGGGCTCCCGCAGCAGCCGTTGGATATGGACGCTGCCGAGATAGCGGCCCGTCGGGGTCTCGAGCGGGGTGCGGCACACGTGCACCATGGCTGCCAGTGCCGGGGTGAGCTCCTCATTGCGTACGCGCGCCAGCGCATCCGCGACCCGATCGTCCGGGGCCATGATCACGGGCTCGGGCGTCATAAGGCCACCGGCTGTGAACTCGGCATAGACGAGGAGACGGCGGACATCGGAGGCCTCCTCGGGCTCCATCCGGCTCAGGAGTTCCTCGGCCTTGTCCTCCTCGAGTTCGGCGATGAGGTCGGCGGCGTCGTCGGGGTCCATCTCCTCGAGGATGTCGGCCGCCCGCTCGATCTCGAGGGAGGAGATGACCTCGATCTGTTCGTCCTCGGGGAGTTCCTCGAGTGCGTCCGCCAGCTTGGCGTCGTCGAGCGCCTCGACCACGCGGGCCCGTCGCTCGGGGTCCATGTCGTGGAGTTCCTTGGCGACGTCGGCGGCGTGCATGTCCTCGAGCTCCGCGAGGACCTTCTCGTGTTCACGGTCGTCCGACGACGGGCGCAGCACGTCGACCTCCGACCAGTCGACGATGGTCACGTGGGGCTTGCGCCGGAAGCCACGATTGCGCTGCTGGGCGAGAGCCACCTCCGAGAGTTCCCACTCGCGGTTGCGCACCTCGCGCATCGAGATGTCATAGACCGACCAGTCGTCCGGGTCGCTGCCGCGGTGCACGCGGCGATCGAACAGGTCGTCGATGACGAGGGTCTCGGCATCGTGGCGCGAAAACCGGCGGGTGTTGATCGTGCCCGAGATCGCCACCTGCATCGCATCGATGGAGTGGACGCGCAGCATGTTCACGAAGATGCGCTGGCGGGCGAACAGCTCGACGACGAGACCTTTGGCGCGGGGGGCCCGGCCCTCGGTGCGGACCTGGATCACCACATCGCGCACCTTGCCGATCTGGTCACCACCCCCATCGACGACGGGAAGCCCGCGGATCCGCGAGATGAACACCGAAGTCGATTTGCTCACCGGAGCAGGGTAGCGCCCCGCACGATGAGTGTCAGTGCTCGCTGATTGACTGGACCCCATGTCAGAACTGACCGAGTCCACTCCGTCGCAGCGCCACCGCAGCGTGGCCGCGACGTTCGCCACCCTGATCGACGGCACCACCGATTGGTCCGTCCCCACGCCGGTCGCCGAATGGCAGGCCGGAGACATCGTCGACCACCTGCTCACCTGGCCCCGCGAGATGTTGGGCGCCCATGGCGTCGCCCTGCCCGAGGCCGGGGACGACCGGGCCGCGTCCTTCCGGGCCCAGACCGCTGCCATCCAGGACATGCTCGACAACCCCGAAATGGCCGGAGAGATCCTGTGTCTCGGCCAGATGGGCGACCAGCCACTCGCTGCCGTGATCGACGGCTTCTATTCCGGCGACGTGTTCATGCATTCGTGGGATCTGGCGAAGGCCACCGGTCAGGAGGTCGAGCTCGACCACGACTCCGCCGCGGCCATGGCCGCCGGCCTCGCCTCGATGGGCCCCGCGCTCCAGGCCTCCGGCCAGTTCGGCCCGCCCGTGCCCGTCGCCGACGACGCCGGTCCGGTCGAACGGTTGATGGGCGTCATCGGCCGTGATCCGCAATGGCAGCCGCCGGCCTGATCTCCGGCGATTAGGGTGGGAAACGTGAGCGAAACTCCCACCGATCCGTCCGCCCAGGTGCGGCGTACTGTCCTGGCGGTGCCCGGCTCCTCCGAGCGCTTCCTGACCAAGGCACGCGGCCTGGCGGCCGACGCGGTCTTCCTCGACCTCGAGGATGCTGTGGCGCCCCCGGCCAAGGCCGAGGCCAGACGCCTGATCGTGGCGGCCCTCGCGGAGGACTGGGCGGCCCCGATCGTGACCGTGCGGGTCAATGACTGGACGACCGAGTGGACGTACGCGGATGTCGTCGAGGTCGTCGGCGGGGCCGGGGTCCACATCGACGCGGTCGTGCTGCCCAAGGTGCAGAGCCGCGAACACATCGTGGCGCTCGATCTTTTGCTGACGCAGGTGGAGCGTACGCACGGTCTGGCGGTCGGCGGGATCGGCATCGAAGCCCAGATCGAGGACGCGCAGGGCCTGCTCAATGCGGCCGCGATCGCCGGGGCGAGCCCGCGCATGCGGTCGCTGGTCTTCGGCCCGGGTGACTTCATGGCCTCGGTCGGGATGGCCTCGACCAACGTGGGGGAGCAGCCCGAGGGCTACGACCGGGGAGATGCCTTCCATCACGTGCTGTTCTCGATCCTCGTGGCCGCGCGGGCGCATGGTCTGGCGGCCATCGACGGGCCCTATGTCGCGATCCGTGACGTGGAGGGGTTCCGGCGGTCGGCCCGCGCGTCGGCGGCGCTGGGCTATGACGGCAAATGGGTGCTCCACCCCGACCAGATCGCCGCCGGCAACGAGATCTTCACGCCGCGGCAGGCCGATTTCGATCGCTCGTTGCGGATGATGGAGGCGTACGCCGCGGCGACCGCGGAGGCGGGCGGCGCAGTGGGGGCGATCGTCGTCGATGACGAGATGGTCGACGAGGCCGGCATGAAGGTCGCCCAGCGCATCGTCGCCAAGGGTCGCGCAGCCGGGTTGGTCGCGAGTGGAGAGTAGGGCTCCTGGTGGCACCCCCTTGGTGCTGAGTGCTGGGCGCTATGGAATTGCTTCCCCTGCGGAAGCATCCGCTGGTCAGTTCCCGTTCCTCGTCGGCCTTTGCACGGGCTGAGCTGTCCTCGCAGGGATGACCCAGGGAGCCAGACGGCCCACCCTGCGCCATGCGGCATCCTCGCGCGGGTTGGGTCGAGCCGCGCGAGTACGCCCCACTTCGCGCGTGAAGCATCAGGCGCGAAGGCACGTCAACCCGAGCAGCCGCGCGCAACCCGAGCGAAGACACCGCAACGCGAGCAGCTGCGCAACCGGGCTCGAAGACACCGCAACCCGTCGCCGATCGCGGACGAACTCCGCGCGCTCGCCGACCGCGTCGTCCAGCCGAAGAGCTGACCCCAGTAGTCTGGAGGGCATTGTCGACACGGGAGGGCACGGCGATGGCTGATCGGTTCCAGGGCTTGAGTTTCGAGCTCGACTTTCCCCAGTCGGTGGGGGTCTATGACAAATACGAGCAGGCGCAGAAGGCGGTCGACCACCTCGCGGACCAGAAATTCCCCGTGCAGAATCTCGCCATCGTCGGCACCGACCTCAAGCTCGTCGAACGCGTGACCGGCCGCAAGAACTGGGGCCAGGTCATCGGCAATTCGGTCATCACCGGCATCAGCACGGGCCTGATCATCGGCCTGATCCTGGGCCTGTTCTCGCCGGAGGGCCAGTTCCTGTCGATCATGCTCGTCGCGATCCCGCTGGCCATCGTGCTCAACGTGATCTTCGGCGCGATCATGTATGCGCTGTCCGGCGGCCGGCGCGACTTCAACTCGATCCGGAGCACCGTGCCGAGCAAGTACGAGATCCTCTGCGAACACAAGCACGCGGCCAAGGCCCGCGAGCTGCTGCTCGGCATGCCCGGGGCCCGGGCGGCGCTGTTCGAGTGAGCCGCGTCAGCTCTCCTTGAGATTGCGCAGATACCAGGCCCGGAAGGTCAGGGTCGCCTTGTCGCTGGGGACGGACTTCTCCCGACCGGGTGGCGGCACCTCGACGGGATCGGAGGACTCGACGATCGCCCGGTCCTGGTGCAGAACCTTGAGATTGAAGAGATCGAAGGCCGGCGACGCGGCGGGCGTACGCGCGAAATTGCGCGTCGAGATCAACAGCATCCGTACGCGGTTCTCCTCGGTCGGGATGCAATAGATCTGGATCCGCAGATGCTTGGGCGCGGGCATCGTGTTGAGGAGCATGGAGTTCGGGCGATACCACCGCAGGGTCGCCCCCGGCGGCTCATCGTCGAGCCACGGGGTGAGTTCATAGCCGTACTCGGTGGTCTCGACCTTCTGGTGGAGCACGGAATCGGGTCGCTGCTTGGCGCGGACGAATCGGCCGATGGTGGTGCGATGCACATAGGGCAGGTGGGGATAGTCGAGCATGTTCTCCATCGCCCGGGTCCAGTGCGCATCCCAGGTCTCGTGGTGCACGAACCGGACGAGCCCGGGATCGGTGAGGCTGTCCGGCACGTGGGGTTCCTCGTCCGGATCGAAACCCGTGAACACCCACAACAGGCCGCCGATCTGGCGATGGGGCAGCGCGGTCGCGCCGCGCCGGGAGCGATCGGCGCCGGGATTCAGCGGAATCCGCGCGCAGCCGCCGGTGCTGTCGAATTCCCAGCCGTGGAACGAGCAGGCGAGGCGGCCGGTCTGCGTACGCGATCCGAGAGAGAGCGACACGCCACGGTGGGGACAGCGATCGAGCAGGACGGCCACGGTGTCCCGGTCGACTCGCCAGATCACCAGGGCCTCGCCGGCGAGCACCTCGCGCCGGGGTTTCGAAGTGACTTCCGACAGCGGGAGCAGCGGCGTCCATTGGCGGGCGAATCCTGCAAACATGCCGTCTCCTGGGGGTGCGGGGTCGGGAGTCAGAGCCACTTGTTGCGGCGAAAACCTATGAACAGGGCAAGCATGATCGTCAGCATTGCGCCGATCACCACGAAATAGCCATAGCTGACGCGGAGCTCGGGCATGTTGTCGAAGTTCATGCCATAGATGCCGGCGATCATCGTCGGGATCGCGGCGATCGCCACGAACGCCGAAATCTTGCGCATGTCCTGGTTGTCGGCGACGGACACCCGCGCGAGGCTCGCCGCCATGATGGTCGACAGGACCTCGTCGAACGACTGGATCGCTTCGCGGGCCTCGAGGTGGTGGTCGGAGAGCTCACGGAAATAGGCGCGGGCCTCGTCGGGGATGGTGACCAGGGGGCGGGTCGCGAGAGCCGAGAGTGCGGTGCCGAGGGGCACCACCGACCGCTTGAACTCGATCAGTTCCCGTTTCAGCTGATAGACCTGATCGACCTGGTGGCTGCCGCCGCGCGCGAAGACCGCCGACTCGACTTCCTCGATGTCGGTTTCGAACTCCTCGACGACCTGGAGATAGTCGTCGATGACCTTGTCGAGCACCGCATAGAGGACCTCATAGGGACCGTGGGCGAGCCGATCGGGCCGGGCCTCGAGCTTGCGGCGCATCGTCGCGAGCTGGGCGTGCTCACCCCGGCGTACGGTCATCACGAAGTGGTCGCCGACGAACACCATGATCTGGCCGGTCGACACGATCTCGGACGAATCGGTCAGCTCCGCGTGCTCGACATAGGCCACCGTCGACACCACGGCGAACAGGGTGTCGCCGAACTGCTCGAGCTTGGAACGCGTGTGGCCCTCGACCGCGTCCTCGATCGCCAGCGGGTGCAGGTTGAACCGGGCCGCGAAGCCGACCATGTCCTCGTCGATCGGGTCCTTGAGCCCGAGCCACACGAACCCCTCGCCGTTCTGGGCGCGCTGGGTCGCGGCGTCCAGGTCGTCGATGTCCTGGCGTACGCCCTCGACATAGAGCCCCCAGGCCACCACCGAATCCGGCGGCTCGCCATCGGCTGCCATGAGGGTCGGCGGGCGGCGGACGAGTCGGGGCATCGCAGTGCGGCGGCGCTCCGCCGACCGATCACTGGTCGGCATCGGCCCAGATCCGCGCCATCCACGCCTCGACCTCGTCGACGGTGCGGGGGAGCATGTCGGAGAGGTTCTCGTTGCCGTCGGCGGTGATGAGGATGTCGTCCTCGATGCGTACGCCGATGCCGCGGAACTCTTCCGGCACCAGGGTGTCGCCCTCCTTGAAATAGAGGCCCGGTTCGACGGTGATGACCATGCCCTCCTTCAGGTAGCCCTCGCGATAGTTCTCGGCCAGGGCCTGGGCGCAGTCGTGGACGTCGATGCCGAGATGGTGGGACGTGCCGTGCACCATCCAGCGGCGGTGCTGGCCGCCGTTGTCGGGATCGAGCGACTCCTCGGCGCTGACCGGCAGGATGCCCCATTCGTCGAGCTTCGCGACGATGACCTCGACGGCCGCGCGATGCGGAGCGAGGAAGTCGGCACCGGCCTTCGCGGCGGCGATGCCGGCTGCCTGGGCCTCCAGGACGGCCTCATAGACCTTCCGCTGCGCGGGGGAGAAGCGACCCGACACCGGGACGGTCCGGGTGATGTCGGCCGTGTAGAGGGTGTCGAGTTCGATGCCCGCATCGAGCAACAGCAACTCGTCGCCGGTGAGGTCGCCGTCGTTGCGGATCCAGTGCAGGGTGCACGCGTGGTCGCCCGCGGCCGCGATGGTGTCGTATCCCACGGCGTTGCCTGCGTGGCGGGCATGCAGGCCGAACACGCCCTCGACCCAGCGTTCGCCGCGGCCCCGGCGTACGCCTTCGGGAAGCTCCGCGACGACGGCCTCGAACGCGGTTGCGGTCTTCTCGCAGGCCTCGCGCATCTGCTCGGCCTCGAACTCGTCCTTGATCAGGCGCAGCTCGGAACAGGCCGTCGCGAACCGCGCGTCGGCCTCGACCGAGCCCTGATGACCGAGCCCGTCGAGCAGTCGGGTGATCGCCGGGTCCGCCTCGCGGGTCACCCGGATGCGCGTCGCGGCGCAGTTCTTGGCCAGGGCTTCGGGCAGGTCGGCGGAATCCGCGACGGCCAGGGCTGTCATGGCCTCCATCTCGGCGAGCGACTCACGCTTGCCGACCCACATCTCACCATGGCGGGCGTTGCTGTAGAACTCCTCCGAGTCCCGCGGTGCGCGGGGGCGGAAATAGAGCACGGCATCGTGGCCGGTATCGGTGGGCTCCATGACGAGCACCGCATCGGGCTCGCGATCGGTGCCGAGCCCCGTCAGGTGCGCGAAGGCCGAGTGGGGCCGATAGCGATAGTCGGTGTCGTTCGACCGGACCTTCAGGCCGCCCGCCGGGATCACGAGACGATCACCGGGGAACTGCTGGCTCAGCGCCGTGCGCCGCGCGGGGGTCCACTCGGTCGCCGGCAACGGGTCGGGAAGGTCGCTCGGATATGGCGCCCACCCGGTGCCGATGAATGCTTTGAACGCGTCGGAGTAGGGGATCGCCCGGCTCTTCTGTTTCGGCTGCTCGTCGCTCAACGCTGCCTCCCTTTCGGTCGATCCGCCATTCTAGGCCGGTTTGTCCTAACGCTAGGATCGCGCGTACGGCCGGCGACAAGGAGGCCCATCATCAAAGCCGCAGCATCCGACCAGCAGAAACTTCTGGTTCTGCAGAAGATCGACACCGAGATCGCCCAGCTCACCCATCGCAAGGCCACTCTTCCCGAGCGTGCACAGATCGCTCAGCAGCTCGCGGTTCGCAAGCAACTGCTCGAGGACTACACCGAGGTCGAGACCCGCGTGTCCGATCTCGAGCGTGCCCAGACCAAGGCCGAGGCGGATCTGGCTCCGGTGAAGGAGCGCAAGCTGCGCGATCAGCAGCGCGTCGACGACGGCAGCGTCAGTGATCCGAAGGCCCTGCGCGGGCTCATCGATGAGATCGAACACCTGACACGCCGGATCGGTGATCTGGAGGACGCCCAGCTGGAGGTCATGGAGGAGCTCGAGGAGGCGTCGGCCCGCTTCGAGGCGATCAAGAATCGGCGCGGGGAGCTGGAGACCGGCATCCGGGCGCTCATGGCGACCCGCGACTCCGAGTTCGCGGCCCTCGACAGCCAGCTGCAGCATGCCGGGGCCAAGCGCGAGACGGTCGTCGAGAAGCTGCCCGCAGCGCTGGTGACCTACTACGAGCGGATGCGCGACAAGCATTCCGGCCTGGGTGCCGCTGAGCTCGTCGAACGACGGTGCACCGGGTGCCGGCTGGACCTGAACGCGGCGGATCTGCGTACCATCGCCGCCTCCGCGCCCGACGACGTCGTCCTGTGTGAGGAATGCGGTCGCATCCTCGTGCGGACGGAATCTTCCGGACTCTGACACTCGCCCCCGGATCGACTGAGGAGAATCCATGCCAGCTCGTCACGTACGCGTCCGTGAGGCCGTGCCAGGTCCACTCCGGGAGGGGCTGGAACGCCTGCGGCAGGAGCTCCACGTGCCGGCCGAGTTCCCGCCGGAGGTGGTGCGGGCGGCGGAGGTGGCGGCCGAGAACCCGCGGCTGCCGGAGAAGGACCTCACGGATCTCGACTTCGTGACGATCGACCCGCCTGGGGCCAAAGACCTCGACCAGGCTGTCGTCATCGAGCGTGACGGCAGCGGGTTCGTGGTCTGGTATGCGATTGCCGACGTCGCTGCGTTCGTCTCCCCGGGGGATCCGATCGATGTCGAGGCGCGCGAGCGCGGCCAGACGTTCTATGCGCCCCATATGCGTACGCCGCTGCACCCGCCGGCGCTGTCGGAGAACGCGGCGAGCCTCCTGCCCGGAGTGGTACGCCCGGCTCTGGTCTGGCGGCTGCCGGTCGATGCCCGGGGACAGTGCGAAGCGCCGACGGTCGAGCGGGCGCTGATCCGCAGCCGCGCACAGCTGACCTATGAGGAGGTCCAGGACCAGCTCGATGCGCGCACGGCGCCGGAGTCGCTGGTGCTGCTCAAGGAGGTCGGGCTCCTGCGGGAAGAGGTCGAGCGGGATCGCGGTGGCGTCAGCCTCAACATTCCCGAGCAGGAGGTCCACACCGAGGGCGACCACTGGGAGCTCGAATTCCGCTCCACTCTGCCCGTGGAGGGCTGGAACGCCCAGATCTCACTGCTGACCGGCATCGCCGCCGCTCACCTGATGATCGATGCAGGTGTCGGCATCCTGCGGACGCTGCCGCCCGCCGAGAAATCCTCGCTGCGTCGCCTGCGGGCGACGGCCAAGGCGCTCCACATCCCGTGGCCGCCCGAGATGGACTATCCCGAGTTCGTCCGGTCGCTCGACTCCACCCGTGGTGATCACGCGGCGATGCTCTATGCGTGCACCACCTTGTTCCGGGGTGCGGGCTATCAGGCCTTTGAGAACGGCTCGGTCCCGGAGCTTTCCCAGCACGCCGCTCTGGCAACGGTGTATGCCCACACGACCGCCCCGCTCCGGCGGCTGGTGGACCGGTTCGTGCTGGAAATCTGTGCGGCGATCTGTGCCGGCGAAGAGGTCCCGGACTGGGCCCGGGAGGCGCTGCCGGAGCTGCCGGACATCATGGCCGAGTCGGATCGCCGGGCGAAGAAATATGAGCGCGGCATCGTCGATCTGACCGAGGCGCTCGTGCTCGCCGGACGGGTCGGCCAGGACTTCACCGGCACTGTCGTCGACTTCGATGCCAAGAAGGACCGCGGCCGGTTCATGATCACCCAGCCCGCGGTGGAGGCCTTCGTCAAGGGAAGCGGGCTTCCGCTCGGTCAGGAAATCCGGGCTACGTTGACGGGGGTGGATCTCACCACGGGAGTGACGACGTTCGTGGAAGTGCCCGAACGGGCCCGTCGCGAGGATGCCCCCAACAGGAAGGGACGCCGCTGATGGCTCGCAAGATCGCAACCAATAACCGGGTCGAACTCGACGCGCTGCTCGATTTCGTGCGGGAGCGCCGAAAGATGATCCTTCTGACCCGCCGCAAGGATGGCTCGCCGCAGCTGTCGCCGGTCACCGGGGGCGTCGACGCCGAGGGGCGCATCATCATCTCGACCTATCCGGGTCGCGCCAAGTCGGTCAACATCGAGCGCGAGTCGGCAGTCAGCGTCTGTGTCATCAGCGACGACTGGAACGATGCCTGGGTGCAGATCGACGGTTCCGCCGAGGTCGTGCACATGCCCGAGAGCCTCGAGCCGTTGGTCGACTACTTCCGCGCCCTGAGTGGAGAGCACCCGGACTGGGACGAATATCGCGCCGCGATGCGTACGCAGGGCAAGTCCCTCATCCGCATCACCCCCGAGCGCTGGGGCCCCATCGCGACCGGTGGCTTCCCTGCCGATGTGGCGGCGAAGCTGGACGGCTGAGTGGGCGCTCGACGTCAGCCGGCGGTGCGGGGGATCAATTCGTCCCAGGTGCGATCGGCGACGGTCTCGACGACTTCCTGACCATCCGCGGACAGGACCTCGGCCAGGAGACGTGCGCGGACACGGAAATTGTTTGCGTCCGCGGTCACGTCCTGCTCGGTGCGGAGCGAGACCTGCCACTCGTCCCGGCCCAGGGTGACGAGCCAGCGGGAGTTCGCCTCGGCGGAGAGTGGGTCACCGTCGGTGATGGCGTACGCCTCGTGAACCTCCTCGCCATAGACCAGCCCGTGCGGATAGGTTCGGGAACCGCCATAGGCCGGATCGACGAGCAGACGCCAGCGCCCGGTCTCCACGTCGTGGCGGATCTCCCGCTGGGACATCTCCCGCCCGTCCGGCCCTCGCGCCCGGCGCTGATGCAGCACGACCGGCTCGGCGACGGCGCTGTGCTCGGCGGACTCCCACCTCACCTCGTCCCTCTCCGGTGTGCGCGCCGGATCCAGGATGGGCAGGGTGACCGAGCTCGAGGGAAGGTGAACGCGCAGGGGGCCCGCCTCCGGCTGGGGCCACACCCAGGGCCAGTAGGTCGAGGACAGGACGAGCCTGAGGGCATGCCCGGCTGCGATGCGGACGCCCAGACCCGTCAGGCGTACGCGTACCGTCTCCGGCTCGCCCGGAGTGAAGGGCACCACGCGATCGCGACCCTGCCGGGACGAGAGATTGAGTACGCCGCGGGAGACCAGCCGGGATGAACCGTCCGGAGCCACGTCGCAGAGCCGGACGATGATCTGGCCGCGGGGCCTCGCGCTGTCGAGCCGGAGAACTACCTCGGGATTGCCCAGGAGGGTGACGTTCTTCTCGGCGACGAACAACTCGAAGGCGACGCTGCGTCCGTCGTCGGCGCGCTGATCGGGGGCCAGGTCGGTGAGATTTCCGTAGGGGAAGAACTTGCCCGAGTCCACGCCCACGTGCTGCGCGGTGTGCACGATCACCCAGTCGTCACGGGAAGGGACGCTCGCGCGGGGGAGGGCGATGGGCCGCATCGCGGCGGCGGGCCATTCGGTCGCCAGCCAGACCCCGGGCACATCGCCGGGCGCGGTGACCGGTGGGCGGGAGTCCTCCAGGAAGACGCGGAGCGCCGCATCCTCGAGCACCCCCGTCGGGATGTCCTTGAGCCAGAAGTCCCACCACCGCAGGGTTTCCTGCAGGAATCCCATCGCCGGACCGGGCGTGGTGGCACGATCCGGATATTGATGCGCCCAGGGCCCGAGAATGCCGCGCGCCGGCGCGGAGAGATTCTCGACCAGTCGCAGGACGGTGTCGTGATAGGGATCCGCCCAGCCACCGACGGCGAGGACGGCCGCCTCGATGGCGGAATAGTCCTCGCACACGGAGGCGCGCTGCCAATAGGCGTCGCGGGTCTGGTGGGACAGCCACGTGAGCAGTGGCGGGGTGACGTGGTCGAGCCGCCGGCGCCAGAGGTCGAGCCAGCGGTCGCCGACGTGCTGGGGGTCGGGCGGCCGGGAGGAGAACGCGAGCATCGTCCCCGCCCATGCGGTCATGTCGATGCCGAGGACTGAGCCGCCGACATAGTGCACGTCGTTGTCATAGCGGTCGTCGGACGAGCAGACCGTGACGATCGCCTTGAGCGCGGGGGGCTTCATGGCGGCGAGTTGGAGCGAGTTGAACCCGCCCCAGGAGATGCCGAACATGCCGACTTTGCCAGTGCACCATGGCTGTTCCGCGAGCCAGGCGATGACGGCGAGTCCGTCGTTGAGCTCATTCTCCGAGTATTCGTCGTCGAACACCCCGTCCGAATCTCCGCAGCCGCGGATATCGACGCGGACCGACGCATAGCCGTGGCCCGCATACCAGGGGTGCCGCTCGGCGTCCCGCACCGACGTCCAGTCACTCTTGCGATAGGGGAGGTATTCGAGCAGCGCAGGCACCGGTTGCTCGTGCGCATCGGTCGGGAGCCAGATGCGGGCATGGAGGCGTACGCCGTCGGGCATGGGAATCCAGGCATGATGCACGTCGACCGATTTCGGGAGTTCGTGGCCCTGGACCAGTCGTGGTGTCACGTCGTTTTTCTCCTTGTCGTCGGTGCTCCTCGCACGCCGGATCCGGTTGGGGCGTCGGCCTTGCCCCGCTTCGCCACTGAGCTCACGCCTGGTCGCGCCAGCGTCGCCAACGATGCCCGTCGTCGGCCTCGTCCCAGCCATCGCTCTCCTCGCTGACCCAGCTGCGGCGTTCGGAGATGGTGTCGAGAGGATCCGGGCGGTCCTCACCTGCACCCGGCGCTGCCAACGTCGCACCGAGGAGCTCGCGTGTGTAGGGATGCCGCGGGTTCGCAAAGACCTTGTCCACCGGCCCCTCCTCGACAACCCGCGCCGCATGCATGACCATCACCCGATCCGCAATGCCGTGCACGACGGCGAGGTCGTGGCTGATGAACAGGCACGACAGATTGTTCTCCCGGCGGATGTCGTCCAGCAGCCGCAGCACCTGGGCCTGGACCGATACATCCAGGGCGGTCGTGATCTCGTCGGCAATGATGATCGAGGGATCCCCGGCGAGCGCCCGGGCGAGCCCGACCCGCTGACGCTGGCCGCCGGACAACTGCCCGGGCAACCGCCGCAAGAACTCCTCGGGCAGGTCGACCTGATGCATGAGTTCCTTCTGGCGTACGCCGACCCGGTCGCGCGGCACCGCCTTGAACAGACGCAGCGGCCGGGCCAACGACGTCCCGACGGTGACTCTCGGGTTCAGAGCGGTGTCGGCGTTCTGGAAGGCGAGCTGAATGCGCCGGCGCAGCCCGATCGGGCGCTTGCGTACCGGCCGCGACAGGTCATAGTCCGCAGAGACCGTACCCGCATCGGTGTTCTCCACTCCCGTCCCGACACCCGCATCGGACTCGCTTCCGGTGAAGACCAGCGTCCCGTCCCGGACCGGGTTCAGCCCGGCGACCGCCCACGCCAACGTGGACTTGCCCGAGCCCGATTCGCCGACGAGTGCCAGCACTTCGCCGCGGCGTACGGTCACGTCGACCCCGTCCACAGCCCGCACCTCGCCCCGTCCACGGCCATAGACCACGGCCACGTCCTCACCCGCGACGATGACGTCACCGGCTTCGAGAGTCGGGCGGGCGCGGATCGTGCGGGTGCCGTCCTCGTGCACCTCGACGATCCCGTCGTCGTCGAGGCGGGGCGCGGAAGCGAGGAGCGTACGCGTATAGGGATGCGCAGGCGCATGCAGCACCTCGTGCACGCCGGACCGCTCGACCACCCGACCGTCACGCATGACCGCCACCTCGTCGGCCATGCCCGCGACCACCCCGAGGTCGTGGGACACCAGCACGGTCGCCGTGTCGAGTTCAGCGCACAGGTCCCGCAACAGCCGTAGCACGCTCGCCTGCGTGAGCACGTCGAGCGCAGTCGTCGGCTCGTCCAGCACGAGCACCTGCGGCCGTGCCGCCACCGCCATCGCAATCGCCACGCGTTGCTGTTGCCCACCCGAAAGCTGATGAGGGTACGCCCGGGCGAGGCGCCGGGGGAGTTGGACCTGTTCGAGCAACTCGGCGATGTGCTCGTCGGAGGGAGTGCGCGAATGCACCTCCAGGGCCTCGGCAATCTGTCGGCCCACCCGCATCGACGGAGTCAGCGCCTGGCCGGCGTTCTGGGCCACCATGGCCACCGTCCCGCCACGGTGAGCACGCAGCTCCGCGCCACTGAGCCCGAACACGTCGACCCCGTCGACCGTGACCTTTCCCGACCGCAGGAAGGATCCCCCGCGGAGATAGGCCAGCAGCGTCCGAGCCACGGTCGACTTGCCGGAGCCAGACTCGCCGACGATCGCCAGGGTCTGGCCCTTGTCGACGGTGAGGTCGACATCGTGGGTGATGTCGATCGCCGGCCGGTCGTGTCCGGTTCGATAGGAGATGGACAGGTCCGCAATGGAGACGAAGGGGTCGGTGCCCGGTGTCCCCCGACTCATGCCGCACCCCGCTGCAGTCGGTCGACGCCGAGGCGCCCGGAGAGCCCGTCGGCCAGCGCCGACAGCCCGATCACCAGGGTGGCCAGCGCCACGATCGGTGCCAGGGTTGCGAGAGGCACCACCGTCAGGGCGGTCCGGCCTTCCGAGATCATGAGGCCCCAGTCCGGTGTCGGTGGGTTCGCGCCGAAGCCGAGAAACGACAGGGTGGAGACGAGCAGGATGACCCAGCTGGCGCGCATGGCGTACTCGACCAGGACCACCCCCGGAATCGACGGCAGGATCTCGCGCGTGACGATCGACAGCGTCCCCTCACCCCGCGCCCTGGCAGCCGTGACGAAGTCGAGCGGGACGACGGTCGACGCCGCGCCGCGGACGACCCGGATGACCGCGGGCGTATAGATGATCGTCACCGCCAGCACGATGACCGGGAGCCCGTTGCCGAACACGGTGACGATGACGAGCAGCGACAGAATCGTCGGAATCGACAGCATGGCATCGACAATGCGCATGAGGACGAGGTCGAACCAGCCTCGGAGATAGGCGGTCGTGACGCCGATCAGGGTTCCCAGCGCGACCGCGACCGTCGTGGCCAGGAACGCGACGCCGAGGGCATAGCGACCGCCCCAGATCGTGCGGGTGAGGACATCACGGCCGTATTGATCGGTGCCCAGCCAGTGGTCGGCGGTCATGCCATAGAGGGCCTCGGCGGGTCTGGCCTGCGTCGGGTCATAACTCGTGATGAGGGGAGCCAACAGGGCCACGATCACGTGCACTCCCACGAGGATCAGACCGAGGGTGAGCATGGGTGATTCGCGGAGGGCTCGGCGTACGCGGGTGGGCGCGGGCTCGCGGACGCGCTCGGGCGCGGGCGGTTCCTGCGGCGGGCCGCCGGTGGGCGGTGGGTTCGTGGTCTGGCTCATCAGTGGGCCCTCCCGGAACGTTGGCGCGGATCGAGCAGCATGGCGACGAGGTCGGCGCCGAGGTTGGTGAGCGCATAGACCGAGGCCGACAGCACCGCGATCGCCTGGATGACCGGCAGGTCGCGGTTGTGCACGGACTCGATCATGAGCGTGCCCATGCCGGGATAGTTGAAGACCGCCTCGACCACGACGACACCGCCGATCAACCAGGCGATGTTGATGGCGATGACGTTCAGGGTGGGCAGGATCGCGCTGGGGAGCGCGTGCCGGAGAACCACCTGACGGGGGCGTACGCCCTTGAGGTGGGCCGTCGTCACGAACTCCGAGGCCATGGCGTCGATGACGCCGGCACGGGTCATGCGGATGATGTACGCCGCCATGGAGATCGTCAGCACAATGACCGGGAGAATCGTGAACGGGAGCAACTCTCCGACGGTCGCCTGGGCACCGTCGATGACGACCGCCGGGAAGATCGGGATCGCGATGGCGAACACCAGCACGAGCACCGTCGCCGTCACGAACTCCGGCACGGACATGCCGATAAGCGCCAGACCCGAGATCGTCCGGTCGGCGGCGCGATCGCGATAGAGACCCGCGAGCAGGCCCAGGACGACCGAGAGCGTGATGCCGATAATGATCGTGGGCAGGGCCAGCAGCAGGGTGTTCCGCGCATGGACGAGGAGGGTGCCGGCCACGGGCTCGCCCGAGACGAGCGATTCGCCGAAGTTGCCGGTGAGCATGCCGCCGAGCCAGTCGACATAGCGTTCGGCGATGGGCTGGTTGAGGCCCATCGATTCGCGCATGGCCGCGAGTGCTTCGGGGGTGGCGTCCTGGCCGAGAATCTGTTGGGCGACGTCACCCGGGAGGGCCTGGACGGCGATGAAGACCAGCAGGCTGGCCAGCCAGACGGTGATGACGGCCGTCCCGAGGCGGACGAGGATCAGGCGCAGCATGCGATCACCTCAGCCCGATGTTCAGGTAGTCGAACTCGAACCCGTATTCGTGGTAGTTCACGACTTTCCGGCTCAGCCCCACGAGACGGTCGGCGAAGATCGGCGTGATGGTGGCCCCCTCGGTCACGATGAGCTGCTGGGCGTCCTGGTAGTGCTGCTTCCGGCGGTCCGGATTCACCTCGGCGCGTGCGGCGTCGAGCACGGAGTCGAATTGGGGATTCGCCCATGCCGACTCGTTGTAGGAACTCCCCGAGCGGAAGATCTGATTGAGGAGCTGATCGACAGGTCGGCCCGTGTACCAGTAGGTCACCATCGCCGGCTTGGTCATCCACACCTGCGTGTAGTACGAATCCGCGGACTCGTTGCGAATGCGCGCCTCGATGCCGGCGTCCCTGACGGCATTGGCGAAGGAGACGGCCATCGGGGTGAACACCGGGTCGAGTGTCGACGTGGAAAGTTCGAACCGGAATCCGTCGCGATGCCCGGCCTCGGCGAGCAGCGCCCTCGCGCGCTCGGGATCGCGCACGTGCGGGATCTCCAGATGAGCCGCATCGGTCGGGACCACCGGGTTGTCGTGGCCGATCGTCCCGGCCCCCTGCACGGCGACGTCGAGGATCTGTTGCGGGTTGTACGCCAGCTTGAGCGCTTGCCGCACGCGCACATCGCTGAACTCCCGGGACGTCGCGAGCAGCGGAATCGTGTACCACTGCCCATTCGTCACGCGCGCGATCGTCGCCGCCGATGAGGCGGCGACCACCTGGGCGGTGGCGAAGTCGAGGTTGGTCTGGGAGATCAGGTCGATCTGGTCGGCCATCAGGGCGTTCACGCGCGCCTGGGTGTCCTGGATCGAATAGAAGTCGATCCCGTCCAGCACGGGCCGGCCGGCGAAATGGTCGTCGAATGCCTCGACGCTGCCGCGACCGCCGGGCCGGAAATGGGAGAGCCGGAACGGTCCGGTTCCGATGCCGGAGGTGTTGATCTGTTCGGTCGTGGAGCCGTCGGGTACGACATAGCACTGATAAGCCGTGAGGAGCGAGGGGAGGTCTGAGTGCGGTGCAGTCAGGTCGACGACGAGCGTGGTCGGATCGGGTGCGGAGATGCTCTCCGCGGTCATGACCGACGAGAGTACGCCGGCCTGCGGCGAGCCCACCGCCGGGTCGAGGATGTGCGCGAGCGTGAAGGCCGCATCGCGGGACGTGAACGGGCGGCCGTCGTGGAACTGCACCCCGTCGCGCATCCGAAATGTCCAGCGCCGGGCGTCGGGTGTCACGTCCCACTCGGCCGCGAGGTCGGGCACGGGGTTCCCGGCCTCGTCGAGGCGGACGAGGCGGTTGTAGAGGGCGCCGAGATATTCGTACGCCGACAGGGACGCCGCCGAGTCGAGCGTTTCGGCCCGCGAGTTCGCGGGACGCGCCATCCGCAGCCGACCACCGCGGGCCGGCGTACCTTTCGCGGCCTCCACCGGCAATTGCACCGGGCCCTGGGCCTGGCTGCAGCCGGTCAGCCCGGCCAAACCGGCGGCCGCAAGCCCGCCGACGCCGGCCCAGCGCAGCACGTCCCGGCGACTGGCGGTTCTGGCGCGCCAACTCCCCGGATCCATGGATTCGGGTGCGGCTGGGGTGACGTCGGCGCTGGTCATCGTGCCCACCGTAGGGGGATTATGAGGACTTGTTAACCAAACCGGCGCCCTTGTGACCAAAGATCTCCTGCAAGCAAGGAAAACGGCCATTTTGGAGCCCCGGGAGCACACTCTGCGCGGGTTGGCTCACCGCGCGCGGCTCAACCCGTCTTCGCGCGTGATATTTCCCTCGCGAAGAAGCCCTTCCCCGCGCGGCTGCGGCCAACTCGCGCGAAGATGCTGAGGTTCTTGCAAGGGCCCTCCGACCCGTCCGACTCGGCCCTCATTGGGTCCGAAACTGGTTGTCATAGGTGCAATTTGTGGACCCAATCATGCGGGACCGCGATTGAGATGGAGTCCGCGGGGAGGAGGGCTGACGCCCGACAGGCCCGATAGCCAACCACAGCCCGGCGGAGCCGGGGCCCCTGGCATTGCGATGCAGGAGGAGAACGAAACGGCGCTCCGGGGCAGGGACTGCACTCATCGATCGAACTGAGCGCCGTTGAGGGCGACGACGAAGAGCAATGCTCTGCCCGGGGGCCCGGCGAAGCGTTCGCGCAGCGGAGCCGCGCAATTGATACAGACGAGGCGGCCGATAAGCCGGCTTTTGTCGAGGGCGATCATCCATCTGCGACCGCCGTTGCCGACGGCCTGGTGCGACCTACCCGGGAACTCGGGCGAGCAGCCCTCGGACGTTCCCTGTCTGGTCTTGCTCCGGGTGGGGTTTACCTGGCCACTCCAGTCACCTGGAATGCCGGTGGTCTCTTACACCACCTTTTCACCCTTACCCCGTGAGGGGCGGTTTGTTTTCTGTGGCACTGGCCCGCGGGTTGCCCCGGGTGGATGTTATCCACCACCCTGCTCTGCGGAGGCCGGACTTTCCTCGACACACCTGCGGTGTGCCGCGATCGCCTGGCCGCCTCGTCCGACCGGCCAGTCTAGCGTCAACAACTCGGCCGGTCGATGTCGCCGCCGTAGGCCCGGGCGCCGATCGCGCTGATGGGGGAGCGCGGGTCGGGGATGGTGTCCTCGTTGCCGAGGGCGAAGAACACAAGTTCGTTATCCCCCGCTCGCGTGAACATGACCTGCATCGAACCCCCCACGCTGCCGCGCGGCTCATAGTCGAGGCGGTCACCGTAGAGGACGGCGACATCCTCCGCGGCCAGCCCCACATAGGCCCCGGCCGGGGTCTGATAGGTCGCGTTGCCGAGCCAAATCTCGCTCAGTCGCTCCGAATCGTCGAACACCAGGTCCACCCCATCGGCGAGCAGGCGTGGGCTCGAACCCCAGCGGTCGCAGTGGGGGAGTTCACCGGCCCAGCCTTCGCGTACGGCATCGGCAAGGGTCATCCCCAGCTGGATCGGGCCGAGTCCGTCCGCGGTGAGGGTGGCGCCGGAAATGAAAGCACTGGTGGCGGGCGTACGCGGAGTGGGCGTCACGGTCGCGGCGACGACGCGGGTCGGGCTCGGAGTGGGGCTCGGTGTGGGAGTCGCCGGAGCATCCTGGGACGCTGCAGTTTCCCCCGAGCAGGCGCTCAGCGCGAGGAGCAGGGCCAGCCCCGCGAGTGTCCGGCGCATGCCGTCAGCAGCCTTCGATGAGGGGGGCGTCGCTGTGGCGGACGATGATGGTGGCCACGCTGCGGTCCTCGGGGCTACGGCCCAGGAAGAGGATCTCCTCGCCATCGTCCGCCACGTAGCGCGCCTCGTAGTCGCGCCCGTTGCTGTTGCGGTTTTCGGTCCTGAGGTCCGAGCCGTACGCCTCAGCCAGGCTGTCGGCCGAATCTCCCACCCGGGCTCCCGCATCGGTCGCCCACGTCGGCTTGCCGACCCAGATCTCCTGGAGGCGATCATCGTGGAACTTGAAGCTGGCGCCCTGTTCGAGGAGCTCGTCGTCTGCGTCCCAGGTGTTCTCGCAGACCTTGCTCTCGGCGACCCACCCATGCGCCTGTGCTTCGGACAGGGACATGCCGAGCCGGATCGGGCCGAGGCCCTGGGCCGAGATGGTCGAGTCAGTCAGTTCGTCGTCGACGGCGGGGGTGTCGCCGGTGTCGGGCGTCTCGTCGGGTGCGGGCTCGGTCGGCGTGCTCGTCACGATCGTTTCGCTGGGGGTCGGCGTCGATGGGTTGCCGGCGGGAGCCTGCGTACCACAAGCGGCGAGCAGCACCACAGCGGCGAGTGAACCCACCGCGAGGGGGAAGCGGAACATGCAAACTCCTGAAGATCGCGGGGTCCTCGCCACCCTACCTAACGGGATGTGGTGGTCAGCGCGACCGCGCCGAGCAGCAGCGCAGCTCCCGCGAGGGCCGGCATGGTGAGTCGTTCGCCCAACACCGTGGCCGCCAGCGTGGCGGCCGTGATGGGCTCGAGGAGCGAGACGAGTACGCCCGTGGTGGAGCTGTGGCTGCGCAGGCCGCGGAGGTACGCCAGGTAGGCGACCGCCGTCGGGATCAGCCCGAGGGCGATCGCGAGCAGGACCGAGGTCGTTGTCGGTGCGAACAGCACCGGCCCCCGGGTCGAGGCGAAGACCAGCACGACCGCGCCGCCGAGCAGGAACGACAACGCGGTGCCCGTCGAGTGGTGGAAGTCGGACTCGGGCCGCGAGCCGACGAGGCTGATACCGGCGAAACCGGCCCCGGCCAGCAGCGCCAGCAGTGCCCCTTTGACCAGGTCGGTCACCGTGATGTCGCTGGGCGGTGCGCCGATGAGCAGGACGAGACCCACGAGGGCGATCGCGATGGTGAGGAGCAGCCGGCCGGTGACGAGCTGACGGCCGAGGGCAGCATCGACGATGAGCACCATGATCGGAGCGGACCCGATCGCGACCAGGGTGGCGAGGGCGACTCCGATGTGGCCGATCGCGGCGAAGAAGCCGAGTTGATAGATCGCGGAGCAGCCGCCGATCACGAGCACCCGGATCCAGCCACCCCGGTGGCGCGGGAGGCGTACCTGGCGCGCGAGGAGGATCACGGCCATGATCAGCGCCCCACCCACGGCGATGCGATAGCCCGCCACGGACAACAGGGGCAGTCCGGAGCTGCGATTCAGCAGTGTGCCGAGGGTCCCCGAGAAACCCCAGGAACCCCGGCGACGACCAGCGCGACGAGATCCGCGCGGCTCTGCGTACCCGCGCGAACGTCCTCGCTCACGGCAGGGTCAGGATCTCAGCACCCGTCGGGGTGATCAGGATCGTGTGCTCCCACTGGGAGACCCGGGAGCCATCCTTGGTGAGGACGCTCCAGCCGTCGTCCCACATGTACCAGTCGATGCCGCCCTGCGCGATCATCGGCTCAACCGTGAACGTCATGCCGACCTCGATGACATCGTCGAACTGCGGCGCGTCGTAATGGGGGATGATCAGGCCCGAATGGAAGGCCGTGTGGACGCCGTGGCCGGTGTAGTCCTTGACGACTCCGTAGCCGAACCGCTTGCCGTACGCCTCGATGACCTTGCCGATCACGTTGACCTGGCGGCCGGGCTTGGCGGCGCGGATGCCGCGCATCATCGCCTCGTGCGTACGCTCCGACAGGAGCCGGTCCGCCTCGCTGGGCTCGCCCGCGAAGAAGGTCGCGCAGTTGTCGCCGTGGACGCCTTCGTGGAACGCAGTGAGGTCGATCTTGATCATGTCGCCGTCCTCGAGCGGACGCGCGTCGGGGATGCCGTGGCAGATGACCTCGTTGATCGAGGTGCAGATCGACTTGGTGAAGCCCCGATAGCCGACCGTCGACGGGTAGGCGCCGTGGTCACAGATGAACTCGTGGGCCTTGCGATCGATCGCATCGGTGGTGATGCCCGGTTCGACGAGCGAGCCGGCGTACGCCAGCGCCTGCGCCGCCAGCTTCCCCGCCACCCGCATCTTCTCGATGGTCTCCGCGCTCTGCACGTGGGAACCGCGGTAGGGGTCCGGTGCCTTGCGCCCGACATAGTGCGGTCGCGGGATGTCCGCCGGCACGGGCAGCGGGGGAGACACGGGATAGGGCTTGAGGGCTGTCACGAGGACACATCCTATGCACCCGCCGCACCGGCGTCCGGTGGGCGAAGTAACAATGGGCGGTATGGCTGCGGAGAACGAGTACTACTTCTGTATGAAGCATCGGGCAGTGGAGCCGTGGGACGGCTGCAAGTCGGGTGACCGGCTGGGCCCCTATCCGACACGCGCCGACGCCGAGGCAGCACTTGCCCGGGTCGAGTCGCGCAATGAGGAATGGGACAACGACCCGAAGTGGAATGACGACGAGGATGAGTGACTTTCGACACGACTGTTGAAGGCTGACCTGTAACTCGCCTGAAACATCGGTCGGGGCAGACTGGGCCCATGGACAAGCAGACCGAGTTCGTGTTGCGCACGATCGAGGAACGGGACATCCGTTTCGTCCGCCTCTGGTTCACCGATGTGCTGGGGTTTCTAAAGTCGGTGGCGATCGCACCCGCTGAGCTGGAGGGTGCCTTCGAGGAGGGGCTGGGCTTCGACGGTTCGGCCATCGAGGGCTTCGCGCGCATCTATGAATCGGACATGGTGGCTCATCCGGATCCGGCGACGTTCCAGATCCTGCCCTGGCGCGAGACCGAGGATGAGGGTGGCACGGCGCGCATGTTCTGCGATATTCGCCTGCCCGATGGCTCGCCGTCCTATGCCGATCCGCGGTATGTGCTGAAGCGCGCGCTCAACAAGGCGGCCGATCTGGGGTTCACGTTCTATACGCATCCCGAGATCGAGTTCTTCCTGTTCGAGAAGAACCTGACGCCCGAGGGCCAGCCCGTGCCGATCGATTGGTCGGGCTATTTCGATCACACGGTCAGCAACACCGGCTCGAATTTCCGGCGGCGGACCATCACGACGCTCGAGCAGATGGGCATTTCGGTCGAGTTCTCCCATCATGAGAACGCGCCCGGCCAGCAGGAGATCGATCTGCGTTATGCCGATGCGCTGTCGATGGCCGACAACATCATGACCTTCCGGACCGTGGTGAAAGAGGTCGCGGAGAACGCCGGGATCCGTGCGTCATTCATGCCCAAGCCGTTCAGTGATCATCCCGGTTCGGGCATGCACACGCACATGTCGCTGTTCAGCGGCGACACCAATGCGTTCTATGACGCCGGGGCCAGTTATCACCTGTCGAGGACCGGTCAGCAGTTCATCGCCGGCGTGCTGAAACATGCCGAGGAGATTTCGGCCGTGACGAACCAGTGGGTGAATTCCTACAAGCGTCTGGCGTTCGGCGGGGAAGCGCCGAGCTATGTCTGCTGGGGCCGCAACAATCGGTCGGCGCTGGTGCGGGTGCCGATGTACAAGCCGGACAAGAGTTCCTCCGCTCGTGTCGAGTTGCGATCCATCGATTCCGCCGCGAATCCCTATCTGGCCTTTGCGCTCATTCTCCACGCGGGTCTGGCCGGCATCGAGAACGAGTACGAGCTTCCCGAGGAAGCCGAGAACGATGTCTGGTCGCTCACCGAGCGCGAGCGTCGGGCTCTCGATATTCGTCCTCTGCCGCGCAACCTCGATGAGGCCATCCGGGCGATGGAGAACTCCGAACTCGCCATCGAAGCTCTCGGTGTGCATGTCCACGAGTTCTTCCTCCGCAACAAGCGTGCGGAGTTCGACGAGTATCGCGCCCAGGTCACGCCCATGGAGCTGAGCCGGTATCTGCCGGTGCTCTGAATCTGGTTGGTCGTGCTCGACACGCCAGGGCTGGGCGGGCTGACGTGCCATATGGCACGAGTTGGATCGAGGCGCGCGGTGTCGGAGACCAAGTCGTGCCAATTGCCGCGACCGACCCCGGTCGCCGGCGTGTCCGGGCGTTGCCCTCGAGGTAGATCCCGGGGAGCATCCCGTCCGGGCTGTGCGGACTGAGCCCGAGGAGATGGAGCGGAGGGCGGCGTCAGCCGGCCGAAGTGGAGTCGACGAAGCGAGGGTGCACAGAGCGACCGTTCCCGTCGCGGAGCGACGGAATTAGTACAGCGGCAGCCACTCCGACAGATCCGAACGCAGCCCACTCGCGGTCACGTGGTGGTGCTTCACGGCCTCGTCCCAGGTCTGGCGACCGCGGCTGAGGCGTACGAACGTGAGGGGATCGGTCTCGACGACGGTGGGCGGTGTGCCGCGAGTATGCCGAGGTTCGCCTGCAGTTCCGCACTGGACCGCGGCGAAGGGCGGAATGCGTACTTCGATGGAATGCCCCGGGTGCCGACGCCGGAGGGTGTCGGCGAGCGTACGCACCGAATCGGCCAGGATCCCACGCGAGATGGTGATCGGGGTGCGGGTCGGGAGGGTGCGGTTGATGTCGTCGCAGTGGAGGACCCAGTCGATGCCGGTGAGGCGGAGCAGGTCGACGGTGCGGATCGCGGAGCCGTCGTAGGCGACGACGTCCGGGAGCGCGGAATCCGCCAGGCGCCGGCCGATTTCGGCGATGTTCTCGGCGAACTGAGCGGCCAGTTCGGCGCCGGCCTCGTGACGGGCCAGCTCGCGGGTGACGCGGGTGAGCCGATGCTGGGTGAAGCCGCAGCTGCCGATGAAGTCGGCCAGTGCGCCGGGGCGCTGCGTGGTTTCGTGGTCGAGGCTGCTCAGGGCGGAATCCCCGAGCAGGACGACGCGCGCGGTGACGTCGATGACCCGATCCTCCCGGCAGGGAATCGATCGGAGGAACTCGGCCGGACGCAGTGTGGTCAGGCAGTCGGCAAGTCGCCGGGCCTGCTCGACCACTTCGCCGACTGCCCGTTTGTGCTGCTGTGCCATCACGACCACCCGGCCAGCGTAGGCGGCGCTGGTTGCCCCGAGGTTGCGGCCTGCTGAACGCTTCGGTTCTCTTACCAATGGACGAAGAGCGTTGTCGGCTCACAGTAGGGTCGTGCCGTGGCGAGAGCAGAGTCGGTGGCCGGAGGTTTGGCACGACGGGGCTTCCAGTCGGCAGCGACTGCGGCCTCCTTGTTGGAGTCGTGGGCGCTGCCCCCGACCGACAGCAACGCGCTCGTGGCGCTCGCGTCCGCCTCCTGCGATCCTGACCTGGCGTTCGAGGGCCTCGCACGGATCGCCCGCGACGACACCGCCATCCTGTCCCGCCTGGCAGCCGACCGGCTGTGGGCCACGCAGGTGATCAACGTCCTGGCCGCGAGCGCGACCCTGCAGATCCACCTGTCGGCCCATCCGGAGCACCTGGAGGTGCTCCGGCAGAAAGCGGTACGCCGGCCCGGCGCGGAGTTGCGGGCGAATCTTCTCCGTGCGGTTGGGGCCGACCCGGCGGACCCTGCTCCCGTCGCCACGGACAATCGCACGGATCAGCTCAGGCTGGCGTACCGGGAGGAACTGATCCGGATCGCCGCGCGCGACCTGGGCTCGCCGGACCCGATGGAACTCATGGACGATGTGGCCGAGGAACTGGCCGACCTGGCCGATGCGACGGTGGAGAGCGCCCTGGCCCTCGCCCGCCAGGAGATCGGGCCGGACGAGGCCGCGCTGACCCGGCTGGGGATCATCGCCCTCGGCAAGACCGGTGCGCGCGAGCTCAACTATGTGTCCGATGTGGACGTGCTCTACCTCGCCGAATCTGCGATCGGCGACGATGGCGAGCCGCTGGTGAGCCCCGAACGATCGGTGCAGATCGCCACGAAACTGGCGTCCAGCCTGACGCGGATCTGCTCGGCGCATACGGCGGCGGGGACGATCTGGCAGATCGATGCGGCGCTCCGACCGGAGGGCAAGGCGGGCCCCTTGGTCCGGACGCTGGCGAGCCACGAGACCTATTACGCGAAATGGGCGAAGGGCTGGGAGTTCCAGGCGATGCTCAAGGCTCGCCCGATGGCCGGCGACCTCGACCTGGGCGGACAGTTCGTCGACATGATCATGCCGCGCGTGTGGCGGGCGGCCGAGCGGGAGAACTACGTGCAGGACTCCCAGGCCATGCGGCGCCGGGTGATCCAGCACATCCCCGCCAAGGAGAAGGATCGCGAGCTGAAGCTCGGCGAGGGCGGTCTGCGCGATGTCGAGTTCACCGTGCAGTTGCTGCAGCTGGTCCACGGCCGCGCGGACGAGCGCCTAAGGACGAGCTCGACCCTCCGCGGTCTGCAAGCGCTCGTCGAGGCAGGGTATGTCGGACGGGCCGATGGCCGGGAGCTCGGCGAGGCCTATCGCTATGTGCGGCTCCTCGAACATCGCACCCAGCTCTATCGCCTCCGCCGCACGCACCTGCTCCCGACGGCCGCGACCGACCTCCGCCGGATCGGGCGCAGCCTGGGTCTGCCCGCCGATCGGGTCACCGATGGCTGGCGCAAACGCGCCCGACGCGTCCTGGCGCTGCACCGCAAGCTCTTCTATTCGCCGCTGCTCGAGGCGGTCGCCCGGATCCCCTCCGGTGAGGTGCGACTGACGACCGAGGCCGCCCGGACGCGGCTGCAGGCCCTGGGCTTCCTCGATCCGAAGTCGGCGCTGCGCCATATCGAGGCGCTGAGTCAGGGCATGACCCGCCAGGCCGAGATCCAGCGGCAGTTGCTGCCGGCGATGCTGGGTTGGTTCGCAGAGGGCCCCAATCCGGACGCCGGGCTGCTGGCCTTCCGCCAGGTGTCGGAGAAGCTCGGCACGACGCCGTGGTATCTCCGGGCTCTGCGGGACGAGGGCGCCATGGCCGAGCGGCTGGCCCGCATCCTGTCGTCGAGCCGCTACCTCACCGACCTGCTCGCGCGCTCGCCCGAGATCCTGCAGATGTTGTCCGATGCCGACCAGCTGATGCCGCGGAACAAGGTTGCGCTCGTCCGCGAGATGACGCTGGTGGCCGACCGGATGGCCGATCCGATCGATGCGATCGACGCAGTCCGTGCCGTGCGTCGCAAGGAGCTCTTCCGCATCGGTGTGGGCGACGTGCTGGGCGTACTCGATCTCGATCAGGTCGGGCAGGGACTCAGCGACTGTGCCTCGGCCACGATCGATGCCGCGCTGAAGGTCGCGGCCCGGCGGGCGGGAGAGGTCGATCTCGGCATCATCGCGATGGGCCGCTGGGGCGGGGAGGAACTGAACTACGCCTCCGATGCCGATGCGCTGTTCGTGGTCGCGGACGATGCCCGCGAGACGCTCGATGCCGCCACCGGGCTGATCAAGGAACTGCGTTCGCTGCTGTCCCGGCCCGGTCCGGAGCCGAAGCTGGAGATCGATGCCGACCTGCGGCCCGAGGGCAAGGGCGGGCCGATCGTGCGGTCGCTGGGGTCGTACGCGGGCTATTACGAGCGCTGGTCCGCGACCTGGGAGGCGCAGGCACTCGTGCGGGCGGGCCACGGCGCCGGCGACGAATCGGTGACGCGGGCCCTGCTCTACCTCATGGACCCGTTGCGCTGGCCGGCCGAGGGGCTGACGTCGACGCAGGTCCGCGAGATCCGCCGGTTGAAGGCCCGGATGGAGAGCGAGCGGCTGCCGCGCGGTGCGAATCCCCGGAGTCACCTCAAGCTGGGGCCGGGTGGGCTGTCCGATGTCGAGTGGACCGTGCAGGTGTTGCAGCTGGAGCATGCGGGTCGGCACGCGGAGCTCCGCACGACGCGGACGCTCCCCGCGCTCGAGGCCCTGGTCCGGCTCGAACTCATCGCGCCCGCCGATGCGGCTGCACTGAAGGAGGCGTGGGTGATGGCCGGGCGGCTCCGCAACCGGATCACGCTAGTGCGGGCCAAGGCCTCGGATTCGTTGCCGCACGACCCGCGGGAGCTCGCCGCAGTGGCCGTTCTGATGGGCCATGGCCCGGGCGAGGCCTCCCATCTCGCCGCCGACTGGCAGCGCGTCGCCCGGCAGGCGCGGAAGGTCGTCGACAGGTTGTTCTGGGGCGACTGACAGACTCAGCCCATGGATTCCACAGGTGTCGTCGTCCCGCGCGGCGAGGGTGATCGTCGCAGCAGCACCGCCCTCGGCCGGGCCGTTACGGCAGACGCCCTGAGCGCCGTCGATCCGGTCGGCGCCGAGGCGGCGTTGCGGGAGAACGACTGGCGCAGCGGGTACGCCGGCCACCTGCGCCGACTCGTCCAGGCGGGGCTCGGGTCGGGGGACGATGCCGCCCGGATTGCCACCGATGGGCTCGCGTCGCTCTGGTCGCGGATGCGTGTGGTCACGGCGACCGGGGCGGAGGCTCCGCTGGCCGAGGCGGTGGGCCAGCCGGTGCACCATGCCCTGGCCACCCGCACGATCACCGGCACGGCCGCGCCGGCACCGTTCACCCTGCCCTTCGGAGGCCGGCGGTTGGCCGGCGAGGCGCTGCTGGAACAGGTCGCCCTCTGGGAGGAGCGGGGCGCGCTGGAGCCGTCGGCGGCCGAGGCCGTACGCGAAGTCGCCGCCCATCCGGAGTGGTTGGCGCTCCCGGGGCGGCGCGTGGTCGTGCTCGGAGCAGCTTCGGAGATGGGCCCACTGCAGGCGCTGCTCGAATGGGGCGCCGAGGTCATCGCGGTCGACCTGCCCCGGCGCGACCTGTGGCGTCGACTCGAGAACCTGGCTCGGGGTTCAGCGGGGGTGCTGCACCTGCCGGACGGGGCGGGGGAGACCGGGGCCGACCTGTTGCACGACCTGCCGGCCATTCGGCAGTGGCTGGCCGGCTTCGAGGGGCCGCTGGTGCTGGGCAACTATGCCTATGCCGATGGGGCGACCAACCTGCGCCTGTCCTTGGCGACCGACGCACTCGCGTGCGCGCTGACCGACGCGCGCGACGATGTGACGTTGTCCTATCTGGCGACGCCGACCGATGTGTTCGGCGTACCCGAGGAGGTCGTGACCACCTCGATCGAGGCGTATGAGCACTCCAGGCTGCGTGCGATGCGTCCGCTGGCGAAAGCGCTCAGCGCCGGGCGCCTGCTCCAGCGCAACTACCGTCCCGGGCCGGAACCCGGGATCGCCGATGCCGTCATCCCCCAGCAGGGGCCGAACTATCTGCTGGCCAAACGCGCCCAGCGCTGGCGGGCGACGGTCGCGCGGAAAGCGAGCGTACCTGTATCGTTGCTGGTCGCCCCGCCCACCCGCACCCGGTCGGTCACGAAGAACCGGGCTCTGGCGGCTGCGTACGGTGGAGCGCACCATTTCGGGGTCGATGTCTTTGCGCCGGCGACGAGCAATGTGCTGATGGCGGCGTTGCTGGTGCATGATCTTGTGACCGGTTCGGCCGTCTCTGACGAGCCCTGGCGCGCCGAGGCGGTCAAGGCGGTGCATGGCGGGTTGTGGCGGGGACCGTACGCCCCGCGGAGTGCGCTGGGCATCGCCCTGCTGCTGGGTTGGGGAGTGAGTCGTGGATAGGGGAGTGGGATGAAGATCCAGGCGAAGGAATCGCTGTGCATCGCCGCGGGGCGTTGCGTGGCCGTCGCGGAGGACGTATTCGAGCTCGATGCGGACGGGTTCGTCGTCGACGGGGAGATCGAAGTGCCGGCCGATCGCGAGGATGCCGCGTTCCAGGCAGCCATCCTCTGCCCGGGCAAGGCGCTCATCATCGTGGAGGAATGATCCTCGGGGTACGCCTGAGGTTCCTGTGATTGCTGTGGCGATTGAGCCTTAAGTTGTGGTTGAGGTTCAGGTGACATTCAGGGTTGGGGTTACTGGCGCGTACGCCGCTCCAGCCCGCATAAACAAAGGAAACACACGCCTGTAATTCAGGCATTTCGCAGGGCGCGCCCAATTTCTGACATGTGAATTCAGGCGCTGGAGCCCTTTAGCTTCTCGACATCCGACTTCCCCACGGAAAGTGATCGATGTCATGAAGTTCGTCTCCGGCCTCACCAAAGGGGCAGCCATCTTTGCGGCGGCAGCCGTGCTGGGCTCGACAGCTGCCGTGACCGGTGCTGTCCTGGCCAGTCCGGCAAGCGCGGCCGTCGACACGTCCAGCCAGCGGGCCTTCATCCGCTCGATCGCTCCGATGGCGCAGCAGGGTCAGCGAGAGTTCCGCGTCCCTGCCTCTGTCGCCATCGCCCAGGCGATCCTCGAGAGCGGCTGGGGCAAGTCGACTCTCACCACCCGTGGAAATGCCTTCTTCGGCATCAAGTGCGGCCGCAATATCGGGACCATCGCCACCGGGTGCCTGAACATGCGCACGCGCGAGGTCTTCAACGGCCAGCCGACCTATATCGTCGACGGTTTCCGCACCTATGACAGGCCCGTCGATTCGTTCCGGGATCACGGCAACTTCCTCAATGTGAACAGCCGTTATGCCCGGGCTTTCAACTATCCGAATGACCCCAAGCGCTTCATCGCCGAGGTGCATCGTGCGGGGTACGCGACGGATCCGACGTACACCTCGATGATCGTCAACCTGATGGACAGCTACAACCTCTATCAGTATGACCTCGGCGCCGTCTCCGCGACGCCGACCCGCGCCGCCACCCCGACCCGCGCTGCCACGCCGAGTGCGAGCGCCACCCCGTCCCGTACGCCGAGCCCCTCGGCCACGCCCAGCGTGACCGCTACGCCCAGCGTGACTGCCACGCCGAGCGCGACCGCCACGCCGAGCGCGACCGCCACCGCTTCCGCCACCCCGTCGGCGACGACCTCCCCGTCGACGCCCTCGGTCGCTGATGTGATCGCCGAGCGCGAGAAGATCCGTCGGGTGACCTCTCCGCCAATCACCGGACCTGTCGATCTGACCGAGAGTCGCGTTCCGTACGCCATCCCGCCGGGCTACAGCGCCAGCGCGTCGGCGTCGGCGTCGGCTTCGGCGCCCGCCTCGCCGTCGGCCTCTGCCAGCGCATCGGCTTCGGCCAGCGCATCGGCTTCGGCCAGCGCATCGGCTTCGGCCAGCGCATCGGCTTCGGCCAGCGCATCGGCTTCCGCCAGTGCATCGGCTTCGGCCAGCGCATCGGCCACCCCGTCGGCCACGGCCACCCCGTCGGCGTCTGCCACGGCCAGCCCGTCGGCCACGGCCACCCCGTCCGCGTCTGCTTCGGCCTCCGCCTCGGCGACTGAAGACGTCGAAGCGCGGGTCTCACCGTCGCCGAGCATGGATGCGTCGGCTGCGGTCAACGCCTCCGTCGCCGCCCAGGCATCGGAGTCGGCGGCCCCGACGAGCCGCACGTCGATCGATCCGACGACGGTCCGGGCCGAACGGGCGCAGGATCCGGCCAAGTCCGGTGCGCAGGCGCCGGATGGCCGCAAGGTCGAGGTGAAGAACGTGCGCCCGAAGATCGAGCGCTACGGCGGTCTGGCCAAGACCGGCAACTGACGCCGAGCCGGGCGTACGCCTGAGAACGACTCCAGAAGGCCTGGGCAGGATCACACGCTGATCCAGCCCAGGCCTTCTGCGATGAGGAGGAGCCCGAAAAGGGCGAACAGGACCGCCGCGCCGATCTTGATGACCTTCTCGGGGAGCTTCTTGCCGAGGAAGGCGCCGACCAGGATGGCGAGGGCATCGGCGAGCACCATGCCGAGCGTGCTGCCGATCCAGGTGCCGACCCAGTTCTCCTGGGTCGCCAGCGTGATGGTCGCGAGCATGGTCTTGTCACCGAGCTCGGCAAGGAAGAACGCGATGCCGACGGCGACGATCGCGAAACCTTTGCTCTTGCGGGCCTTCTCGGCCTCCTCGTCGGTGAGCTCGTCACCGCGGAGGGTCCAGGCCGCGAAACCCAGGAAGGCGATGCCGGCGACGATCGCGATCCAGTGCTGGTGCTCGGCGAACAGGTCGCCGATGAAGAACCCGATGCCGACCGAAGCCAGGTGGACCACGGCGGTGGCGATGGTGATACCGATCAGCACATCGCGGGCTCGATAGCGGCTGGCGAACGTCATCGCCATCAGCTGGGATTTGTCCCCGAGTTCGGCGACGAAGATGACGCCTGTGCTCAGCAGGAAGGCGTACCAGAATGCGTCCATCGTGTCCTCTCGGCCGAGCCGGAGAGGGCCTTGAGGAGGGCACACTTCGGCCAGGCATCGTGCTTGGCCGAAAGTCTCGTCCGCCACCGGGGCCTACCGCGCCGGGCCGTGAGGCCAGTATGTCGACGCGACAGTTTGGGACTACTCCCTTTCGCGCGGCCAACCTAGCACTCAGGTGAGGGTGCGGGCGAGTTCTGCGGTGAAGGTGCCCAGGTCGTCGACACTGAGGGCGGAGTCGTCCGAGGTGACGGTCAGCTGGCCCTCGTCGAGGGGGATCACGCAGACGCGTCGATCCGCCGTGCCCGTGACGGTGTCACAGGCGATCTCGGCGTCGGGGTGGTGAGGGGGGCGTTGCATTCCGCGGAGTGGGTCCGGATCGCCGGTGATCGACCCGAGGATGGTCACGTCCTGATGGTCACGGGTGTAGTCGGTGAACACCACCAGATAGGGGCCCTGTCCCCGGGTGAGCGTGCCGCGCTGCCAGTCGTCGACCTGTTCCGGGAGCGTCACCGACCGGACGTTGGGGAGTCCGGGGCGGGCGTACCCCTCGATCTTGACCGGCTGCTGCGGCTGCGGTCGAAGCGACAGCAGCATGCCGAGGAACCCGATCACCATGACAATCACCATGAAGGCGCCGAGCGCTGGCTTCCAGGAGGGCCGGTCGTGGCGATCGTCGTCCGGGGTGGGATCGGGGACGGCGTCGGGACGCGGGTCCTGGGGCGTACGCCTCGGAACGCTGGGGAGAAGTCGACCGTCCGGCGTGCGTCGCGGGCCCGTCGGCGGCTCGAAATCGTCCTCGCCGTAGACCGCCCAGGACGTCGGCGCTTCCGGGGCCGGCTCGGAGTCGGGGCCCTCGGGATAGTTCTCCCAGGTGTTCGCCACGCTTCCAGCGTACGAACCCGTTGGTCCTTCGCGGGTAACGTCGCCTCCCAGGAGCCGAACCAGGGGGAAATATGACCGACGAGCAGTCCGACTCCACAGCTGTGCCGATGTCGGCGCCCGAGCGTCAGCCGGCCTCGGCGCACCTGTCGGTGGCAGGTCTGGTCGGGGCGGGCTTCGGCTTGGCGCTCCTGGGGACTCCGACGATGTGGTTGGTCGCCGTCGTCCTGTTGTTCGCCGCGGTCGTGGTCTATGCGATTCTCCAGTTCGGTCTGCGCCGGCGTCGGCAACATGTGTTGAGCCAGTCCGCGCGGACGGCCCACGGCGTCAGGGTGATCGTGCTGTTCCTGGTGGCCTTCGGGATCACCCGGATCACGCCGCCGGAGTCGCTGCGTCCCTGGTACGCCCTGGCCGGCGCGGTGATCGTCGCCATCGGGGGCTATGTGATCCTCCGCATGGAGGAGACCGCCACCCTGCGCGAGATCAAGGCCGCTCCGAAAGTGTCGGACGACGATGACAGGATCGAGCCATGATTGTGATTGTCGTGAAGTGGCCGATCAAGGATGAGTACGCCGAGCAGTGGCCGGAGCTGGTGCGGGAGTTCACGGAGGCGACCCGAGCGGAGGAGGGCAACCTCTGGTTCGAGTGGTCGCGGAGCCTGGAGGAGCCCAACACCTATGTGCTGGTGGAAGCGTTCGCCGATGGCGCTGCCGAAGCGCATGTGACCGCGCCCCATTTCGACAAGGCGATGGACGAGCTGGGTCAGTATGTGACGTCCCGGCCCAAGATCGTCTCCGTCGAAGCACCAGGCGACGACTGGTCGGAGTTGGGCGAACTCCGGAATCTTTAATACACTTGCTCCGTGTCTAATGATGGAGGAGGGCATACAGGTCGGCTTGTCCTGCTCCTGCCCTGTGGAATAGCGCTCATGCTCGGCCTTGATGCCGGGCTCCTGCTGCTTGGGCTGCCCGCACCGCTGACGACGCAGCGTCTGCCCGAGGTGCACGGGATGCTGATGACCATCGGGTTCGTCGGTGGGCTCATCGCGCTCGAGCGGGCGGTGGCCCGTGGCGGTGGATTTGCGTACGCGGCGCCGCTTGGGATGGCATTGGGGGCTCTGCTGACGCTCACGCCACTGCCGCTGTGGGTCGGAGCGACGGTCATGCTGATCGGGACCATCGTGCTGCTCACGAACTATCTCCCGCTGTGGTCTCGCAACCGCGACCCCGCCGTGGCGATCCAGGCGCTCGGAGCGGTGTTCGCGGTCGGGGCGTGTGCGCTGTGGTTGCGAGGGGTCGAGATTCCGTCGGCGGTGCCGTGGCTGACGGGGTTCTTCGTCCTGACGATCGCGGGGGAGCGGGTCGAGTTGGCGCGGGTGGGGCAACTGCTGATGGCGCGCGAAGTGGTCGAACGGCGCGAGGACCAGGCCCTGGGACTCGGGGTCGTGCTGCTGGCCGTCGTGGTCGGAGCGACTCTGTGGCCGGCCGTCGGTCTCACGGTCTTCGGACTCACCCTGATCGCCGTGGCCGTGGTCTTCGGCCTCCGCGACGTGGCCCGGAGGACCATTCGCTCGACCGGGCTCCCGCGCTTCAGCGCGGCCGGGCTCCTCGCCGGCTACGCCTGGCTGATCGTGGCCGGCCTGCTGTGGTTGCGTCCCGAGCTGTCGGGTCCCCGCTATGACGCGGTGCTGCACGCCACCTTCCTCGGTTTCGTGATGTCGATGGTGCTGGCCCATGCCCCGGTGATCCTGCCCGCCGTGCTGCGACGTCCGCTGCCGTATCGGCCGGTCTTCTGGGTCGTCTTCGGTCTGCTGCACGGTTCGCTGATCATCCGGGTCGCCGGTGACCTGTTTGCCGGCGACGCCGTGCGCCGGGTGGGTGGTGTCCTCAACATCGTGGCCCTGCTGCTGCTCGTGATCACTGCTGCGAGCATCAGCGTCGCGGCCTCCCGCGAGGAGAAGACGAAGACGGAGGTTGCCGCATGAACGCGCTGACAGTCGGGGCGCCCACACCCACCACGCGCCGCCCGTCGGGGCGCCGCCGCAAGATGCTGGTGTGCTCGATCCCCCTGTTTGCGTGGATGCTGGCCGAATTGGTCGTGGTGGTGATCCACCGCTGGGTGCCCATGCCGCGCTGGCTCATGGTGCACCTGCTGCTGCTCGGGGCGGTCACCAACGCGATCGTCGTCTGGTCGCGCTATTTCTCGGATGCTGTGCTGCGGGCCGCTGGCGAGAACCGCGTGCGTGACTGGCTCATCCTGGGCGGCGTGAACCTGGGCGCCCTCGGGGTGGTCTTCGGACTGACTGCCAATGTGCCTGCTCTGCTGTGGGGTGGCGCCACGGTGGTCGGTGCGGCCGCGCTGGTGCATGCCGGTGGCCTCATCCACGGGTTGCGCAAGGGTCTGCCCGGGCGGTTCGCGGTGGCCATCCGCTACTACATTGCCGCGGGCCTCGCACTGCCCGTCGGGGTCTGGCTGGGCGTACGCCTCGGCAGCGCCCCGCCCGACTTCGACCGTCTTCTGATCGCCCACCTGGGCGCCAACCTGCTGGGCTGGGTCGGCCTGACCATCGCGGGCACGCTGATCACGCTCTGGCCGACCATGCTGCGCACGCGCGCAGACGACAAGGCCGTCCCGAGCGGGCGCCAGGCCTGGTGGGTGCTCACCCTCTCGGTCGCGGTGATGGTGATCGGCGGTTATCTCGGGCTCCGTTGGCTCGTGGTGGCAGCGCTGTTCGCGTACGCCATCGGCCTCGGCATCCTCACCGGCCCCCTCGTGCGCGCAGCCCTGGGGCGGCGCCCCCAGTCGTTCGCCACCTGGTCGGTCATGGCGGGATTCGTCTGGTGGATCGGGACGCTCGTCGCCGCCGTTGTGGCGCTCGCGATGGCGCCCGACCTTGCCGCGGGCGCCGAATCCATTCGCGGCCTTGTCGGGCCCTTCGCCGTCGGGTTCGTGGCGCAGGTGTTGGTGGGTGCGCTCAGCTATCTGCTGCCCGTCGTGATCGGTGGTGGGCCGGCGGTGGTCCGTCGCATGGTCGCCATCACCGACCGGTCGACCTTCACCCGCATCGCCCTCGTCAACGGCAGTGCGCTGCTGTTCCTCCTGCCGCTCCCGAGCGTCGTGCTGGTCGCAGTGTCCCTGGTCGTCTATGCGGGCCTGGTCTGGACCCTGATCCTGCTGGTCACCACCGTCATCACCGGCCTGCGTCTGATCCGGACAGGTGTTCCGGCCGGCGAGAAGCCCGAGGTCGACCCGCTGGTCGAGCGTCGCACCCACCGTGGCCAGTTGACGCTGGCCGCCTCGCTGATCGCGTTGGCCGTCGTCGCCGCGGCACTGGTGGACCCGGTCGCGGTCGTGGGCCGGTATGCCGGGCCGGGAACCACCGGTGGGATCGCGCCCACCGGGCGTACGACAACGGTCCAGGTCGCCGCCCATGACATGGTCTTCACCCCCTCCGTGATTGAGGTGCCGGCGGGAGACCGGCTCGTGATCGAGCTGACCAACACCGACCCTGCCCAGGTCCACGACCTCGTGCTCGCCAACGGAGTCAGCAGCGGCCGGCTGGCGCCGGGGGCAAGCACGGTGGTCGATGTCGGCGTCGTCGGTGCCGATCTCGATGGTTGGTGCTCCATCGCAGGTCACCGCCAGATGGGCATGACCCTGGTCGTGCGGGCCATCGGTGGGCCGGCGGGAGAGCATGCCGGCCACGCGGCTGCGCCCGGTGAACCGGCCGCGACGGGCAACGTCGCGGGTACGCCGGGCCCCGGGTTCCGGGCGCGGGACGCGGTTCTTCCGCCCGCTCCGGCGACCACGATCCACCGCCACACGTTCACGGTGTCGGAGACCGATGCCGAGGTCGCTCCCGGCGTCCGGCAGGCGCTGTGGACCTTCAACGGCACGGCACCCGGGCCGGCCCTGCGTGGCAAGGTCGGCGATGTCTTCGAGATCACATTCGTCAACGACGGGAGGATCGGCCACGGCATCGACTTCCACGCCGGTGCCCTCGCCCCCGACAAGCCGATGCGGGTGATCGCCCCCGGCGAGCAGCTGACCTATCGCTTCACTGCGGAGCGTGCGGGAATCTGGATGTATCACTGCTCGGCCGTGCCCATGTCCCTCCACATCGCCAACGGCATGTTCGGGGCGGTGATCATCGATCCGCCCGATCTGCCTCCGGTCGACAAGGAGTTCCTGTTGGTCCAGAGCGAGCAGTATTGGGGGCCGCAGGGGGCTGCCGGTGACGCCGACAAGATCGGGGCCCGGACGCCGGACGCCGTCGTCTTCAACGGTTATCCGAATCAGTATCGCCATGAACCCCTCACAGCGCGCACTGGTGATCGGGTCCGGATCTGGGTCCTCAATGCCGGCCCGAATGAGTCGATTGCGTTCCACGTGGTCGGCGGGCAGTTCGACACGGTGTGGTCCGAGGGCGACTGGCGACTGCGACCCGGCCCCGGCGGCAGCCAGACCCTGGGACTGGTAGCCAGCCAGGGCGGTTTCGTCGAACTGGTGATGCCGGAGGCCGGGAACTATTCGCTCGTGAACCATCAGATGTCGCTCGCCGAGAAGGGCGCGGGCGGTGTGCTGCACGTCACGGACTGACGGGCGCTGCCGGACCGAGGGGTCCGGCACTCAGTCCGGGACAGGTGGCTAGGATCGAATTGTTCACGGCGATGTGCGCTCCCGGCGATCGGGTTTCTGCTGTCGCCCGCGAAGAAGGAAACGCCCATGTCGCAGGATTCCAGCCACGCATTTTCCGACGTCGCCGAGCAGGGGCAGCATGCCGCGGAGGAAGTGGTGGCCCAGATGGATCACACCATCGAGCGCATCCGCAACTACAACGAACAGATCATCGAGTCGGCGTCGGCGTCGAGCCACAAGGTGCTCGACACCTATGAGCAGACCCTTCGGACGGTGCTCGAGTTCCAGCTATCCATGGCTGAGGCGTCCCAGATCGAGTGGGTCAACGCCATGGCACGCGCCCAGGCGCAGTTCATGCTGGAGATCAGCAGCTTCTACACCAAGGCTGCCCGCGACATGCTGGGCTGACACCCACTGGGGTCCCAGGCGTCGGTCGCTGACCTCGCAGGCGCCGGAATTCCGGCAGCCAGCCAGTGACGGTCGTGGCAACCTGCCGTCAGTGCCACGACGAAGGGATATCCATGGCTGACCCGCACGCGTTCAATGAAGCGATCGTCGAAGAATTCCGTGCGAAGGGCGGACAGCTCGGCGGGAACTACGAAGGTGAACCGGTCGTCCTCGTGCACAGCGTCGGGAGGAAGACCGGCGTACTGCGCGTGAAGCCGATGCTCTATCGCCCGCACGCGGAAGACACCAACGTGATCTATGTCTTCGCCTCCGGAGCAGGCCGTCCGAAGAACCCGGCCTGGTATCAAAACATCACTTCCGCCGGCCGCATCACCATCGAGGTCGGCCCGGAGACCTATGAGGCAGAGGTCCGCGAGTTGAAAGGTGACGAGCGCGACGCGGTGTTCGCTGCCCACGTCGGGGACTATCCCCGGTTTGCGGATTTCCAGGCCAAGTGCGCCGGCGTACGCCTCATCCCCGTTGTGGAACTGACGCGCATCTGAGTTCGACCAGGACTGTCAGGGCGTGACCGTTGACAGATAGCTTCCTGAAAGCGAAGCTTTCTGTGTGAGTGTGCTGACGGTGTCTGAAACCGCTGCACGGTTGGGGGTGACGCCTCGCCGGGTCCAGCAGTTGGTGACGCTTGGGCAGTTGCGGAAGGTTGCCCGGGGCGTCATCGACGTGAGTTCGGTGGAGCGGTTCGAGGCCGTACGCGGTGGAGTCCATACGCAGGCCTGGGCGTTGCACACTGCCTGGGGTGCCGTCGCTCTTCTCTCCGGGCTCGATGCGAAGTGGCTGGGGGCGACTCAACGTTCTCGGCTCAAGTGGCGGCTTCGCGAGATCGACACCACAGGTCTGGTGGAACGAACGCGCGGCCGGGCAGAGGTCACGCGCTATCGCGGCCATGCCAGTGCGCGGGACCGCCTGGCATCGGAGATTGTGGTCCAGCCGACGCCGGCCTCGTTGGGTTTGGTGGGTTCCAGTGGCGTTGATGGATACGTCGCGCTGGAAGGGGTGCAGAATCTGGTGGTCCAACACGGTTTGATCAGGGACGACGACGGTCTGGTGACCCTGCGCGCCACTGCGTTCGACCTCGGAATCATCCGTGACATCCACGACGCTGGCTGGGTTCTCACGGCCCTCGACCTGGCCGAGTCTCTTGACGTTCGTGAACGCCGAACCGGCACGGATTTCCTCACGCAGACAGTGGAGCGGTTCCGTGGTTGACCGGCCCACTGTCTTCGTTCCGGAGCCGCGAGGAGGGTGGGGCCCGCCATGGCCCAATGTTGCGGAGATCGCCGAGGTCGTCGCTCACACGCAGTGGACCCTTGTGGGTGGGCTCATGACGCAACTCCACGGAATCAACGCTGGAGTCGAGGGGGTAAGAGCCACCAACGATGTTGACATGGTGCTCCACGTGGAAACGACTCCGGGCGTGGCTGCCTCGGTATCGCGACAGCTTGAGTCGCTCGGCTATGCCCTTGATATCCCGCTGGACGAGCGGAACGGAACGGCCCACAGGTTCAGACGGGACTCGGCGATTGTGGATCTGACCGCTGCTGCCACTGACGTGGTTGACGTTCTGGTCGCTGACCACGCCGCGCCACGGGCTGCGCAGCAGTTGCGTGGCCGCCGGATGGTGGCCATCGAGGGAGGAACGCAAGCGCTCAGGCGAACCATCAATGCGACCCTCCAGATCCTTCCTGGCGTGATCACGACAGTGAGCGTCCCCAGGCCGCTGGGTGCTGTGATCCTCAAGGCAGCGGCGTACCGGGCAGACTCGCGTGATCGGGAGCGTCATCTACAGGATGCCGCTCTGCTGCTGTCTGTGATTCCTGATCCGTATGCCGCCCGAGAGGAACTCGCCGGGTCCGATCGCTCGCGGCTCCTGACGCTCGAGCGTGCGCTGCCCGAGAACTCGCGTTGGTGGCGTACGCTCCCCGAACCCTGGCGTACCAACGGACAGGTCAGTCTGCGGATCCTGACTGCCCTCTAGAAAGCCGAAACGGTGCCCACACGTAGTGGGCACCGTTTCAGGGTGCATCAGATGTCGTAATACAACTCAAACTCGTGCGGATGCGGGCGCTGGGCAATGGACTGGATGTCCTCGCGCTTGATGTCGATCCAGGTCTCGATGAGGTCCGACGTGAAGACATCTCCGGCGAGCAGGAACTCATGGTTCTCCTCGAGATTGTCGAGGACCTTGTCCAGGGTGGCCGGCACGGTCGCGATGTCCTCATACTCATCCGGCGGCAGCTCGTAGAGATCCTTGTCGATCGGCTCCGGCGGCTCGATGCGGTTCTCGATGCCGTCGAGACCGGCCAGCATCATGGCCGAGAACGCGAGGTAGGGGTTGGCGCTCGGGTCGGGGCAGCGGAACTCGACGCGCTTGGCCTTCGGGTTGGAGCCGGTGATCGGGATCCGGATACACGCGGACCGGTTGCGCGACGAATAGACCAGGTTGACCGGAGCCTCGAAGCCCGGCACGAGGCGGTGATAGGAGTTCACGCTCGGGTTGGTGAACGCCAACAGCGAGGGGGCGTGCTTGAGGAGGCCACCGATATACCACCGCGCCATGTCGGACAGCCCGCCATAACCGGCCTCGTCATAGAACAGCGGCTGGCCGTTGTCCCAGATCGACGAGTGCACGTGCATGCCCGAGCCGTTGTCGCCGAAGATCGGCTTCGGCATGAAGGTCGCGGTCTTGCCGTTGGCCCAGGCGGTGTTCTTCACGATGTATTTGAACTTCATGACATCGTCCGCCGACTTCAGCAGCGTGTCGAAGCGCCAGTTGATCTCGGCCTGGCCGGCGGTGCCGACCTCGTGGTGGGCGCGCTCCACGCTCAGGCCCAGGTTCTCCATGTGGAGGACCATCTCGTCACGGAGATCCCCGAAGTGGTCGGTGGGCGCGACGGGGAAGTAGCCACCCTTGTATTTCACCTTGTAACCACGGTTGCCGCCTTCTTCCTCACGGCCGGTGTTCCAGGCGCCCGCGACGGAATCGATGTGGTAGTAACCCGCGTTCTGCTTGGTCTCGAACCGGACGTCGTCGAACACATAGAACTCGGCCTCGGACGCGAAGTAGGCGGTGTCACCCACGCCGGTCGACTGGAGGTACGCCTCCGCCTTGCGGGCGATGTTGCGCGGGTCGCGGCTGTAGGGCTCCTTGGTCAGCGGATCGTGCACGAAGAAGTTGACGCACAACGTCTTCGCCCGGCGGAAGGGGTCGATGTAGGCCGTCGTCGGGTCAGGCAGCAGCGCCATGTCCGATTCATGGATTTTCTGGAAGCCCCGGACCGAGGATCCGTCGAACGACAGGCCGTCGTTGAACACGGAGTCGTCGCAGGCGTGAGCCGGGATCGTGAAGTGCTGCATCACGCCGGGCAGATCACAGAACCGGATGTCGACCATTTCGACGCTCTCGTCCTTCAGATACTTCTGAAGGTCCTCCGCACCTTGGAACATTTTTCCTCCACATGTATTGCTGACAGTCACCGACCCTAGGGGCCGGTCGTTTCCGCACTTTTGCCGGGGTGTTTCAGCAGTGTTACAGCGTGCGACCTGACCAGCGATCGTCGTGGAGCCGGGCTGGGCGGGCCCGTCAGTTAATCTCGGAGGCGTGACAGACACCGCGGAACGACAAGAGGACTGGCCGGGCCAGAGCCTGGGCCTGCCCGAGAAAGGCCGCGGCTCTCTGGCCACTTGGCGCTCGCGGGTCACCGCCCTGGTCCTCGACTGGGCGATCTCGATGATCGTGGCCTGGGCCATCTTCGGCATGGGCGCGCTGCGGGGGAGTGACTGGCGTTCCTTCATGATCCTGGCCGTGTTCTTCGTCCAGTCGAGCGTCCTCACCGCGATTCTCGGTGGCTCGGCCGGCAAGCTCATCACCCGCCTCGAAGTGCTCCGACTCGATCGCCAGCCCGTCGGTTTCATCCGCGGTTTCGCCCGGCAGGCGATGGTGTGCGTGGCGATCCCAGCCATGGTCATCGGCGTACATCGTCGTGGTCTGCACGACCTCACCTGCGGCACCGTCGTGGTCAACCGCCGATGACGACGCGGCTCACCAAGCAGCAGCGCCTCGGCGCGATCATGGCGCTCGTCTGCAGCGTCTTCCTGCTTCTCGTGATGTCCATCCCGACCTGGCTGGTGCCGACCGACCCGGACCGGCCCGAATATCTCCAGCCCCGCTTCTCCTGGTGGGACCCCGCCGTGGCAGGCGACAACATCTTCCCGCTGCTCGCCTTCCTGGCGACGCTGGCGGGCGCGGTAATGGTTGTCATTGCGCTGATCCGTCGCCGTCGTTCGTGGTCGCCCCTCATCGCGTACGCCGCAGCGCTCGCGTGCACGTTCATCGGGATCCTGGTCAACGGATCGTGGCGCATCACGATCACGGTCATCGGCATCCTCTTCACGGCGATGGGCATGTCGATCCTGCTCGCGAACAAGCAGAAGCAGCCCCGCTGACCTATTCGACGAGCTCGGCGGCCTCGAGCCAGGCCAGCTCGAGCTCCTCGTGCTGAACCGTGAGCTCGGATTCGGTCTGCTGCAGGTCCGCAAGCCGCTGATAGTCGGACGCCGCATCGGCCATCTCGGCATGAACCTTCTCGATGCGGCCCGTCAGCTTCATCAGCTGGGATTCGATGCGGGCCATGTCCTTGCGGGCCTGGCGTACCTCCGCCGGAGACGGCCCGTCGGCTGCCGGAGCCGATGCGGCGGCCGGAGCGGTCGCGGCCGGGACCGCCTTCGGCTGGGTGCGCCGATGCTCGAGGTACTGTTCCACCCCGCCGGGCAGCAGGACACAGCGTCCGTCGGCCATGAGGGCATAGGTCACGTCACAGACTCGCTCCAGGAAATAGCGGTCATGGGAGACGACGATGAGCGTGCCGGGCCAGCGGTCGAGATAGTCCTCGATCACATTCAGGGTGTCGATGTCGAGGTCGTTGGTGGGCTCGTCGAGCAGAAGCACATTCGGCTCGGTCATGAGGAGGCGCAGGACCTGCAGACGCCGCCGCTCGCCGCCCGAGAGCTCGCCGATTCGCGTGACCAGCTTGTCGCCCGTGAACCCGAACTCCTCCAGCAACTGACCGGCCGTGGCGTCCCGACCGGTCGCCAGCTTGGTCTCGTTCTTGAGCCGGTTGACCGATTCGAGGACGCGCTCGTCGTCGTCGAGCTCGGCCACGGCCTGGGAGAGGTGCGCCAGCCGGAGCGTCTTGCCCTGCTTGACCGTCCCCGACTGGGGCGCGGTCTCGCCGGCGAGGAGACGCAGCAGTGTGGTCTTGCCGGCGCCGTTGACTCCGACCAGTCCGATGCGATCACCGGGCCCGATCGACCAGTTGAGCTGCCGGAACAGCACGCGACCGTCGGGCAGGGCGTACGACATGTCCTTCAGATCGAACACATCCTTGCCCAGCCGGGTCACGGAAAACTGCTGCAGCGCGAGCCGATCGCGCGGCGGCGGCTCGTTCTCGATCAGGCGGTTGGCCGCCTCGATGCGGAACTTCGGCTTGGACGTGCGCGCCGGCGCGCCGCGCCGCAGCCAGGCCAGCTCCTTGCGCACGAGATTCTGGCGGCGGGCCTCGTTGGCGGCGGCCTGGCGGGCGCGTTCGGCGCGGGCGAGGACGTACGCCGCATAGCCCCCGTCATAGGCGTCCACCACGCCGTCGTGAACCTCCCAGATGCGCGTGCAGATCGCGTCGAGGAACCAGCGGTCGTGCGAGACGACCAGCATGGCGATGTTCTTTTCCTGCAGGGCCTTCAGGTGCTCGGCCAGCCACGCGACCGCCTCGACGTCGAGATGGTTGGTCGGCTCGTCGAGGACGAGCAGGTCATGGTGGCCCAGCATGAGCGCGACGAGCCCGGTGCGGCGACGCTCGCCACCCGAGAGTCGACCCAGGGGTGCGTCGAGATCGAGATCGCCGAGAAGATGCTCGACCACGGCGCGCTTGGCGGGGTCGGAGGCCCAGACATGATCCGGTTCGCCGCCGACAATGACGTCGCGGACCGTGCTGGTGGGCGGTTCGGCATCGGTCTGTTCGAGGGTGCCGATGGAGACCGCGCCGGTCTGGGTGATGCGACCGGAGTCAGGCTCGATCCGGCCGGTGAGCAGGCCCAGCAGCGTCGACTTGCCGTCGCCGTTGCGCCCGACGACACCGATGACATCGCCGCGGCCGAGGCCGAGGGTCTGGGCATCGATCAGGGTGCGGGTGCCATAGGTCTTGGTGAGCCGTTCGGCATTGATCAGGTTGGGCGCGGGGGTCGACACAATTCAGGGAGTCTAGTCGGTGGCGTCACACGAGTCGGATCAGCGCGACGCCGCCGATCATGAGCAGCAGGCCGAGTGCCTGGAACATGGTGACCTTCTTGCGGCGGGCTCCCAGCAGACCCAGTGCATCGATGGCCAGGCTGCCGAGCATCATTCCGAGCAGGATGAGCATGACGGTGAGACCCGTCCCGAGAATGGGCTGGAGCAGCGCGTTGGCGAACACGAACGCCGCGCCGAGCACGCCGCCGATCCACATCCACCAGGGGTTCCGGCGCTCGTCGACTCGGCGCATCTGCCAGGGCGTACGCGTGGCGAGCAGGATCGCGAGGAGCGCAACGACTCCCACGGCGAACGAGACCAGGGCGGCCGCGACGGCCGAATCGAGCGCAACACCGAGCCGACCGTTGATGGCGGTTTGGGAGGCGAGCAGGGCGCCACCACCGATGCCCACCAGGCGCCACAACCAGGCTCCGGCACCGTGACTGGAGCCGGTCGGGGCGCCACCCGCGCGACCGAACACCCGGTCAGCCACACCGATGGCGCCGAACACGCCCACCAAAACCAGCAGGCCCCCGAGCGCACGCGTCGGTCCCAGGTGCACCGGCGCCGCCCGGAACCAGCCGAAGTGGTCGATGAGCAGACCCATGAGGACCTGGCCCGTGACGGGCAGCACCGCGGTCTGGACCGCGCCCAGGCGGGGAAACATGAACAGGTTGGCCGTGAGCACGATGACCCCGAAGATGCCGCCGATCCAGAGCCACCAGGGCCTACCCGCCGCGGCCGACGGACCCGGCAGCCGCCCATCCATGGCCAGGGTCGCCACCAGCAATGTCGCCGTGCCGATCAGGAACGACAGAAACGTCGCCAGGAAAGGCGACCCCACCGACTGGCGCAGTCGGGTGTTGACATTGGTCTGCAGGGGCAGAGCCGCCCCGGCGATCACGCCCAAGACCATGACAACCAACACGGCGACGATTATGCCCTTTCGAGCTCCGCGAGGCGGGCGATGATGTGATCGCGCTCGGTGCCGGAGGGGCAGAGTTCCAGCGCGATCCGGTACGCCGAGACCGCGCCCACCACATCGTCCTCGCGGCGCAGGAGTTCGGCCCGGACCAGGGCGACGCGGTGGTGGCCGGGGAGTTGCTTGGCGACCTCGGCCAGGAGTGCGAGACCGGCGGCGGGGCCGGCGTACTCTGCAACGGCGACCGCCCGATTGAGCCGCACGATCGGAGACCCGGTGAGCGCCTCCAAGCGGGCATAGGTCCGCGCCAGCGCATGCCAATCCGTCGCCTCTGCCGTCCCTGCGGTCGAATGGAACGCCGCGATGAGGGCCTGGAGACGCAGTTCCTCGGCATACCCGGAACCGGGGGACAGCGCCGCCAGCCGAGCGACCCCCGCCTCGATCTCGTCCGCGTGCCAGAGCGAGCGATCCTGGTCGGCAAGGAGGATGAGCCTGCCCCTGTCGCTGCGCGCATCCCGGCGCGCGTGCTGCAGTTGCAGCAAGGCAGTCAGCGCCTCCAGGACCGGTGACCCCGGCAGAAGCTCACTCGCCAGCACGGCCAGCCGCACCGCCTCGCCGGCGACCCGGAGGCGGACGACCTCCTGCCCGCCGACCGGGGCGTACCCGGAGGTGAACGCCAGATAGATCGCCCGCGCGACTTCGTCGACGCGTTCGGGCCAGCGGTCGAGATCGGGCACGGCGAACGGAATGCCGGCCGACGCGAGCCGGGCCTTCGCACGGGTGAGGCGGGCGGCCATCGTGGGGGTGGGGACGAGGAAGAGGGCGGCGATTTCGCTGGTGGGTACGCCCAGCACGAACCGCAGCGCCAACGCCGGCCGGACGTCCTCCGCCAACGCCGGATGGGTCGCCATGAACAACAGCGCCAATCGCTCGTCGACGTCGGCGCCCGGGAGGGGCGTCGCCGCCTCGGCCGCCCAGGCCAGGCCGGCGGCGAGGAGTGGGGATTTCGAGGCGGCGGTCGCCTCGCGGCGCAGGGCATCGAGGATGCGACGCCGGGCGACTTCGCGGAGCCAGGCGGGCGGATTCTCTGGTACGCCCACCCGCCCCCACTGCTCGGCCGCCTGCGCGAAGGCCTCCGCGAGTGCGTCCTCGACGAGGTCCGCGCGACGGAACCGGGACATCAGCTGACCGAGCAGCCGTCCCCAGTCCTCCCGCCAGACCTCGTCGAGGACCGCAGCTGGGCGCATCAGACCTGGTCCACCGCCGGGACGATCTGCATGTCGTACGCCGGCAGGATGGTCAGCAACTCGGTGAGCACATCGAGGTCGGGTGCCTCGATGAGGAAGAAGCCTCCGAGACCTTCCACCGCTTCGGCATAGGGGCCCTCGGTCAGCGTGGTCTTCCCGCCGCGGGTCTTCACGACGGTGGCGCTGGTCATGGGCGCCAGTGCCTCACCGGAGACGATGCTCACGCCGTCGCGATTCCGGCACGCAGCGTCGAACTCCTCGAACTTCCCCAGGCCCGCGGCCTGCTCCTCCTCTGTGAGCGTGTCCCACGCAGGAAGCTCGCCTTCTCCGATCAACAACACGAGAAACTTCATGACATTCCCTTTCGGATGATGACTCGGAGGTCGAGTCACAAGGGTGTCGGGTGAACCGGCCCGAATTCGACAAACGGGCGGAGATATTTCTCTCCGCCCGTTTTCTTATCGTCCTCGCATGCCCTTGCGCATCCCCTTCATCGAGGTGGGGATGGGGCCCTTGGGGATCGGCACCTTGGGCCGCACGGCGTCGATGGCCTTGAGCTTGTTGCGGACGTCGGTGACCTGGTGGGGCTGCAGCGTCTTGGGCAGCTTCTTCACATAGTTGTGGAGCTTGTTGAGCGGGACCTGACCGTCCTTGTCGCCCATCTGGATCGAATGGATGACGACGTTGCTGATGACCTTCTCGTGTTTGCGCTGCTCGCTGGTGAGCAGCATCCTCGCGCGATTGGGGTCACCCTCGGAGACGAGCACGATGCCGGCCGGACCGACGGCGCGGTGGACGACATCCTTGTGCTTCGTGGCCGCGATCACGGGATCGTGGACCCACTTGTTGCCGAGCATCTGCAACGCCACCTCGGCGGACCCGAGCTCACCGGCGAAGCGCTTGTAGGTCGCCTTCTTGGTCCGGTCCACCAGCAGCAGCATGGCCAACAGGAACCCGAGCATCACCGCGGTCAGGATCGTCATGATCCAGGTGAAAACCGTGGCCTTGATCAGGAGCGCGATCACAATCGCGATCGCCAGCGGGAGCGCGAACGCAAGAATGGTCAGCGGGACGAGAGACTTGTCGTATTCCGCCGTCATTTTGAACGATTCGGCGATCTGGCCGAACCGTCCGGAGCCGGCACCGCCGGGGGTGCGCTTGCGTCGTTCCTTGGCTTCCCGCTTGGCCGCCTTCTGTTCGGCGAGGGCCTTGCGGTAGGCCTCCTTGGGAGTCAGGTTTTCAGCCATTGACTGCTATCCGTCTGCTTTCGTGATTGCTCGTTGAACGTGGATCAGGCCTGGGCGGGCGTGGCTTCGCGTGCGGCCATGGCCTCGCGATAGAGCCGACCGGCGCGATAGGACGACCGGACGAGGGGACCGCTCATCACGCCCGGATAGCCGATCTCCTTGGCCAGCGTCGCGAGCTCCTCGAACTCCTGCGGGGTGACCCACCGGTCGATGGGGTGGTGCTGCGGCGTCGGCCGGAGATATTGCGTGATCGTGATGATCTCGGCGCCGGCGTCATAGAGCTCGCGCAGCGCGACCTCGATCTCCTCACGGGTCTCACCCATGCCGAGGATCAGGTTGGTCTTGGTGACCAGCCCGGCCGCGCGCGAGTCGGTCAGGACCTGGAGGGAACGGTCATAACGGAAGCCCGGGCGGATGCGCTTGAAGATGCGCGGCACGGTCTCGACGTTGTGGGCGAACACCTCGGGCCGGGTGTCGAAGACCTGGTCGAGGAACTCCTTCTTGCCGGAGAAGTCGGGTGCGAGCATCTCGACGCCGACACCCGGGTTGAGTTCGTGGACCTTACGGATGGTCTCGGCGTACAGCCACGCACCCTCGTCCGGCAGGTCGTCGCGACAGACGCCGGTGATCGTGGCGTACTTCAGCCCCATCTTCTGCACCGACTCCGCGACGCGCAGGGGCTCGGTCGTGTCGTATTCGGTCGGCTTCTTCGACTCGATCTGGCAGAAGTCGCACCGTCGCGTGCAGGAATCGCCACCGATGAGGAACGTCGCCTCGCGGTCTTCCCAGCATTCGAAGATGTTGGGACAACCGGCCTCCTGACACACCGTGTGGAGGCTCTCGTCGTTCACGAGGCGCTTGAGGTCCCGATATTCAGGACCCATCTTCGCCGTGGTCTTGATCCACGACGGCTTCTTTTCGATCGGGGTCGCGGCATTGCGAACCTCGACGCGCAGGAGCTTGCGGCCTTCAGGGGAAACAGTCACCGGGCCATCGTACGCCCTGCCCGCCGCCGAGGGACGGCCGCTCAGGGCGCCCCAACCGCAGAATCACGGAGTGTCAGTGAAGATCGCGGCGGGCGAACACGGCAGCGGCGACCGCCACCAGCGCAGCCACCAGTCCGAACCACAGGAATCCATTCGCCACGACCACCGCGTAATCGATCCCCAGGCCGTGCGAGACCCAGCTTTCGTTGTTGAACAGGAACTCGCCGATCACGCGTTCGAGTCCCACCCACTCCCACCCGTGGCCGAGGGCCAGGGCAAAGAACGCCTGCATCGCCACCAGCACCAGCCAGCCGACCAGCACGCCGAGCGCGCTGAGCGTACTCCGGCCGATCAGCGCGAAGACGAATCCCAACACGGCGAAGCTGCCGGCCACGAGCACGCCCCTGACAGCCATGAGCATCAGGTCGCCGAGCTCTCCCGGCTCCTGGCGATCGCTCAGGATCAATGCCCAACCGGTGGCAAGCGTGGTCGCGACGAGTGCCAGAACCAGGGTCGGCACCGTCACGGCGATGAGCTTGGTGGCATAGACCCGACCGCGAGTGGGGTTGAAGGTGAGCCAGGTGCCGAGGGCGCCGGAGGCCTGCTCGGACCCGATCGCGGACGCGGCCGTGAAGTAGCCCCAGGCCCCGACGACGGCCGTCGCCACGATGATCAGGCCGGGACCATAAGCGGCGAGTCCCACCGGATAACGGGCATCCAGGGCCTCGACCCCGAGCATGAGCGAGATGGCGCCCCACACGACGACTGCGACCACAGCGCCGATCCAGGTGGGCCGACGGGTGAGATAGCGCTCGAGTTCAGGAGCAACGAGGGTGATCATGCGATCCTCCGCAGGGGATAGGCCGGTTCGGGGAGAGCGGTCAGTTCGAGGAAGCGCTGCTCGAGCGAGGCCCGGGCGACGTGGAGCTCGCTGACCCAAAGGCCGACGTCGGCCAGTTGGCGCGTGACGAGTTCGGCCGGCCAGTCGCCGGTGACTTCCAGGTGGCGCGGGCGTTCGTCGACTGCCCAGCCGTTGGCCCGGAGTACGCCGGCCGCCCGGGCGGGCTCGGCCACGCCGACCCGCAGGATCGTGCGCCGACCGAGAACCTCGTCGATCATGCCCTCGGCCAGTCGACGACCGCCGCGGATGATGGTGACCGAATCCACGACCTGCTCGAGTTCACCGATCAGGTGGCTGGACACCAGGACAGCCTTGCCGCGGTCGGCCAGCGTACGGATCATCTCCCGCATCTCCCGGATCCCGGCCGGGTCGAGGCCATTGGTCGGCTCATCGAAGATGACCACCTGCGGGTCCTTCAACAGCGTCGCCGCGACGGCCAACCGCTGCTGCATGCCGAGAGAGAACGTCGCATAGCGGTCGGTCGCCCGGTCGCTCAGTCCGACGAGGTCGATGACCTCCTCGACGACCCGCCCCGGGACCCCGATCGACGTCGCGAGCAGGCGCAGGTTCTTGCGGGCACTGAACTCGCCGAAGAAGCGGGGCCGCTCAACGATCGCCCCCACGCGACCGATGACCTGCGGCAGTTGCGCCGGGACCGGCGTACCCAGGATCCTCATCGTGCCCGCCGACGGCCGGACCAGTCCCAGCAACAGCCGGATGGTCGTCGACTTGCCGGAGCCGTTGGGCCCGAGGAAGCCGTGCACGCCCACCCGGGGCACCCGCATGGTCAGATTGTCCACCGCGAGGCGGGGCGGTCCGGCGAGCCGCTCGAATCGTTTGGTGAGGCCGTCGATCTCGATGGCCCAGGGGGTGTCGTCCATGACCACTCCGACGCTTTCAGGGGCGAATCAGTTCTGTCCCTGAAGGTATTTCCTCGAAGAGGTCGTTCGGATGGGCCGGCGGGCCGGACTATCCGACGTTCAGGCCATACTGCACGCCGACAGCCGGGACCGGCTCCTCGGCCGTGGGGTGCAGGTCGGGGGACTGCTCGAACGGCTCCCAGGCCAGCAGCTCGTCGAGGTGGCGCTCCATGCCCTCGGCGGCCTCCCGCACGGTGGGTGCCTTGTCGCCGAGCTCGAGCGCGATCGAGGTGACGCCGGCATCGGTGATGCCGCACGGCACGATCGTCTGCGTCCAGCTCATGTCGGGGGAGACGTTGAGCGAGAACCCGTGCATCGAGGCCTTGTGGGCCACGCGTACGCCGATCTGGGCGATCTTGCGCTCCGGCTTCCCGGGCTCGGCGGACAACCAGACCCCGGCGCGACCGCGTACGCGGCCGGTGGTCAGGCCCAGGTCGGTGAGGTAACGGATCAGCGCCTCCTCGACGCGGCGGATGTAGTCGACGACCCCCACATGATCGGGCAGCCGCACGATGGGATAGCCGACGAGCTGGCCCGGGCCGTGCCACGTGATCAGGCCGCCGCGGTCGACCGGGATGACCGGGGTGCCGTCGGTGGGGTGGTGTTCCGGCTGCGTACGCCGGCCCGCCGTGTAGACCGCGTGATGCTCCAGCATCAGCACCGTCTCCTGCCCGCCCGCGACCACCCCGGCGTGCAGTTCACGCTGGAGATCCCAGGTTTCGGAATAGTCGACGAGACCGAGCCAGCGATAGTGGAGGGACATGCGCGCGATCATACGCCCGGAAAACGCAGGACGCCCTGCGGTCGCAACCACAGGGCGTCCCGGCGTACCGGATCGGGCTCAGCCCAGCTCGGCCGAGAAGTCGGCCTCTTCCAGACGCTCCTTCATCGCCGCCAGGAACCGCGATGCGTCGGCGCCGTCGACGAGCCGGTGATCATAGGTGAGCGAGAGATACATGACATCGCGGATGGCCATGACCTCGCCCAGGTTGGGATCGTTGATCACGAGCGGGCGCTTCACCAGCGCGCCCGTGCCCAGGATCGCCACCTGCGGCTGGTTGATGATCGGGGTGTCGAACAGCGTCCCGGTCGAGCCGTAGTTGGTGATCGTGAACGTGCCACCCACGAGATCATCCGGGACGACCGTGCCGCTGCGGGCCTTGTCGGCCTGCTCGGCGATCCGCTTGGCCAGGCCGGAGAGGTTGAGGTCGCCGGCGTCGTGGATGACCGGCACCATCAGACCGCGTTCGGTGTCGACGGCGATGCCGATGTGTTCGGCATCGGCATAGGTCGCCGTCTTGGCCTCGGTGTCGATCGTCGCGTTGACCTTCGGGAAGTGGCGGAGTGCCTCGACCGCGGCCACCGTGATGAACGGCAGGTAGGACAGGCTCGCGCCGTGCGTGGCCTTGAACGCGTCCTTGTGGGCCGCCCGCAGACGGGACACGCCCGTCAGGTCGACCTCCACCGTGGCGGTGAGCTGGGCCGAGACTTGGAGGGACTCGACCATGCGCTTGGCGATCGTGAGTCGCATCCGCGAGAGCTTCTCGGTCGTGCCGCGCTTGGCCAGGACCTCGGCCGCGGGGTCGGACTTGGTGCGAGCCGGCGGCTTGGCCGAAACGCCCGGGGCAGCGGCCGGTGCGGCCTTCGCCTGCTTGGCGGCCTCGGCGGCGGCCAGGACATCCTGCTTGCGGATCCGACCACCGACGCCCGTGCCGGTCAGGGAGGCGAGATCGACGCCGCTTTCGGCGGCCAGCTTGCGGACGAGCGGGGTCACATAGGCGCTCGTGTCACCACTGCCGCGGGGGGCGACCTTGTTGCTGGACGGCGGCGCCGTCTGGGCGGCGGGCTTGGGGGCTTCCTGCTTGGGCTCGGCCTTAGGCTTCTCGGCCGATTCGGATTCGTCACCCTTGGGTGCGGGAATCGGCTTCTGGCCACCCTCGTCGCCGGCCTCGGTCTGGTCTTCCGGCTCCTCCACGGTGCCGGCGTCGCCGGTATCTCCGCTGTCGTCGGGCTCGGCCTGGGACGCTTCCTCGGCAGGCTCCTCATCGGGGGCGGAGTCGTCGCTCGGCTGGGCATCGGCATCGCCCACGATCGCGAGCACTGCGCCGACCTCGACGCTCTCGTCCTCCTCGGCGCGGATCTCGAGGACCGTGCCGGCGACCGGGGACGGCACCTCCGTGTCGACCTTGTTGGTCGAGATCTCCACCAGGGCTTCGTCGACCTCGATGGTGTCGCCGACCTGCTTCAGCCAGCGCGAGACGGTTCCTTCGGTGACGGACTCACCGAGCTGGGGCAGCGTGACCTCGGTGCCCTCGGCGGGGCCGGAGGAGCGCTTCGCTGCGGGCTTCGACTCGGCCTTCTGGGGTTCCGGCTCGGGCTCGGGCTCGGGTTCTTCCTCAGGCTCGGGCTCGGGCTCTTCCTCAGGCTCGGGCTCGGCTTCCGCCTCTGCCTCCGCTTCGGGCTCCTCGGCGTCGTCGCCACCGGAGGGCTCCTCGCCCTCATCGCCGATGATGGCCAGGACGGCACCGACCTCGACGGTCTCATCCTCTTCGGCCTTGATCTCGAGCAGTACGCCAGCGGCGGGGCTGGGGATTTCGGTGTCGACCTTGTCGGTCGAGACCTCGAGGAGGGGTTCGTCCGCCGCCACCGTGTCGCCGACCTGCTTCAACCAACGGGAGATCGTGCCTTCGGTGACGCTTTCACCCAGCGCGGGGAGGGTTACGGAAGTCGGCATGAGTGCGGAACTCCTTCGTTCTGGGGGATCACAGCTTTTCAGGATCACATTATCCCGCGCCCCGAGCGAACGTGCGACAGGGAGTGTGCAAAGCCCGGCAATAATGACGGTCATGCCAGCGAGGAAGAGCCCGGCCCCGGATCGCGGAGGTGGCGTGTGAGCGCTTTCCCGCGTGCCCGGGACCTGGTCAGGTTCAACCCCGCCCGACGCCGCTGGCCGGTGGCGTTGAAGGCCGCGGTGGCCGTCAGCCTTCCTGTCCTGGTCACCACGCTCCTGGGGCGTCCGGAGCTGGGCCTCATCGCGGGTCTCGGCGTCTTCGCGGTGCTCTACGGAGCCGACACTCCGGGCCGATTCCGCATCAAGCTGCTGTCGGCGATGGCCTGCGCATTCGTGCTGGCGGCCACGTTGGGCGCGCTCGGGGCAGCCATCCACCCGATCGCGCTCGTCGCCGGTCTCGTGGTGCTGGCCGCCGCTGCGGCCGGTCTGTTCGTGACTCTCAAGATCGGGCCGCCCGGGTCCTATTTCGTCGTGCTCGTGGCAGGGGTGGCGAGCTTCCTGGTGACGCATGGCGTACCCGCGACGACGGTGGTCGGCATGACCGCCATCGGTGGGGCGGTCGCGGTCGTGGTGGGGATGGTGGATCTGATCCCCGATCCCCACCGTCCCGAACGGGAGGCGGTCGATGCGGCCGAGGTGGCGGTGAGCCGATTCGAGAAGGCCAGCGGCCCCGAGGATCTGCATGCGGCGCGAGCGGCTGCCTCTGCCACGCTGCATCAGGCCTGGACGAGTTTCCGCGACGGGGTGGGGGACCAGCCCCTCGACGTGCGCAACGCCGAACTCTATGAACGGATCGGCATCCTGCAGACGCGCTACACCCGGCACACGGCCGACCTGGCCGGTCGGACCACCGGTGCGGAGCCCAACCCGTGGGGCAACCCGGAGGGCGACGATGTCGAGGTTCCCGTCCTTGACCCCGAGTTCGAGGCCGAGCAGCTCCGGGACTCGTCTCTGGGGCGGCCCAACCCGGCGTACCTCATCCGCCAGACCCTCCGCTGGCCCTCCGAGATCAGCCTGATCGCGCTGCGGGTGGGCGTCGCAGCAACCGTCTCCGGTGCGCTGGCGCTCATCCTCGGGTTCGACCCCACCTATTGGGGCGTGGCGTTCGCGGCGCTGGTGCTGCATCAGGGCGGCAGCCGTTCGGCCCAGACCATCCGCGGAATCCAGCGACTGCTGGGCACGCTGGTCGGGCTCGGGGTGTACGCCCTCGTGCTGCTGTGGGGCCCCGGCGGGCTGTGGCTGGTCCTGCTGCTGTTCGGGCTGCAGTTCGCCATCGAGATGCTGATCGTGCGCAACTATGCGGCCGCGGTCGTCTTCATCACTCCCATCTCGCTGACGATTTCGATGGCCGGCGCCCCCAGCCAGGAGCCGATCGCACTCATCAGTGAGCGCGCCATCGACACAGTGCTGGCCGTCGCTGTCGCGCTCGTCGTCCTGTGGCTGGTCGGCCGCGGCATGTCCCTGTTGATGGTGCGGGCGCACGCGCGCCGCTGCATTCTCGCGCTGGAAGAGGTGATGCGCGACCTCGTCGAGCGGCGGTACGCCACCGCTGAGGCCCGGCAGCACCGACGTCATCTCTATTACGAACTCCTCGAGCTCGATCGGGGCCTTGCCCAGGCGCTGGTCGACGACCCTCGCCGCGTGATGCCCTATCGGATGATGGTCGAGCAGGTCGCCACCCTGGGTTATCTGGTGCTGGGGGCATGCTGGCATCCGCAGGTGCGGCGGGCCCGTGATGCTTTCGACCGGGCGGTCGATGTGCTGCAGGCGATCAAGGCTCACCCGATCACCGGCGTGCGGGCCGCGGAGGACATCGAGGCCGATGTCAGGGCAGTCAAGGACGTCATCACCGACTGGAGGTGAGAGACTCGGGGCATGCGACCGACACAACGGCTGATCATCGAGGAGATGGGCGTACGCCCGGAGATCGACCCGGAGCAGGAAGTCGAGAGGCGGGTCCGGTTCCTGGCGGACTACCTCACGCAGACCCGGACCAGAGGTTTCATCCTGGGCATCTCGGGCGGCGTCGACTCGACGCTCGCCGGACGGCTGGCGCAGTTGGCCGCCGAGCGCGTGCGGAAATCCGGCGGGGAGGCCGTGTTCGTGGCCGTACGCCTGCCCTATCGCGTGCAGTTCGACGAGGCGGATGCGCAGGCCGCGCTGAGGTTCATTGCGCCGGACGAGACGATCACCTACAACGTGGCCCCCGCGGTGGACGGTTTCGAGAGCGAATACCTCGAGGCGGTCGGCACCGACCTGTCCGACTTCACCAAGGGCAATACGAAGGCGCGTCTGCGCATGGTGGCGCAATATGCCGTCGCGGGCGATCGCGGCCTGCTGGTGCTCGGCACCGACCAGGCCGCCGAGAGTACGACCGGTTTCTTCACGAAGTTCGGCGACGGTGGTGCCGACCTCCTGCCGCTGTTCACGCTCAACAAGAGGCAGTGCCGACAGCTCCTGCAGCATCTCAACGCACCCGAGCAGGTGTGGGCCAAGGTGCCGACAGCAGACCTGTTGGACCTCAACGCCGGGCGGACCGACGAGGACGAGCTCGGCCTGCGCTATGACGACATCGACGACTATCTCGAGGGCCGCCAGGTGGCCGAGGAGATCGCCGAGAAGATCGAGACGATCTGGTGGCGTACGCGCCACAAGCGCACCACCCCCGTGTCGCTGCTCGACGACTGGTGGCGCGAGTGACTGAACGCACCGCACTGGTTGTCATCGACATGCAGAACTCGTATTTCGAGCTGCCGGGGCTGGCCGAACATCGGGATTGGTTGCTGATGCGGGTCAACGAGTTGGTGCGGACGGCCCACGAGGGCGACCAGCCGGTCGTGCTCGTGAGGACCCAGCACGAGGAGGACCGGTCGACCTGGACGCTGAACATGCTGGAGGACGACCAGGGGTTCGCGTTCCCGGGCTCGGAGCAGGCGGCCTTCCTCGACGGGCTCGACGTTCGGGATCACATCGAGATCGTCAAGACGCGGGACAGTGCCTTCTTCGACACCGATCTGCGCAGCGAACTGGATCGTCTGGGCGTGACCCACATGATTCTGTGCGGTGTGTCCACCCACAGCTGCGTCGCGGACACGGCCAACGATGCGTTTGCGGTGAATCTGCACGCCGCGGTGGCGGTGGAGTCCGTGGCGTCCGAGAACCCGAAGCTGTCGGATGCCCTCCTGCACTTCCTCGAAGTCGAGAAACGGCAGCCCCTGCTCACCCAGCCGCGAGCACTCGATTTCCTGCGGAACGGCTGGCCCGATGATTATGAGCCGCACCCGGAGAAGGTGGACTGAGCTTTCGGACTCCGCGGGTCAGGGCAGGGGGCGCGAGAGCCGCGCGGCTTCCTGGGCCAGGTTCTCCCGCGCATTGCGCGCCCAGAGCGTGAGGCCGATGTCGGTGCGATAGAGATGCTCGCGATAGAGCAACAGCTGCACGACCTGCAGCCGGCCGCGCCGGAAGTCGGGGAGCGGGACCTCGGCGTACTCGACCCGGATGTCGCGGCAATAGCGCGCGTACCTGTCCGGGGTCTCGCCCAGGATCGCCAGGTCGGCATCGCAGAGCTGATTGCCGCGGCGGTCTCCCCGGACGGTTTCGTGGCCGGCGGTCAGGCGGATCAGGCGGGCGACCTCGGCGACGTCGGTGGGGGAGAGTACGCCGGCCAGGCGCTCCTCGGCCAACTGCGCCGAGGCCTCCTCATCGGCGCCTCCGCCACGCCCTTCATAGATCGCGTCGTGGAACCACGCCGCCAGGCGGACGACGTCCTCACTGGTCCCGACCACGTCGAGTGCGACCAGACAATGTTCGAGATGGCGCGGGTCGTGATAGCGCCGCCCGCGCTCGGACCACCGGTCGAGCAACTCCTCGGCGAGCGCGGCCGACTGCGGGAGCGGCCACCGCGCCAGAAGCCGGGACCGTCTGGCTTCCCGGTCGGCCCTGAGCTGGGCCTTCGTCAGGCGCAACCCGGACTCGCGCAGGGCCCGCACCAGGCGCCGCGTATGCGCCGGCACGGCACCTGCATCGAGGCAGGCGCCGTGCAACCGCTCGGGCACGTCGTAGTGATCGCGATCGAACCCCCGCGGGTGTACGCCGGCGCGCTCGGCGACGACGTGCAACTCCTCGAGGGACGTGTCCGACACCATGTGGGCGAACATCTGCCCGCGGTGCGGCCACGCGGGGGTATCGATCCAGACGGTCACCGGCGTGGGCTCAGTTCTGCAGCCCGCGGGCGACCTCGACGAGGGTGCGCACCGCGATGCCCGTGCCGCCCACGGGGATCTCGCCCTTGGCCGAGCCCTCGTTGAAGCTGCCGGGGGCGATGTCGAGATGGGCCCAGTCGAGCTCGTCGGCGACGAAGTGGCGCAGGAACGACGCCGCGATCGAGGCACCGCCCCAGCGTCCGCCGCCCGACTTGAGGTCGGCGACCTTCGACTCCAGCGCCTCGGCGCTCCACTCACCCATGGGCAGGCGCCAGGCCTGCTCGCCCGCGGTCTCCGCGGCCCCGAGCACGCGATCGGCGACCTCGTCGGAATCGGAGAAGACACCGAAGATCTCGGTGCCCAGCGCCACCATGGCGGCACCCGTCAGGGTCGCAACGTCGATCACCAGATCGGGGTTGTCCTCCGAACCGCGCGCCAGGGCGTCGGCCAGCACGAGCCGGCCCTCGGCGTCGGTGTTGTAGTTCTCGACGGTGGTCCCGCCGTACATCGTCAGGACGTCGGAGGGGCGGAACGCCGTGTCGGACGGCATGTTCTCGGCCATGCACGCATAGGTCGTGACCTTGACCTTCAGCCCGAGTTGGGCGATCGCCTGGGTCGCGGCGATGACTGCCGCCGCGCCGGCCATGTCGCAGCGCATCGTCGACATCGAGTCGCCGGGCTTCAGGTTGAGGCCGCCGGAGTCGAAGGTCAGGCCCTTGCCGACGAGCACCAGGTGGGCCTTCGCGCGCGCTGGGGCGTACGACAGGCGGACGAGTCGCGGCAGCCGCGACGAACCGCCGCCGACCGCCATGAACCCGCCAAAGCCGTCACGCTCGAGTTCCTTCTCGGTGAGGATCTCCACGGCGATCTTGCTGTCGGCGACGAACTGCTTCGCGGCCTGGGCGAAGGAGTCGGGATAGAGCAGGTTCGGGGGAAGGTTGACCCACTCGCGGGCGACGACCTGGGCCGCCGTGATCGCGCGCGCATCGTCGACGATGCGGTTGTCGGCCACCGTCGAGACGATGCTGAACTCGGGGGCGGGCTTGTCCTTGGCCTCCGACTTGACTCCGGCATAGCCGTACTGACCCAGGAGCGTGCCCTCGACCACGGCCTTGAGCAGTTCCGGCTCGTCGGCAGGCAGGGCGACGGCGACGCGGCCCACGCCGGAAAGCCCGCTCACCACGCGGGCGGCTGCACCGGCCGCCGTACGCAGCGTGGCGGGGCTGGGGGCATCGGAGCCGAGGCCGACGACCACCAGACGCTGACCATTCCCGCCGGGGAGCACCGTGACCGATCCCGGCTTCGGCTTGCCGCCCAGCTCCGCCACCACCTCGGCCGCCGAGGAGCCGAACTTCTTCTCGAAGCTCTTGGCCAGCCCGCTCGGCAGGCGTACCTCGGTCTTGTCGCCGTCGCCGGTCAGGGCAACGACCAGGGCATCGGTCCTGGCCGGCACGGCCTTGACACGGCTCAGCTGGGGCAGGGTGATCGGGTTCACCACAGTGGTCTCCGCTTCGGTGAGATGGGATTGTTCGTCCGGGTCAGGCTACCGCCGCCTTTGCGATAAGTTCGTGCCACATCGTGTTCGTCGGCGCCGACGTCCCCCATGAGCAGCGCCGACTCCGGGGAGAGGAGCCACATCGATGACCGATCTCAAGAAGCCAGTCCTGCACGCGCGCCACGAGGCCGCGGGAGCGAAGTTCGCGGAGTTCAGTGGCTGGTCGATGCCGCTGCAATATGCCGGCATCGTGGCCGAGCACAAGGCCGTCCGTGAATCGGTCGGTCTCTTCGACGTGTCCCACCTCGGCAAGGCGACCGTGCGGGGCGAGGGTGCGGTCGACTTCCTCAACCGCTGCTTCAGCAACGATCTCAACAAGATCGGCGACGGCCAGGCGCAATACACGCTGCTGTGCACCGAAGACGGTGGTGTGCAGGACGACCTGATCGCCTATCGGTTCGCCGACGACCACGTCTTCCTGATCCCCAACGCCGGCAACAACGCCGGCGTGGTCGAGGTCTTGAAGGCGCATGCGCCCGAGGGCATCGAGGTGACGAACGAGCACGAGAAGTACGCCGTGCTCGCGATCCAGGGCACCAAGTCGGACGACGTCCTCGAGAAGCTCGGCCTGCCGACGGGGCATGACTACATGTCGTTCGATGTCGCCGACCTCGACGGGGTCTCGCTGACCGTGTGCCGCACCGGTTATACGGGTGAGCGCGGCTACGAGCTCGTCACCCCGGTCGAATCGGCCGAGAAGGTCTGGGACGCGGTCATGGCTGCCGGTGAGGAGTTCGGCATCATGCCCTGCGGCCTCGGCTCCCGCGACACGCTGCGGACCGAGATGGGTTATCCCCTGCACGGTCAGGACCTGTCGCCGACGATCTCGCCGGTCCAGGCGCGCACCGGTTGGGCCGTGGGCTGGAAGAAGGACGAGTTCATCGGTCACGAGGCGCTGCGCGCCGAGCGGGAGGCCGGTCCGAAACGCAAGCTGTGGGGCATCATCGCGGCCGGTCGTGGCATCCCGCGCCCGCACATGACGGTCGTCGATGCCGATGGCAAGGAGATCGGTGAGGTCACGTCGGGCACGTTCTCGCCGAGCCTCCAGAAGGGCATCGGGCTCGCGCTCGTCGACTCGGCCATCGAGCCGGGCGTGAAGGTCGGCGTGCAGGTGCGCAACCGCGTCGAGGAGTTCGACCTCGTCAAGCCTCCGTTCGTGACCCCGGGCGTACGCGAGAGCTGAGCCTGCCAACAAACAGATTGAGCCTGTCGAACCCACCGTTTTCGACAGGCTCAACCAATTCCGGGGGCTCAGGCCGGGTCGAGCGACATCGGGCCATAGACGACCCGGTCCTCCTCCATGAGCGTGACCTCGGAGACGCCGGCGTCCTGGAGATCGGGATAGTTCTCGGTCAACCAGGACTCGGCGTCGGCCTGGGTGTCGAAGGTTTGGTCGATGTCACCGGCGTCCGGCTTCCAGAACCACATCAGTAGGCACCTCCACGCTTGACGACCGGCCGCGGCATGCGCAGGCGGCGCATCTGGATCGAGCGGTTGAAGCCGAACATCATGACGCCCTTGCCCTTGAGCTCCAGGCCCGGGAAGCGTTCGGCGGCGATGCGCTTGTATTTGCGCCACATCACGAACAGGTCGAAGAGGGTGAAGAGGATGTACGCGTACATCAGGCCCAACGACACCATGCTCATCGACGGGACCTGGGACTGCAGGAAGCTCAGCGCCAGGAAGATCATCATCGCCGGGAGCAGGAACTCGCCCAGGCTCCAGCGCGAATCGACGAAGTCGCGCATGAGCTTGCGCTCCGGCGTGCCGTCGCGCTCCTCCATGGCCGACATCCGCTGTTTGCGATTCGCCTCCGCATTGCGGCGGCGCGCCTCTTTCTTGGACATCTGCGGGTTGATGCGCTGCAGGCGAGCGGCCTCGGCCTGACGCCGGGTGGGCGTGGGGCCTTCCTTCTTGCGGGATCCCTTCGGCGCGGCCGGAGTGGGCTCGGGAGCGGGTGCCGGCTCGGGGTCCTTCTTGCGGAACAGGGCCATCGTGGTGGGATCCTCGTGTCAGGGGGTACGCCGATCGCGGCGTGAAGCTGTTGGCCCGCATTCTCCCAGCCGCAGGCGACGATTTCGAATCGAAGCGCGGGGTGGGACCCGAACTTGGGGATTGACCGGTGTGTCGGTTGGGACGAATCAGGGCGGGCCCGGTTTCAGGGTTGGGTTGCAGCACCTAGGCTAGAGCGCGTACGCGTACGCGATCGGAAGGACCCGGGCACCTCATGAGCGGATTTTTCAACCGGCTCTCGACCGTCTTCCGTGCCAAGGCAGACAAGGCACTGGACAAGGTCGAGGACCCCCGCGAGACCCTTGAGGTCTCCTACAAGAAGCAGCAGGAGCTGCTCCAGAAGGTGCGCCGCGGCGTCGCCGATGTGGCGACGAGCCGCAAGCGGGTCGAGCTGCAGGCCAACCAGCTGAACACCCAGATCGACAAGCTCAACCAGCAGGCCCAGAAGGCGCTCGAAGTCGGGCGCGAGGATCTTGCGCGCGAGGCGCTGACCCGCAAGTCCGGCCTGCAGCAGCAGCTCGGTGACCTGCAGACCCAGCATGCGCAGTTGCAGGGCGAGGAGGAGAAGCTCGTCCAGGCCTCGCAGCGCCTGCAGGCCAAGGTCGACGCGTTCCGCACGCGCAAGGAGACCATCAAGGCTAACTACACCGCCGCACAGGCCCAGACCCGCATCAACGAGGCCTTCTCGGGCATCGGTGAAGAGATGGGCGACGTCGGTCTCGCCATCCAGCGCGCCGAGGACAAGACAGCAGAGATGCAGGCCCGCGCGGGCGCGATGGACGAGCTCCTGGCTTCCGGTGTGTTCGACGATGTCACCGGCACCTCGAAGGACGACATCACCCGCGAGCTCGAGGCGCTGTCCTCCGGCTCCGATGTCGAGAACGAACTGGCCCGCATGAAGGCCCAGCTCGGCTCCGGGCCCGCTCATCAGCAGCAGGCGATCGAGGGCGGCCCGGCGCAGTATCAGCAGCAGGGCCAGGGCCAGCAGGGTCAGGGCCAGTGGCAGCAGCCTCCGGCTCAGGGTGGTTATCAGAACCCGCAGGTGCAGCAGGGCCAGGCTCCGCAGCAGGGTCAGGGCTATCAGGCGCCCCAGGCCGCGCCGCAGCAGGGTACGCCCGAGGCTCCCTTCGAGGCCTATCCCGTCGACGAGCGTCCCAACCAGGGGGACATGCGATGATCATTCGCGTTCTCAACCTGGGGCAATATCGCTTCGATGAGTCGCATATGGACAATCTCAATGCCTGTGACGATGCCGTCGAGGCAGCCGTCGCGGCGGGGGATCAGGAGGCCCTGACCAAGGCGCTGAAGACCCTGATCGACGAGATCCAGGAATTGGGTACGCCGCTGCCGGCGGACTCGCTGGAGGATTCCGACCTGATCATCCCCGACGCCGATGCGACGTTGGCCGATGTGCAGGAGTTGCTTGAGGGCGCCAGCGCCGAAGAGGGCTTCATCCCTGGTCGCGGGGTCTGAATTCTTTTCGAGTACGCCTACGCTGCCCCGAGCCAACTGGCTCGGGGCGGCTTTCTTTCGCTCCCTGCCGAGTAGCAGTGTCAGATTGGGCGAGAAGGAGTGTGAGATTGTCCGGCGAGAATCTGATCCTCAAACACTGGACCAGCGCCCCCTTCGTGAGGGGCCAAAAGCAGATCGGGCGAAGGGCTATGGGACTTTGGTCTCCGACAGTTCACCCTACTGTTCGAAATAGTCCATATCGATGCCGACTGTCGTGTAGGTGTTCTTGGTCTCAACGCCGACCAAATACTTCATCATGAGGGCAACCAACCGATCTCCATCGATGAGGCGGACTTGAGTCGGCACGCTCGTTGCGTATTGGATCGCGGCAGGAGTGAATCGGCTTGTGGTGATAAATACGCCCTTGGTGGCTCCCCTTCCATGCAGGGCTCCGACGAAGGCTTGGATCCGATCTGCCGCGATGTTGTTTCCTTCGGCGTGCCGCTTGGCCTGAATGTAGATCCGGTCCAGGCCGAGGACGTCCTCATCGATAACGCCGTCGACACCGCCGTCTCCGGACTTTCCAATGGCGGTGCCGCGTTTCTCAGCGCCCCCGTAGCCCATCTTGAGGAGCAGGTCCACCACCGACCGCTCGAAAAACGCTGGGTCGGAGGCACGCAATAGATCGAGCAGTTCGGTGCCGACGGACTCGCGGTTCGTGGCTTGGGCGGTATCCATCCGCTCGTCAGGGTCTTCAACACCCGATTCCCGCACTGATGGTTCGGGGTCAGGGCCCACATCTGCGGTCTTGGGCCAGTAGGGGCCGAAGTAACTGTTCGCCTCGGAGTAGCTCATGCCGTCCGGATGGTTCTGGTACCACTGCCGGCCCTTGTTGCTTATCCGATATTGGGCACGAGCTGTCTGCTCGATCAGTTGCGCTCTAGCGAGGTGGGTGATTGCCCAATCCAATCGTTGGTTCAGACGCGTGCCCCCAGAGGCAAGGGTTTCCTCAGCCGCGCCGGCAGGCAAGTTGGCGAGCGCGGCAGCCTCGGATCGGATGACACGCCTCGCTTTCGTGGCTCCGTCAGACAAGGCGCGCAGGCACCAAATGGTCAGGCGCGACCAGGGAGGGACCTGGGATTCACCGGTGCTTGCCATTCAGACATGGTTCCACAGGAGGCTGAGCGATGTTCCACAGGAGGCTGAGCGATTGCCGCCAAGCGGCTGCTGTGGATCAGTGCATCTGCGCCAAGCCCAAACTAGTCTTGGCCACATGCCGTTGAGCGAAGCGGAGTTCTATGGGGCGGGGCCCCTGCCCCCTGAGGAGCGCAAGCACGTCGCGCTTCGACTGTTGGAATGTGTCGACGGAGACACTGCTGTAGATGCGGTCATGGAGAACTGGCTGAGGACCGAGGTGGCCGACATCTATGACGCCCTGACGGCAGATCCGTCACGAGGGGTTCCACTTGAGGAAGTGCGAGCTGATCTTCAGTCCACGTGGGCTTCGCTGCGAGAGGGTTGATCAGGCGAGCGGATAGATATTCAGCTCCACCCAGCCGGCCAGGGCGATAAAAACGCCGAGGATCCCAAGCACGATCGACCCCGCGAACAGGCGCCCACGCCAGTCCTCTCTGGCAGCCAAGGCCCCAAGACCCGGGCCCGAGGCCGCGAGGATTCCGCAGGCAATGAACCCCGGCACAGCCCGCCACGTGTCGACCGTGCGGCAGACTCCGTCCGCCTCACACAGCAGCAGTGACATCAGGATCCACACGGCAGCGGCGGCGACGATCGCGAAGATCCCGACGAAGATCGGCACCGCCCAACGCGCCCAGCGCGGGAGGGGGGCGTACGCCTTGAACACCGGCACCGCGCCGGTCAGCACGATGCAGGCCAACGCCGCCCCCACGAACGGCACCGCCCAGCCCGTCGTATCCGATGCGCCGGCCATGGACACGATGAACATGATCGACGCCCCGAGCCCGAGCAACGCGGCGAGCGCCACCACCGCAGAGATGATGAGCCAGCGGCGGGAGAGACGTTCTGCTGCCATGGATCCAAACCTAGGGCCTGTTGCGAAATAGGCATTGTTCGTGCGCGTGTCCGGCACCGTCGTCCAGCCCTGCATGGCTTAGGGCAGGAGAGTGCGTGTTCAGCTTGCCTTGCCGCGGCGCGGGCGTACCAGCGCTGCCAAACCGGCCGAGAACGTGCAATCGCGGGTGAAAAGCCATCGTTCAGCTTGCGTTGACGGCAGTCAGCGTCCGTTTGCCGCTTGAGCTTCCGCTTCCTCGGGCCCGAATTTCACCTAGCTTGTCCTCGCCGACTCCGCCCCCGGTGCACGGCGAGCCTTAGACGCGAGGGCAAGCTGATTGAGATGGGGCGCAAGCTCAAGACGCCAACGGGAGCTGAAGAGCGAAACGGAAGCTGAAGCGGACTGAAGACCGCGCTCCCGATCACACCAGCGACGTCCGGCGTAGAGTTTTGGGTTCAAGCCCTTTCAGGCCACACACGGAGGCTCCCAATGCGCATACTCGTTGCCACCGATCGCATCGGCGCTCTGTCATCTGCCGCTGCCGGTCGAGCGATTGCCGCCGGATGGGTGCAGGCCGATGCCGATGCGCAGCTGGCGGTGGTGGCCCTCGGCGAAGCGGGTGAGGGGTTTGCCGAGGCACTGGCCGATCATGCCGACGCCGAGTTGGAGCTGGTGAGCGAACCGGACGCGCAGATGGTCTCCCGTTTCATGACGCCGGAGATCTCGCTGATCGCAGCCGAGCCGCTCGAAACCGAGCCGCCGCGCGGGCTGGACCCGGCAGCCTCCTCGGTCGGCGTCGGCCGCGCCATCGCTGATCTCCTCACCAATCACCGCACCGAGCGGCTCTACCTCGACCTCGGGGGTCTCTATTGCCATGACGCCGGTGCGGGCATCCTCAGCGGTCTGGGTGCGGTGGCGGATGCTCCGCTCGACGAGGGGTACGCCGGTCTGGCCGGCATCACGCAGCTCGACCTGTCCAGCGTTCGCGAACTGATCGGCGAGACCGAATTGGTCGCGATCGTGCCCTCGGCCGAGGCCGAGCAACACCTCCTCGGTCTCCGCGGTGTGACGTCGCTGCGCGGTCGTGACGTCAACACCGACCCCGCCGAAATGCTTGCGGCCGACTCAGCTCTCGAACGGTTGGCGGCGCTGGTCAATCCGGACGCGTCCGGACTCCCGGGCGCCGGCGCAGCGGGAGGGGCGGCGTACGCCATCGCAGCCCTCGGCGGCACGATCCTGACCGGGCCGGAGGCCTGCGCGGAGCTCGTCGGCCTCGAGGACACGATGAACGTGGCCGAGCTGGTGGTCACCGGATCGTCGGCGTTCGACTTCGGCTCGCGTGGGGGAGGGGTCATGCAGTTCGTCGCCGAGATGGCCCAGACAGCCATGCGTCCCTGCATCGCGCTTGCCGGCACCGTCGTCATCGGCTCCCGGGAGATGCGGACGATGGGAGTGGAGTCGGCGTACGCGGTCCAGGCCCCCGGATCACCCGGCACCATGGGCGACCAACCGACCGGGCGGGACGTCACCGCCGAACAGCTCACCGAGGTCGCCGCGCGGATCGCGCGGACCTGGTCCTGGTGATTTCTTTCGGGCCAACGGGAACAATGGCCGCAAAACTGGTGTTGTCACACCAGCGGGTTAGGATTGCCTGACCCAAGAGACATCCACATGGAGGCAGATATGACCGAGGCGACCACGACGTCCGGCGTGATCCTGACCGATGAGGCCGCAGGCAAGGTGCGCGACCTCCTTGAGCGCGAGGGCCGTGACGACCTGACGCTTCGCATCGCGGTGCAGCCGGGCGGTTGCTCGGGCCTGCGCTACGAGCTCTATTTCGACGATCGCCAGCTCGACGGCGACGTCGTCAACGAGTTCAGCGGCGTCAACGTTGTCACCGACCGCATGAGCGCGCCCTATCTCGGCGGCGCGACCATCGACTTCGTCGACACCATCGAGAAGCAGGGCTTCACGATCGACAACCCCAACGCGGGCGGCTCCTGCGCCTGCGGCGACTCGTTCCACTGAGTCACTGACCGGCGACCCAATGGACATCCACGGTCGCACGGCGCTGGTGACCGGAGGCGCCTCCGGTCTCGGCCTTGCCACGACGCGCGCCCTCGTTGATCACGGGGCGCGCGTCGTCGTGCTTGATCTCCCCTCACCGGCTGCCGAGGAGACCGTCGCCTCATTCGGCGACAACGTCACTCTCGAAGCCGGCGACGTCACCCAGCCCGAGGACGTGCAGCGGGCGCTCGACCGGGCCACCGGGATCGGCGACCTGGCCATCGTCGTCAACTGCGCCGGCATCGCCACCCCTGCCCGGCTGCTCGATCGCGACGGCACACCCTTCCCGCTCGATATCTTCGAACGCGTCATCCGGATCAACCTGATCGGCACCTTCAACGTCGCCCGGCTCGCCGCCAGAGCAATCGCCGAACAAACCACGACCGACGCCGAGGACCGCGCAGTGATCGTCAACACCGCCTCCATCGCCGCGTTCGAGGGGCAAATCGGCCAGGCGGCGTACGCGGCGTCGAAAGGTGGCGTCGCCGCCCTCACCCTGCCGCTCGCGCGGGAACTCGCCCGCCATCGCATCCGCGTGGTGACGATCGCACCGGGACTGTTCAAGACCCCCTTGCTGGCCGGACTGCCCGAGGAAGCCATGGCCGCGCTCGGCGCCCAGGTGCCGCACCCGCAGCGGCTCGGCGATCCGGCCGAATTCGGCCTGCTCGTCACTCAGATCGCGGCCAATCCCATGCTCAACGGTGAGGTCATTCGTCTGGACGGAGCGATCCGGATGGGGCCTCGCTAGTCTTGCTGGCGTACGCCCGGCGAAGGAGCAGCGATGGCATTGGTGCACTACGAGCTTTGCGATCGCGCCGCGTGGATCACCCTGGCCAACCCCGACGCCGGCAATTCCTTCACGCCCGCGATGGCGGACGCGCTCTCCGCAGCGGTAAGCCGGGCTGAGCACGATCGTGCGGCTGTGCTCGTGCTCCGGGCCGAGGGTCGCTTCTTCTCCGTCGGTGGCGACCTCGCCGGGTTCGCTGACGCGGACAATCTGCCGGACTACATGAATGACCTCGCCACCCACGGCCACCGCATCATCGCCGAGCTGACCCGCTCCGACCTGATCGTCGTCAGCGTCGTCCAGGGCACGGCGGCCGGCATCGGCTTCCCCCTCGCCATGGCCGCCGACCTCGTGATCGCGGCCGACACCGCGGCCTTCACGCTCGGGTATACGCGCGTGGGCCTCACCGGTGACGGCGGCACCGGCCTCCTCGCGCGCAGCATCGGCCTCCATCACACCCTGCGGCTGGCCCTCCTCAACGACGTGCTGACCGCGGACGAGGCGTGCGCCGCCGGTCTGGTCGCCCGGGTCGTCCCCGAGGCCGAGCTCGAAACAGAGGCCGAGAAGATCGTCGCCCGCCTGGCCACCGGGTCCCGCGGTGCCCAGGCAGGCATCAAGCGCATCGTCCGGGCGGCGGCCACCGCCGATATCGAGACCCAGCTGGCGCTCGAGGCGCGCACGATGACCGAGGCCACGCGCGATCCGGATGCGCTCGAAGGCGTACACGCCTTCCTGGCCAAGCGGCCGCCCGCGTTCGGGCAACACGGGGAGTCCTGATGGAGGTCCGCGACGCCGTCCACGCCCGCCGCTCGATCCGGGCCTTCACCGACCGGGAGATCGAGCCCGAATTGCTCACCCGGCTGCTGACCGACGCGGCGTACGCCCCCTCCGGCGGCAACCTCCAGCCCTGGCACGTGACCGTCGTCCGCGGCGCCGCGATGGCCGACCTCAAGGCCCGCATGATGGCGCGGCTCACCGACCCGACGGCGCCGGAGCCGACCCCGGAGTTCCCGCTCTATCCGTCACCGCTCAAATCGCCCTATCGCGAGCGGCGGTTCCGCAACGGGGAGATGCTCTATGAGCTCCTCGGCATCCCGCGCACCGACAAGCCCGCCCGTCTGCGCCAATTCGCCCGCAACTACCTGTTCTTCGATGCGCCCGTCGGGCTGTTCGTCTATGTCGACCGTCAGATGAACGCGCCCCAGTGGGCTGATCTCGGCATGTTTCTCCAGACGCTGATGCTCCTGCTCACCGAGGCCGGCGTCGACAGCTGCCCGCAGCTCGCGTGGTCGACCTATCACGACACCGTCGCCGAGGTGACGCGCCCGTCCGAGGAGTTGGTGCTGTTCAGTGGCCTGGCGATCGGGTACGCCGACCCGTCGGCCCCCGAGAACAACCTCCGCACCGAGCGCGCACCGCTCGACGAGTGGTGCACGGTGCTGGAGTGACCGTGGCCGAGTCGGACCAACCACTCCGTTACAACCCCGGCTTCGGAAAGGTGCCGCTCGCGTTCGGGGCGGCCGAATCATCGGCATTGCCCGGGCCGATCCTCATCGAACTGGTCCGCGCGATGGACGACGCGACCGAACCCGCCACCAAATCGCTCCTGCACCGGATGGTGAGCCACGGCATGCTCGCAGTCGAACGGATCGGCCGCGTCGGGGTCTATCGCATGATCGGCGGGATGCTCGCAGGCTTCGAAGCCATCCGGAACGACTCGCGGATGCGGGCGCCCGAGCCCTGGTCCGGGTATTTCCACACCGTTATCTATGACATCCCCGAAACCAGGCGCCCGCTCCGGGATCGACTCCGGGGCCAGGCCTTCAAGGCGGGCTATCGGCAGCTCCGGCCGGGCGTACTCATCTCGCCCACCGACGAATCCGCCCAACTCGACCCGGTCGGCGGACCGGACACCACGTTTCTTGCGGGCCGATTCGAGGTCGACCTCGACACCGCGCGCGAAATCGCCCGGATCGCCTGGGAACTCGACCGATTCGGTGAGGAACGCCGAGCCGCCCTCTCCCGACTGCGAGAGGTGCTGACCCGGGCAACCCTCCCGGAGGGTCCCGCGGCGCTCCGGCTGTGGCACGAGGTGCTCCAACCCGTCGTCGACGTGCGCTTCACCGATGGTGACCTGCCCGCCGAGTTGCTGCCCGCGGACTGGCCCGCGGGGGAGTTGTACGCCGCACTCGGCGCGGTGGGCGCTCGCCTGTCGGTCCCGATCGATGCCTTTGTGGCGGATGTCATCTCCCGGTCACCGCACCGGTCGCTGGTGGTTCCGCTCCCGTCCTGAATGATTCATATCGATTCCCGAATCGATGAGCCGAAAGAAACATAGACTTCTCGCATCCCCACCGAGGAGTCACCATGAGTCCCTATATCGGAGGCATGATCGTCGGTGCGCTCGGGCTGGTCTTCGGCCTGATCGCCGGCAACGAGAAGCTCCGGTCCGCCAGGCCCACCTTTGCCCGCCGCTTCAGCACGATCGGCGCATTCGTCCTGCTGGCCGCGTTCCTCGGCCTGTTCCTTCTCCCCCTGGTCATGGGGTGGGGGCGGTGAAGGGCCGCGTGCTCGGGACCGGTGCCGCTATCACCGGCCTCCTCGCCGTGATCTATGGCTTCGGTGTCGCATTCGGCGGCGGACTGTGGGGGCCGACCGTGGCGACCCTGTGGTTGTCCGCCGGCGCGGCCATCGTGGGGGTGTTGTTCGTCCTCTTCATCCTGATCCCCTGGATCCGGAGCCTGGGCGCGGGCCCGAAGCCCTGACCGACTCCTCGGCGCCGACCTCGGCCTCTGCGCTGAGGTTAGAGTGACTCGCGCGGGCACCGTCGCCCGGCGGCGAAGAGGAGTGCAATGCGGTTCAGGCTGGGGGAGCGGGAGTTCGACGAGCACGCCCGCCTGGTCATGGCGATCATCAACCGCACGCCGGATTCCTTCTATGACAAGGGGCTGACCTGGGCCGCGGACGCGGCGTTCGACCGGGTCGCCGAGGTCGTCGACCAAGGTGCCGACCTCATCGACATCGGCGGGATCAAGGCAGCGCCCGGTGCGGAGATCGGCATCGAGGAGGAGGCCCGCAGGGTCGTTGACTTCGTCGCCCGCGTCCGGGGGGCGTACCCCGATCTCATCATCTCCGTCGACACCTGGCGTGCCGAGGTGGGGCGAGCCGTGTGCTCTGAGGGTGCCGATGTGCTGAACGACGCCTGGGGCGGCGCCGACCCGGGACTGGCCGAGGTGGCTGCCGAATTCGGGGTGGCCATGGTCTGCACCCACACCAACTCCGTCACGCCCCGCACCCGGCCGCACCGGATCGAATACGACGATGTGGTCGCCGAGGCCATCCGTTCGACAGTCGCCCAGGCCGAACGAGCGGTCGCGCTCGGGATGGAGCGCGACCGCGTGCTCATCGACCCCGCCCACGACTTCGGGAAGAACTCTTTCCATTCCGTCGAGCTCACCCGACGGCTCGACGAGATGGTCGCCACGGGCTGGCCGGTGCTCGTGTCCCTGTCCAACAAGGATTTCGTCGGTGAGGCCCTCGACCTGCCGGTGCGGGAACGGGTGATCGGGACGCTGGCCACGACCGCTGTCTCGGCCTGGCAGGGAGCGCATGTCTATCGCGTGCACGAGGTCGCCGAGACCCGGCAGGTTCTCGACATGGTGTCCACCATCGCCGGTCACCGCCCGCTGGCCCGTGCCGTCAGGGGACTCGCATGATCGTTGCCGCGGTGTTCCTGCCGCATCCGCCGCTGCTGCTGCGCGAGTACGCCTCCCTGGCCGACCCCGGCGCCGACCTCCGCGGGCGGTGTCGCGGGGCACTGTCCGAGGCGGCGCGGCTCGGCGTCGACAGGTGGGTCGTGCTGACGGGTGTCGACCGCACGGCTCCCGGCATCTCCACGCGCGCCCCTCTGGGCCAGCGCGTCGCGGAGGAATTGCTCGACGGCGTCGATCTGTTCCAGCCGAACCCGGGTAATTCCGTCCTCCAGTCGGCCTCGACCCCCCACCCGGAACCCGTTCAGAGGACGGAATTACCCGGCCTTCGCGTGCTCCCCGTGCCATTCGATGCCGATGGCGCCGAGGTCGCTGACGCAGGGAGCCGTCTCGTGGCGCTCTCCGGAGACGTCCGCACGGCCGTACTGGTCATGGGGGACGGCTCGGCCCGACGTGGCGAGAAGGCCCCGGGGCACCTCGACGAGCGGGCTTTCGCGTTCGACGACCTGGTCGTCGGGGCGCTCGCGGCGGGCGACCCCGGGCCGCTGAAGGATCTCGACGCCGAGTTGGCCGCGGAACTCCTGGTCGCCGGGCGCGCCGCCTGGCAGGTCATGGCCGCAGCCGCTCCCGGCCCCGCCCGGGTGGTGTCCACCCATGCCGAGGACCCGTTCGGCGTCCTCTATCCCGTGACCGTCTGGCGCTGGGCATGAGCGATCTCGTCTTCCGGCGCCTGATCGGTCCGGATTCGCTTCCCGAGGCCCTCGCCGAGGCCGACCTCCCCCGGGCGTACGCCTGGCCCGCGACCCCGACTGTCCGCGTCAACTTCCTCGCGTCGCTCGACGGTTCGGTGGTCGGGGCCGATGGGCTCAGCGGATCGCTGGGCAACGAGGCCGACCATGCGGTCTTCTTCGCCCTGCGCCGCAGCTGCGATGCCATCGTCGTCGGAGCCGGGACCGCCCGCGCCGAGGGTTATGGCCCCCCGCCTGCCGGGGCGCTGCTCATTCTCGTGAGCCGCTCGGGTCGCATCCCCGAACAATTGGCCGGCCATCCGTCCGTCATCCTCGCGACGGGGGAAGCCGGCGCGCGCCGAGCGCGGGCCGGCGTACCGATGGGAGCGGAGCGGATCTGGACCTTCGGTGAGGACGAGGTGCGCGCCGGGGCGGTGCGTGACCGACTCGTGGGCGAGGGGCGTACGCGGATCCTCCATGAGGGTGGGCCGCGGTTGCTGGCGGACTGGCTGGCCGCCGGGTGTGTGGATGAGTTCTGCCTGACCCGCGTCCCGCGGCTGCTCGGCGGTGGCCGGGGACTCCTGCCCGAGCCAGTGGGGGACCTGCGGTTGCGCCCGGAGCTGCTGCTCGAGACTGGCGGGACATTGCTGGGCCGCTGGATCCTTCTCCGGCAGGACTAGGGACGATGCCGGGACTGCCCGGCACCCGGTCACGGGTGGCCAACGATTTCACACCGGGCCCCGGGGGATTCCTCTTCTGGGGAAAGGGCGGTTACATTTACGGTACTGTGAGCGCGTCTCTGCGGATCCCCGATCCCGTTGAGCCTGTAGAACCAACCCCAGGAAGGGCGTGACGTGAGTCTGATGAGCAATCGTCGACGCGGTGCCCGACGGCTTGCCGGAGCTATTTTGCTCGGTCTGGTCGTCGCAACGTTGTCGGCTTGTGGAGATCTCGGCGAGGGCCCGGGCCAGGCTCGCCTGTTCGGCCTCCCGGAGGCCTCGACCGAACAGGCGCCCCACATCGGAAACCTCTGGGTCGGCTCCTGGATTGCCAGCCTGGCGATCGGCGTGCTGGTCTGGGGTCTGATGGGCTGGGCGTTCATCGTCTACCGACGCAAGCACCACGCCCAGGTCCCGAAGCAGACCCGCTACAACCTGCCGCTCGAGATCATGTACACGATCGTGCCCTTCCTGATCGTGGGCGTGCTCTTCTTCTACACGGTGAAGACGCAGGATGCGGTGCTCAACAAGGAGCAGACCTCCCCGAACGCCCATACGGTGAACGTGGTCGGCCAGAAGTGGTCGTGGACGTTCAACTACATGGACGCGGCCGACGGCGAAACCGTCTGGGAAGCCGGCACCATCGAGCAGACCCCGAATCTCTATCTGCCGGTGAACGAGACCGTCACCTTCAACCTGGACAGCCCCGACGTCATCCATTCCTTCTGGGTGCCCAGCTTCTATATGAAGCTCGACGTGATCCCGGGTCGCACCAACTCGTTCCAGGCGACGCCCAACAAGATCGGCACCTTTGCCGGCAAGTGCGCAGAGCTCTGCGGCACCTATCACTCGGCGATGCTCTTCAACGTCGTGGTCCTGTCGCAGGAAGATTTCGATGCCAAGATGGCCGAACTCCGCGACCGCGGCAACGTCGGTGAGAACCAGGGCTCCCTCGGACAGAACGAACTCACCACCCGTGCCCAGGGAGGCGAATGATGACTACTGTTGAACGCGTCGCCGACGCAACGAGCGCAGCTCCCAGGGAGCGTCGCCTCGGTGCTCTGGTCATGGACATGCTGACCACCACCGACCACAAGCTCCTCGGCAAGATGTATATGGTCACGGCCTTCTTCTTCTTCCTGGTGGCCGGCGTGTTCGCGCTGGTCATCCGGGCGGAGCTGGCCTTCCCCGGCATGCAATATGTGCAGCTGGAGACCTTCAACCAGATGTTCACCATGCACGGCACGATCATGCTGCTGATGTTCGCGACTCCGATGTTCGCGGGCTTCGCCAACGTGGTCATGCCCGTGCAGATCGGTGCGCCGGACGTTTCCTTCCCGCGACTGAACGCCTTCTCCTACTGGACCTTCGTGGTCGGCTCGCTCATCGTCATGTCGAGCTTCCTGACCCCTCAGGGTTCGGCGTCCTTCGGTTGGTTCGCCTATGTGCCGCTGTCCAATGAGGTCCACAGCCCCGGCGTGGGCGGCGACCTCTGGCTGATGGGCCTCTATCTGGTCGGCCTGTCGTCCATCCTCGGCGCGGTCAACTTCGTCACCACCATCGCCACGCTGCGTGCGCCCGGCATGACCATGTTCCGCATGTCGATCTTCACCTGGAACGTCCTGGTGACCTCGCTGCTGGTCCTCCTGGTCTTCCCGGTCCTGGCCGCCGGCCTGCTGGTTCTCGAGTCCGATCGCCGCCTCGGCACCCACGTCTTCGACCCGGCCAACGGTGGGCCCATCCTGTGGCAGCACCTGTTCTGGTTCTTCGGCCACCCCGAGGTCTATGTGTTGGCGTTGCCGTTCTTCGGTATCATCACCGAGATCATCCCGGTCTTCAGCCGCAAGCCGATCTTCGGCTACATCGGCCTCGTCGGCGCCACCCTCACCATCGCGGCCCTCTCGATGGCCGTGTGGGCGCACCACATGTTCGTCACGGGTGCTGTCTCGCTGCCGTTCTTCGCGTTCATGACCTTCCTGATCGCGATCCCGACCGGTGTGAAGTTCTTCAACTGGATCGGCACGATGTGGCGAGGATCGATCAGTTTCGACACACCGATGCTCTGGGCTGCCGGCTTCCTCACCACCTTCCTCTTCGGTGGTCTGACCGGCATCATCCTGGCCTCCCCGCCGATGGACTTCCAGGTCTCCGACACCTACTTCGTCGTGGCCCACTTCCACTACGTGCTCTTCGGCACCGTGGTCTTCGCGATGTTCGCCGGATTCTATTTCTGGTGGCCCAAGATGACCGGTCGCATGCTCAACGAGATGTGGGGCAAGGTCCACTTCTGGATCCTCTTCGTGGGCTTCCACATGACCTTCCTTGTGCAGCACTGGCTGGGTGTCGAGGGCATGCCGCGGCGTTACGCCGACTACCTGCCGAACGAGGGCTTCACCACGCTCAACCAGGTCTCGACCGTCGGTGCGTTCCTCCTGGGTGTCTCGTTCCTGCCGTTCTTCTGGAACATGTGGATCAGCCGCAACGCGCCCCTGGTGAACACCGATGACCCGTGGGGCTGGGGCCGTTCGCTCGAGTGGGCCACGTCCTGCCCGCCGCCGAAGAAGAACTTCCTCACGCTGCCCCGCATCCGGTCCGAGGCGCCTGCGTTCGACCTGCACCACCCGGAGATTGCTCTCATGGAATATCCGGACAACCAGACCCTTGGGCCCAAGCACGATCAACTGATCGATGCCGGCGATGACGAGGGACGCAAGGGCATGCTCGAAGGCCGGGTCAAGGACCAGGAGGATCACTCGTGAAGCGCGAATCGTGGATCTACTATCCGCTCTCGGCCTTCTTCATCATGATGACCGTGGTCTATTTCTTCCTCGGTCGCTATGACGGAAACAAGATCGAATGGGCCGGGACGGCTGCGCTCGCGCTCAGCGGCCTGATGATGGCCATGATCGGTGCGGTGTTCCACCTCACCGGTCGCAAGATGGATGACCGTCCCGAGGACCGGCAGGATGCCGAGGTCTATGACGGTGCCGGCGACATCGGGTTCTTCCCGCCCGCCAGCATCTGGCCGTTCTGGTGTGCCGTCACCGCCGGCCTGATCTTCCTCGGCCCCGTGTTCGGCTGGTGGCTCACCATCCTGGGCTTCGGCTTCGGTGCCTTTGCTCTCGCTGGGTGGATTTACCAGTACTACCGGGGCGACTACTCCCACTGATCGAATGCTCACAGGGCCGTCGGATTATTTCCGACGGCCCTGTTGCTTTTCCCGGGTTTCTAGAATGGAAAGGGTACGCGCGGGGTGCGCGTCCGCCTGCGGAAAGGGTCGTGATGCGCCATCTCACGTGGCCGGATACGTTCGGCCAACGCTTCGTCCTCGCCCTGGTGATCAACCTGCTCATCGCCTGCGCCGCCACCTTCGTGGCGGCGATCCTCTGGGGGCCGCTGCTCGTCCTGACGCTGGGTCTGTGGGTGATCGCCGCCGTGGTGTTCGCACTGATCACGGCGGCGGTCACCAAGCCGGGGGAGAGCTTCTGGAAGCCACTCCTGCGCTGAGCGGCTGGGGCTGGCGCTGAGCCGACCTGAGGCCCGGTGTACGGCCCCGGGTGGGTCACCAGCTGGCGTGCAGCGGGCGGCCCTCCTCATAGCCCGAGGGCGACTGGATCCCGACGGTCGCGAGCTCGGCGAATTCGCTGAGCGTACGCGCGCCGGCGTACGTGCAGGACGAGCGCACCCCCGAGACGATGAAGTCGATGAGGTCCTCGACGCCGGGGCGCTCGGGATCCAGGAACATCTTCGACGACGAGATGCCTTCCTCGAACAACCCCGCCCGGGCCCGGTCGAAGCCCGACTGATCCCGCGTACGCATCCGCACCGCCCGCGCCGAGGCCATGCCGAAGGACTCCTTGTACATCCGGCCCTGTGGGTCGGTGTAGAGAGCGCCGGTGGACTCGTGCGTACCCGCGAACCACGACCCGATCATGACCGACCCGGCCCCGGCGGCGAGGGCGAGGGCGACATCGCGGGGGTGGCGTACGCCCCCGTCGGCCCACACGGACTTCCCGGCCGCGGTGGCGGCTTCGGCGCACTCGAGCACAGCGGAGAACTGGGGGCGACCCACGGCGGTCTGCATGCGGGTGGTGCACATCGCGCCCGGGCCGACACCGACCTTCAACACGTCGGCACCCGCCTCGATGAGGTCGTTGACGCCCTCTGCGGTGACGACGTTGCCGGCCACGATGCGAACGTCGGGGGCCATGGCATCGCGGACCCGTCGCACGTGTCCGAGGGCCTCGATCATCTTTTCCTGGTGCCCGTGGGCGGTATCCACCACCAGCACGTCTGTGCGGCCCTCCAGGAGCCGCTCCGTGCGTCCGGCGACGTCACCGTTGATTCCGACCGCGGCGCCGACCCGGAGGGCTCCTGAGGCGTCCGTGGCGGGGTTGTAGAGGGCCGAGCGCAGCGCACCCTTGCGGGTCATCACCCCGACCAGTCGGCCGTCCTCGACGGCGACAGCGCATTCCTGGTGCTGGGCAGTCAGCAGATCGAAGATTTCCCGCGGTGAGGCGTCGGTCGCGACCTGTGCGAAGTCGCGGATCATGACCTCGTGCACCTGGGCGAACCGGTCCTCGTCGATGACATCGGCGGGGGTCACGATGCCGACGGGGGACACGTGGCCCGACTTGCGATCGCCCTCGACCACGACCACCATCCCGTGGGCCCGCTTCGGCAGCAGGCTCATGGCTTCACCCAGCGTCGTGTCGGGGCGGACCATGATCGGCGTATCGAAAACCGTGTGGGCCCGCTTCACCTTCTCGATCGACTCGGCCACGATCCCGGTCGGGATGTCCTGGGGGATGATGGCGATGCCACCCCGGCGAGCCACCGTCTCGGCCATGCGTCGGCCGGAGATGGCCGTCATGTTGGCCACCACGAGGGGCAGGGGAGTGGCCAGCCCGTCGGTGCTCGTCAGATCGACGTCGAGGCGGGAACTCACCCCCGAGCGGCTCGGCACCATGAAGACATCGTTGTAGGTCAGATCGTGATGGGGCACGTTGCCCTTCAGAAAACGCACCGGACCATTATCGACCCATCGTCAAGGAAACAAACGAACGGCCCGGAACCAGAGGTTCCGGGCCGTGCCGTCGGTGATCGATCGCGGATCAGTGGTGCTTGGTGTCCGTCAGCTCCGCGGGATGATCGTCGTGGTGTCCGTGGGACTGGGCTGCTTCCAGCTCCGCACGGCTCGGCTTGCGCACGTTGTCGCCGAAGAACCAGCGATGCATGCGAGCCCGGCGCTTGGAGACGCCCTTGGTCGCCACGCCGGCCGAGTCGGTGGCCTCGCTGGCCTCGATCGGCAGGACGTCATCGCGATAGGTCAGCGTGTACGCCTCGTCGTGCGAGATCGGCACATGACCCTCGAAGTACTCACCCTCGGGCGAGCGTTCCATGTTGCCCGACTCGGAGCCGTGGAGCAGGCGCTCCATCTTCGACCGCTGGATGCCCAGCATGACGCGCTTCGTGATCATGAACATGATGATCGGCACCACGAAGATGGCTACTCGCAGGAAGTAGGTCACCTGGTTGAGCGAGACGTGGAACTTGACGGCGATGATGTCGTTGCCGCCACCCAGCAGGAACATCAGATAGCAGCTGATCGCGGCCACACCGAAGGCGGTGCGGTTCGGGTTCTGCCACGGGTATTCGAGGACGTGATGTTCGCGGTTGTCCTTGGTGATCCACTTCTCGAAGAACGGATAGACCGCCATCAGGGTGAACAACAGGCCGAGCAGGCCGGCACCCGGGAGGAACACGTTCCAGGACCAGGTGGTGCCGAGAATGTGCCATTCGGTGAACTTGCCCGGCATGATGCGAACCGCGCCTTCGGCGGGACCCATGTACCAGTCCGGCTGGGAACCCGCTGTCACCTGCGCCGGGTTGTAGGGCCCGTAGGTCCACACGGCGTTGATCTGGAAGAAGGCGCCCATCAGGGTGATGACACCGGCAACGATGAAGAAGAAGCCACCGGCCTTGGCCATATAGACCGGGAACAGCGGGTAGCCGACGACGTTGCGCTCGGTGCGGCCCGGGCCGGGATACTGCGTGTGCTTGTGATACACGACCAGCGCCATGTGAGCACCGATCAACCCCAGCAGCAGGCCCGGAATCACCAGGATGTGGGCCATATAGAGGCGCGCGATGATCAGGTCGCCCGGATATTCGCCGGCGAAGACGAAGAACTCCAGCCAGGTGCCGACGATCGGGATCGAACGCACCATGCCGTCGGCGAACCGCAGACCGGTGCCCGACAGGAGGTCGTCCGGCAGCGAGTAGCCGGCGAAGCCCTCGACCATGCCCATCGACAGCAGGCCGACGCCGAGGAGCCAGTTGATCTCACGCGGCTTGCGGAACGCGCCGGTGAAGAACACGCGGAGCATGTGGGCGAACATCGCCACGATGAAGAAGTGGGCGGCCCAGTGGTGCATCTGGCGGATCAGCAGGCCACCGCGGATGTCGAACGAGATCGCCAGCGTCGAGGCGAAGGCCTCGGACATCGGGAGACCACGAAGGAGCTGATAGCTGCCCTCGTACTCGATTTCGGCCATCGACGGCTTGAACCACAGGGTCAGGAAGACGCCGGTGATCAGCAGGATGATGAACGAATAGAGCGCGACCTCACCGAGCAGGAAGGACCAGTGGTCGGGGAAGACCTTGCGGAGGTTCTTCTTGCCGAGGGCGGCGAGGCCCAGGCGATCGTCGGCCCAGCTCGCGGCGGGTGCGAGCTTCTTCAGCGGATGGGCGGTGTCCGGCGACTGCGCCTCGACACCACCGGTTTCGGTTACCTTTGCAGGCTTGGCCATGGCTATCACTCGCCCTTGTCGTCGGGATACAGGTCGCGCTCGAAATAGCTGGGCCCAACCGGCGCGGTGAAGTCGCTCTGGGCGACCAGGTAGCCCTCGTCGTCCAGCGTGATCGGCAGCTGCGGCAGAGCGCGGGCGGCCGGACCGAAGACGACCTTGCCGCCGTCACCGAGGTCGAACGTCGACTGGTGGCAGGGGCAGAGCAGATGATGGGTGGTCTGCTCCCACAGGGAGATGGGGCAACCCACGTGCGTGCAGATCTTGGAGTACGCCATGATCCCGCCCACGTGCCAGTCGGTGCGGCGCTCGGGTACGCGGATCGAGTTGGGGTCCATGCGCACGATGATGATCGCCGCCTTGGCCTTCTCGATCTGCAGCTTGTGGCCGTGCTGCTCCTGGAGGTTCTCCGGCTCGGCATTGATCAGCTGGCCGATCTCCATGTCGGAGGCCTTGATCCGCGTGAAGGTGACGTCGTTGACCAGGTAGACCGGCGCGTCGGGCGTACCCTCCGCCCAGAGCGTCCGCTCGATGGTCTCGCGGCGACGGGACGGCAGCGGCCACGGGCCGGCGTCCAGCAGCGTGACCAGCGGAGCCAGGGCCGTGAGGCCGACGGCACCCGCCATGCTGGCGAGGATCATCTTGCGGCGGGAAACACCCGACTCGGCGATGCCCTTGTCCACTTCGGCCATGGTGGCGGCCCGGTCCTCGTCGGAGGAGTTCGCCACGTGGCGCTCCTCGACGATTTCCTGGTCGACCATGATCTCGCGGGCCCACTGCACGGCCCCGATTCCGATGAGCAGAACGGCGAAGCCCAGGGTGGCCCCCAGGCCGACGTGCTGCGCATTCGCATAGAAGTCACCGAAGCGGATGAACCTGTCGCTCAGGCCCGGCCAGAAATAGATGACCACGAAGGCCAGCGCCAGCAGGGGAGCGAGGCCGAAGCAGAACAGGATCTGCGCCGTGGCCCGGCGCTCGGCGCCGGCATCCACGTCGGTGTAGCGCTCGATGTGGGGCTCGACGCCCGGATCGTCCACCGGGTGTTCGACAACGATGCCGTTCGCATCGGGCTGCGGGCGGACCTCGAGGTCTCGCCCGGTCTGGTCTTGATTGATGGTCACTTGGCCCGTGCTCCCTTCGAAGCGATCCACACGGCGAACAGGATGAGGGTGCCGAGGCCACCGATCCAGACCCAGAAGCCGTCCTCGACCGGGCCGAGGCCGCCGAAGCCCCAACCGCCGTGGTTGGGCTCTTCGTGGAGCTGGTTCAGATAGCCGATGACGGAGCGGAGCTCGTCGTCGGTCAGGCTCTCCTTCGAGAAGACCGGCATCTGCTGCGGGCCGATGCGCACGGCCTCATAGATGTGCTTGTTCTCGACATCGACGAGGGTCGGAGCGTACTTGCCGTTCGGCAGGGCACCACCGAGACCCGACACGTTGTGGCAGGCCGAGCAGTTGGTGCGGAAGAGCTCGCCGCCGATGGCGATGTCATGCTCGCTCAGGCCGACCGGGCTGTACTGCTCTTCGCTCGGGATCGCCGGGCCGGGGCCGAGGCTCGCCACATAGGCCGCGAGCTGCTCGATCTCCTGGTCGGTATAGGTGTTGTTCTTGCGCGGAGCCTGGGCACCGGGGTGGGCCATGGGCATGCGGCCGGTGCCGACCTGGAAGTCAACCGAGGCAGCACCGACGCCGATCAGCGAGGGACCCTGGGAGGCGCCCTCGGCGTTGAGACCGTGGCAGGAGGCGCAGCCCACTGCGAACAGCTCCTTGCCCGCCTGAACCTGGGTGGTGGTCGTCTGCTCCGCGTTGGACTTGCCGGCGGGGGCGACGCCGGCGTAGACGACGCCTAGGAAGAACAGCGCGAGGATCAGCAGCAGTGGCCGTGCTGCTCGATGTCGCCGCTTGGCGGACAGGAATCTCACTGAGGGTTTCCCTTCATGATCGAAAGTGGTCGGGTCGGCGCCAGGCGGCCGGCTACTTGATGATGTAGATGGTGGCCCACAGGATGATCCAGACCACGTCGACGAAGTGCCAGTAGTAGGAGATCGCGACGGCGGAAACCGCCTGCTCGTGGGTGAAGCGACGAGCCAGGTAGGTGCGGCCCAGGACGAAGAGGAAGGCGATCAGGCCACCCGTGACGTGGAGGCCGTGGAAGCCGGTCGCCAGATAGAACAGCGAGCCATAGACATCCGACTGGAGGGTGAGGCCCTCGTGCCAGAGCTCTGCGTACTCCCACACCTGGCCGCCGATGAAGACGGAGCCCATGATGAACGTGATGATGTACCACATCCGCAGTTTCTTGACGTCGCCCTTCTCAGCGGCGAAAACGCCCAACTGACAGGTCACCGACGAGGCGACGAGGATCGCGGTGTTCACCACGGCGAACGGAACGTTGAGCATCGACGTGCCCTGGCGCCACAACTCACCGTCGGTGGCCGCGTTGGTCACCGAACGGACTGTGAAGTAGGCCGCGAACAGGGCCGCAAAGAACATCAACTCGGACGCGAGCCAGATGATGACGCCGACGGACACCATGTCCGGTCGGCCCTTCACACCTGTCAGGCGGGTCCGGGCGATGGGATGGAGGGCCCCGGTCGGGAGTGCAGATGACGAGTCGGAGGATGTAGCCACGGGCACATTATTGCCATACTTTGCGGACACGTCACCCCAATCCGGTCGTTATGACCGCGTTGGCACATGATCGTTGCATCTCCGGGCTGATAAGCATCGATATGCTGGGGCCGATCGGTCAGTCGTCAAACGCGAGGAAGAACAATGAGTGCAGAGCAGGCCAGCGAGGCTGAAGTCACTGTTCTGGTGTATTCGGATGATCGCACCGTCCGCGAGCAGATCCGGTTCGCCATGGGCACCACTCTGGCGGCTGACCTGCCGCGCGTCCGGGTGGTCGAGGTTGCTACGCCGCGTGCTGTGATCGCGGCCATGGACGCCGGTGGCATCGACACCGTCGTGCTCGATGGGGAAGCGGTCCCCGCGGGCGGGATGGGCATCTGCCGCCAGCTCAAGGACGAGATCTCCCATTGCCCCCCGGTGCTGCTGGTGGTCGGGCGCCTCGATGATGCGTGGCTCGCCACGTGGTCGCGGGCCGACGCGGTGGTCGCCCACCCGGTCGATCCGGTCAGCTTCCCTGACTCGGTCGCCGGCCTGCTGCGCGAGCGGCTCCGCAACACCCCGGCTCCCGCCTGATGAGCGCGCGGACCTGGCCCGATCTGATCACGCGGCTGATCCGTCGTCAGGATCTGGGTTCCGACGACGTCGGCTGGGCGATGGAAGAAATTCTCAACGGGCTCGCCAGCCCCGTGCATGTGGCCGCGTTCGCCGTGGCGCTGCGGGCGAAGGGCGAAACGGTCGAGGAACTCTCGGGCATGGCCGATGGCCTGCTCGAGATGGCGCGCCCGATTGCGCTGGATCGGGAAGCCGTCGATGTCGTCGGATCCGGCGGGGACCGCGCCAACACCGTCAATATCTCCACGATGGCTGCCATCGTGGCCGCGGCCACCGGAGCGCGGGTCGTCAAGCACGGCAATCGCGCCGCATCGTCGGCGTGCGGGACCGCCGATGTGCTCGAGCAGGTCGGTGTGGTGCTGGACCTCCCGCCCGAGGCCCAGCAGTCCGTCATGGACGAGGCCGGGCTGGTGTTCCTCTTCGCGCCCCGCTATCACTCCTCGCTGCGGCACGCGGCGGGCGTGAGGCGGGAGTTGGGCGTGTCGACGTTCTTCAACTTCCTCGGCCCGATGGCCAATCCCGCGCGACCCATGGCCCAGGCCATCGGCGTGGCGGATGAGCGTATGGCTGCCCTCATGGCCGGTGTGATCGCCGGGCGCGGTGCCCGCGGGCTGATCTTCCATGGCGGGGACGGCCTCGATGAACTGACGACGACCACGACCTCCCGCGTGTGGGTCATCCGCGACGGACAGGTCGGTGAGACAGCGCTCGATCCCCAGGAGCTCGGTATTGCGCGTGCGAAGGTCTCGGACCTCGTCGGCGGTCCGCCCGAAACCAATGCCTGGGTGCTTCGCGAGACGTTCGACGGTCGACAGGGTGCGGTGCATGACATCGTGGCGCTGAATGCCGCTGCCGCCCTGCTGGCCTATGAAGGGCCCGACCCCGACGCCGATCTGGTGGGTCAGCTCGGTCCGCGCGTGGAACGCGCGCGGGAGGCCCTCACCGACGGTTCGGCCGGCGCCAAACTCGACCAGTGGGTCTCGGCCACCCGGAGAGCCCGCGGCTCAGCCCAGCAGCGCTAACGCAACAAACGATCCGATGACGAGCGCGGGCCCATAGGGAAAGGGCCCGCCCTTGCCGCGCGCGCGAAGCAGCAGACCGTGCGCTGCGCCCACCAGCGTCCCGATGAGCAGGCCCGTCAGCACGAGGTCGCCGGACACGCTGGCGGTGACACCGCCCAGGACCGGCGCGAGGCGGACATCCCCGAAGCCGATGCTGCCTCGGCTCAGGCGCCAGAACAACCAGAAGAACACCCAGGCTCCGATCGCGCCGAGCGCGATTCGCATGAGCAGGCTCGCTGGCTCGTCGCTCAATGCCACCGACACCCCGGTGCCGACCAGTCCGAACGCCCAGAGCGCAACCGTCAGGCGATAGGGGAGATAGGTCGTCATCGCGTCGATGGCCGCCAACAGGACTCCCACGGTCGCCAGGGCGATCCAGATCGGCCAGGCCTCGGCGGGAAGCCGAGCCGCGACGACGCCGAGAGCCAGCATCGAGCAGGCCGTCACGAGGGCGGCGAAGCCGACCGTCGCCAGCTCGCGATAAGGGCGCTTGGGTTCGGTGGTCGCGGGCTCCGGCAGCAGATGCAGAACTGGCCCGGTGGCGATTCCGGTCATCACGCCCGTGAGCACCAGCGCGATCCACACCGCAGCCACCCTAGGCCGCCCGCGCGAGTTCGACCAAGGTCAACGGGTCGAGGTCGTGGGCGCGCGCAGCGGTCGCGAGGAGCAGCTCCGGGTGGCGGGACAGCCGCTGCGTGCGGCCGTCACGCAGGCCGCGGATCGCTTCCGGGGACATCCCGCAGACGGCGGCGACCCGGCGTACGCTCCAGCCGTCGGCCATCAGCGTGTCCACCCACAACCGCGCCCATTCCAGTGATCCCGGCAGGGCGAGATCCCTGCGGATGCGCGCTGGGTCGAGCGCGAGAAGACGCGCCGCATAGTGCGGCGCGAGACGCTGCAAACGCCGCCGTTCCGGGCGCCCGAGCAAACTTCGGACGACATTGTCGGGGACTCCCGCGTAGCCCGCGATCGCCCGCCAGGGCAGACCGGTGGAATCCAGGATCCGACGCACATGAACCCGGAAGGGAGCGGCCTGGACCCAGTTCCAGGCGTCCTCGGTCGCGGCGGAGGGAAGCGGTGTGGGGCGGGGTGGCATGGTCGGCGCTCCGATCTGTTGGACGTTTCACCCAACAGGCCCGAAAAGGCGTCGGAACAGCACCGGAAATGCGCAAAGTCTGCCCCAACAGGAAGCTCCGCGAACAGCACAGCGGGCACCCCCGGTGGGGATGCCCGCTGGTTGAAGCGTGGGTCAGCGCTGGGCCTTGGCGAAGCCGGCGGCTTCGGCGGCAGCCTCGGAGTTGAACCACACGTCGGCGATGGTGCGCTCATAGCCACCGGTCTCCGGCACGTGATACTTCATCGAACGCTCATTGCCCTTGATGCTGTAGCCCTCCGGCGGCTCGGCGCCGACATAGGCTCCCTCGCCGTAGCGAGCGGCGTCGGTGGTGTTCCCGGAGGTCTCGGGCACGTCGACCGGCTCGCTGAACGACTGGGTCGGCTTGGGCTGGGTGTCGCTCGCGGGATAGGCCGACGCGGTGTGGGTCTGCCAATCGGTCTCCTGCGGGCCGAAGAACTTCTTCCACGCCACGAAAGCGCCACCGAGCAGCGCACCCAGGAAGAGGAGCGGGAGGAGCTTGCCCTTCTTCTTTTTCTTCTCGACGGCCCCGGTCTCGCGGAGCGCCTGGATCTGGGCGAGGCTCTCGTTGTGGAGCCGCCTGCGGTCGGCCTTCGACAACTGCAGGTCACCGCGCAGGGCCTTCACTGCGGCCAGACCGCGGGCCTGGGCCTCCTGGGCGTTCGGGTTGTTGGCGAGATTCTCCAGCGCGTCGGTGAGCTTGGGCAGGAACTCGTCGTAGCGCCCCTTGGCGGCGCCACGGGCGGCGGCGACCGCGGGGGCGGCGGCGACAGCGGCCTGATGGGCATATTCGGTGCCCCTGGCGCGTGCCTCCGCGGCGATGGGGGCGATCCGGTCCTTGCCCTGGTCGAGCAGCGGCGCGATCTTGTCCTTGGCATCGTGGAGCAGCGCCGCAGCGTTCTCCGCGGCCGTGTGAGTGATCTCTGCGGCGGCGTTCTTGTTCTTCACGTGTCCTCCGTGGGTCGGGTCCCGGTGGGAGTGGTCCTCCGACCGGGGCTACTCAACGGTATCCGCCGACACGGATCAGACAATGGGGTGGGGGGTTTTGTCGGGGTCGGGCCAGGGAGTCGGGGCGACCTCGTCGGGGAGAGCCGAAGTCCGGCCGGGCAGCGGTGTGGGGTGGCCGTGACAAGATGGGCGCCGGGACCAATGCGGGTCCCGACCCACATCACAACGAAAGGGGCCGACGTGGCGAAGACCGCGACCCTCCACACCAACCACGGCGACGTCGTGATCAACCTGTTCGACAACCACGCGCCCAAGACGGTGGCGAACTTCGTGGACCTGGCCACGGGTGAGAAGACCGGCAAGAAGTTCTATGACGGCCTGATCTTCCACCGCATCATCGACGGCTTCATGATCCAGGGCGGCTGCCCGCTCGGCACCGGCACGGGTGGCCCCGGTTACCAGTTCGGCGACGAGTTCCACCCCGAGCTCGCGTTCGACAAGCCCTACCTTCTCGCCATGGCGAACGCCGGCCCCGGCACCAACGGCTCCCAGTTCTTCATCACCGTTGCTCCGACGCCGCACCTCAACCGTCGCCACAGCATCTTCGGTGAGGTCGCCGACCAGGCCAGCCGCGACGTCGTCGACACCATCGCCAAGGTGCGCACCGGCCGCATGGACCGTCCGGTCGAGGACGTCGTCATCGAGTCCGTCGAGGTCTCCGAGGCCTGAGCCGATGAGTGACGACCGCCCCGATTTCACCTGGGAAGAGTTCTCCGCCGGCAAGGGGTCCGGCGGGGATCCGCCCAGGGACTCCGACCGATTCAAGCCCTGCTTCCGCCACAAGGAGCGGACGACGGGCATCACGTGCCAGCGCTGCGATCGTCCGATCTGTGGCGAATGCATGCGTCCGGCCTCAGTCGGTTTCCAGTGTCCCGTGTGCGTCGCCGAACAGCAGATGGCGGAGCCCCCGGTCACGAACCGGGTAGGGAAGAAGGTGGGCGGGGGCGGTCGTCGGCCGCGGTCGTTGTCGGGTCCCAGCATCGCCGGGATCAGGTTGGCGGGCGGCCCCACCAGCACGACCGTGATCCTCATGATCGTCATGGCGATCGTGGGAGTGATCGACCTGTTCGGTCGCCTGGGGATCCGGCTGCTCGGGTTCTCCGACCAACTGATCACCAGCGGCCAGCTGTGGCGCCTGGTGACGGGCATCCTCGTGGCCGGGTCTCCGTTTCAGTTGCTGATCAACCTGCTGTTCCTCTGGCTGGTGGGGCGCAGTGTCGAGGCCGACTTCGGGCGCGGTCGGATGTTGGCCGTGCTTGCCCTGTCCGGCCTGGGCGGATCTGCTGCGTTGATGATGTTCATGCCCGTGACCCTGTGGCCGATGTCCTATGGCGCCATCCTGGGAATGCTGGCCGCAGTGGCGGCGGCGAAGCGCAGGTTCGGCGAGGACATCCGCGGAGACCTCCTGCTGCTCGGCATCATGGTGGCCTTCAGCGTCGTGATCGGCAATGTGCCGGGTTGGGTCTCCCAGATCGGGGCCATCCTCGCCGGTGGCGCCGCCGGTGCGATCATCGCGTACGCCCCGCGTGAGAACCGCACGCGTACGCAGATCCTGGGTCTCGCAGGACTGGCCGGCGTCCTGTTGGTTCTGGCGTTCGTGAGGACGTTCATCGGCGTCTGATTGGTTCAGTCAGCGGGTACGCCCGTGGGCACCGGAACCGGTGTCCACGGCACCTGCTGGACGAGCAGAACCGCTGCGATGACCGCAACGACGGCGAGGATCGTGGTCACCACTGCGAGGACGACCCACAGCCGCAGGGGCCGGGGTCTCCGGCCACCGAGCAACGGATCCGTTCGTTCAGCCGCCGAGCGAGAAGGCGGCTTCGAGGTCATGATTCGAGTACGCGCGGAATGCGATGTGGGTCTCGGTGTTGAGCACGCCGGCCACCTTGTTGAGTTTGTTGGCCACGACTTCGGCGACCGCGTCATGGTCGCGCACCCGGATCATCGCGATCAGGTCGAGCGCGCCGGTGACCGAATAGACCTCGGTGACCCCAGGCAGGGAGGCAATCTGTTCGGCCACTTCCGGGATCCGGGCCACGTCGGCGTTCACGAAGACAATCGCAGTGATCATGGCGTGATCCTAACCGAGCAGGATGCGGGCGAGATCGCCGTCGGCCAGCCCGGCGTGAAGTGGCCAGGACCAGTCGCCGTCGATCTCGATCAGGCGTACGCCCGGGCGCTCCAGCCAGGCCGCGATCCGCTCGGCCTCCTCGATGGTCCCGGCCGGTGCTGGGGCTGCCGGAGTCGGCACGGTCTCGGCCACCGCCACGGCCTGGCGCGCGACCTCCTGGGGGATATCGCCCGGTCGGGCCAGAGCCGCCGCGGCGAGCCGCCCGTGCCGGACCACATGGATCTCCCAGCCCTCGTCGCTGCGGGAGGCTGCGACCAGCTGGGCGCACCGGGCGAGACCGGCGAGGCGGTGGTGGCGCACCGAGGCACTGGTCCAGGCCTCCAGCCGAGTCCGTAGGTCGGCCGCCTCTTCGAACCGTTCCGTGGCGACCAGTCGGGTCATCCGCTCGCGGGCGGCAGCGACGACAGAACCGATATCGCCCGAGAGCGCCACGCGTACGCCCTCCACGATCTGCCCATAGTCCTCGGGCGAGATCGAATGGTCACAGGGAGACAGGCAGCGGCCCATTCCCGCCAGCGCGCAGGGGCTGAGCGTTCGTCGTAGGGAGAGCCGATCGCTGCAGCGGCGGATCGGGAAGGCGTCCTGGACGGCGGAAACGACCCGGTCGATGGTGTCTCGGGAGCGGAACGGGCCGAAGTAGTGGGCGCCGTCGTCGGCGACAGTTCGCACCACCGAGAGCCGGGGATAGATCTCCGTCGTCAGCTTGAGCCATTGCACCCGGCGGGGAAACTTCGAGCGACGGTTGTAGCGCGGACTGTGCGCGTCGATCATGCGCAATTCGAGGACCTCGGCCTCCAGCGGAGTGGCACAGGTGACGGCATCGACGCCGGTGGCCACCCGGACCATCTCATCCATGCGGCGACGCGTTTCGGCGGCCGTGAAGTAGGTGCGGACGCGACGGCGCACATTCACGGACTTGCCGACATAGAGGATGCGTCGCTGCGGCCCGTGGTCGCCGTCGACCAGGTCATAGAAGAAATAGACACCGGGGCGTTCCGGCAGCGCGTCCGCCCACGTGCGCCGGGCCCGGCGCTGTTTCGGCACCCGACGGGTGAACTCCTTCAGGTCCTCGACCGAATGGACGCCCAGGTTGCCGACGCGGGCGATCAGGCCGTGGAGAACGTCGACCGTGGCCCGGGCGTCGGACAATGCCCGGTGGTTCGGGGTAGTGGACGAGGAGAAGTGGCGCGCAAGCGTGGCCAGCTTGTGGTTGGGCACCTCGTCGCGCAGCATCACCGAGCGGGCCAGGCCCACGGTGTCGATCACCGGATTTCCGGGCCAGGGCATCTCATGGGCAGCACACGCCCGCTTCAGGAAACCGATATCGAACCCGGCGTTGTGGGCGACCAGGACAGCATCGCCGACAAACTCGAGGAAGCTCGGCAGGACGGATCCCAGGGATGGCGCGCCCGCCACCATGTTGTTGGTGATCCCGGTGAGGACCTGGATGAGCGCAGGAATATGGGTCAACGGGTCGACGAGCGTCTGGAACTCCCCGATCACCACGCCCCCGCACACCTTCACCGCGCCGATCTCGGTGATCGCGGCGTCCTCGCCGCCCCCCGTTGTCTCGAGGTCGACGACGACGAACGTCGTGGCGATCAGCGGAGTGCCGAGTTCGTCGATCGTCGGCTGATATGCGTGCGCTCCCATGCCTCCGGACGTTAGGAGGCAGCACTGACAAAAAGTGTCGGAGCTCGCTGTGAGGCTGTGAGGTATGGACATCGTGCATGTGGATTGCAATCGTTGCGTGGCCCGGGGGAGCGGCTGCTCCGACTGCGTGATCTCGGTGCTGCTGGGGATCCCCGAGGGGGAGGTGACGAGAGGCGTGGAGCTCGAGGGTGACGAACGGGCTGCGCTGGCGGTGCTCGCGGAGTCAGGGCTCCTGCCGCCGCTTCGGCTGGTGCAAGCCGTCTCACCCCCTGAACCTGAGAGTTTTCTCTGGGCTGAGGGCGGTTTCGCTGAGTGAATCTCAGGTTGCAGGTGATCTGACCGTGACCTAATGTGATCGCGTTGACCGGGGTGTGCCCCCTGTCACCTCCAGCAGATCCGGCGAATACAAAGGGGATGGGCGTGGCCTCACGCAAGCAGAAGGCGATGCGAGCAGGTGTCCTCGGGGCGGCGATTGCCGCACTCGTGATGACCAGCTTCCCCCTCGCGGCGAACGCTGATCCCGAAGCCGTGGCCAAGGCCAAGGCCGAGGTCGACAAGCTGGCCATGGAAGCCGCCGCCCTCGATCAGGACGCACTGGCAGCCCAGGGCAAGCTCGATGACGCCCAGAAGCGACTCGTCACCCGGGAAAACGATGTCAGGGCCCAGACCGAGAAGGTGGCGGCGATGCGGACCCAGGTGGGTCAGGTCGCTCTCGCCCAGTTCCAGAATCGGGACATGGATCCGACCACCCAGCTGGTGCTGCGCGCCGACTCGGATTCGTTCCTGAGCCAGTACGCGACGATCCAGCAGGTCACGGCGAACCAGAACGGTGCTCTGCAGGACTTCCAGTCCGAGCAGGCCAACCTCGCCGACATGAAGCGCGGTGCGGCGGTCGATGTCGAGACCATCGATCAGTCCACCAAGGAGGTCGAGAGGGCGCGCGCCGCGTCCGCCAAGAAACTCGACGACGCCGAAAAGGTGCTGGCCCGACTGACCGCGGAGGAGCGGGCCCGACTGCAGGCCGAGGAGGAGCGTCAGGCGCGCGAGAACGCCGCAGCCGCCGAACGCGCCCAGGCCGAGCAGGAGACCCGCGCGGCGGCCCCCGCCACCCGCACGCCGTCGGCTTCCCCGTCGGCGACTCCGGGTCGCGCCACCACCACCGCGCCCAACAACAACAACACCCAGGCAGCCGCTCCGGCTGCGGGCGGCACGTCCAGCTCCCGTGGTCTTGCCGCCCTCGCCTTTGCGCGTGCCCAGCTGGGCAAGCCCTATATCTGGGGCGGCACCGGCCCGGCCGGCTATGACTGCTCCGGCCTCACGGGCGCCGCGTGGCGTTCGGCCGGCGTCTCGCTGCCGCGCACCTCGCAGCAGCAGTTCGGCTCCGGACGCGCCGTCTCGATCAATGAGCTCGCTCCCGGTGACCTGGTGTTCTACTACTCCGGCATCAGCCATGTGGCGATCTATGCCGGTGGCGGTCAGATCGTCCACGCCTCCCGTCCCGGCAAGCCGGTCAGCTACGACCCGCTGCGGTCCATGCCGATCGCCGGTGCCCGTCGGGTTGGCTGACCCCCTCCGATCCCGATCGACCCCCGGTCGCGTCCTCGTGGCGCTGCTGGGGGTCGTCGCATTGATGGGGTGTGCGCCGGGCCCCGCAACGCCCCCCACGCTCCCGTCGGCGACGGCCGGACCGGGCGTACCCAGCTCGCCGAGCCCGCCCAACCACGCCGATCTGACCCGACTTCTCGACCGGCTCGCTGCTACGGACGACGAACCTGGCTGGCGGGCCCTCATCGATTCCGTCGATCCGCACTTCGCGACGACCTCGCTCTGGCTCCGGGACAACCTCGCGGGACTCGACCTCCGGCTCGAGCCGGGTTCCCGGATCCGGGCGCTGACCGCGCAGCGGCAGGAACTCCTCGGCACTGAGGCGTTCGTGCAGGAAGTCCGAGCTCGCTGGTCGGTCCCCGGGACAGCACCGGCCGAACACACGCTTTGGCTCACCCTCACGCCCGGGGCCCGGGGGCTCCGCCTGGCCGGCATCACGGATGGACCCTGTCCGACGGATGCGGGCTCCGGCCCTCTGCCGATCTGGTGGCTCGAGTCAGTGCGGATCATCCGGCAGGGCGAGGTGGCCGTCCTGGCCGCTCGTTCGCAGGATCCCGATGCCTGGCTGCCCGGCCTCGTGCAGGCCCGGGAGGCCGTGGCGCGGCGCGTACCCACCACCGAGCCCCTCGTCGCCCAACTGCCGAGCACCGCGGGCGGATTCGAGCGGGTCCTGGGCGTACGCCAGGGCAGCCACCGTCTCGTGGCTGCCGCCGCCTGGCCCTTCGGCGATGCCGCGCAGCTCGTCGTCAACCCCGAGGCCGGGGGAGCCACGCAGGGTGAGGCCCGCCAGGTCCTGCTGACGCACGAGGCGGTCCATGTCGCGGCCGGGTCCGTCCGGGGGCAGGGCCCGCTCTGGCTGACCGAGGGGTACGCCGACCTGGTCGCGCTCGCGGACCACCCGGCGGTGGCAGCCGCCCACGAGGCGAATCTGGCCGACGACCAACGACGCCACGGCATCGCCGACGCTCTCGTGACCAACGCCGAACTCCGGCCCGACAATGCGCGGGTCCATGCCCACTATCAGCGCGCCTGGATCACCGTACGCGTCCTCGACCACGGACCCGACAGTCGACCCGCCCCCGGCGGCGGTGTCGCCGACCGGGTCCACGCGGCCGTGCTCACCGGCACGCCGCTCGACGATGCCCTCGCTGCCGAAGGGTGGTCGACCGGGACGTTGACCGAGGCCGTGAGCGCAGAGCTCCGACGGCTGGTCGGCTGATGGCCACGACGCTCGTGATCACCAACGACTTCCCGCCCCGCATCGGAGGGATCGAGGCATTCGTCGCGCAGGTCTGTGACCTGCTCGGCGATGTGGTCGTGCTGACCAGCTCTCACCCGGACGCGGCAGCCGCCGACGCCGGGCGGCCCTATCCGATCCATCGCGGAAGCCCTCTGTTGCTCCCCGGGGCGGCGACCCTGCGGGCTGCGGTGACCCTGATGGAGCGCCATGGCGCCACACGGATCGTGTTCGGGGCCGCGGCACCGCTCGGCCTCCTCGCAGCGCCGCTGCGTGCGGGCGGGGCCACCCACCTGCTGGCCATCAGCCACGGCCACGAGACGTGGTGGGCACGCACTCCGGGCGCTCGCCGGCTGCTGCGCCGCATCGGGGACACCACCTCGGCGGTGTCCTGGATTTCCGGTCACACCCGCGACCGCATTGCGCCCGCGCTGTCACCCGCTGCCCGGGCCCGCATGATTCGGCTGGCGCCCCCGGTCGCGACCGATCACTTTGCGCCCGCCGCAGATGCGCGACCCGCCCGGCCCACGGTGATCTCCGCCGGCCGTTTCGTTTCCCGCAAGGGATTCGACACACTCCTCGAGGCCTGGGCGGGCGTACTGCGCCGGTGGCCTGCGGCGGATCTGCCCGAACTGGTCCTCGTCGGGGACGGGCCCCAACGCCGTCGCCTCGAGACACTGGCCCGCGGCCTCCCGGCTCCGGAGACGGTCCGGTTCACCGGGGGAGTGCCGCATCACCGCATGCCGGAGTTCTATGCCCGGGGCCACCTGTTCGCCATGCCGGTGCGGCCGCGTTGGGGCGGACTGGACGCGGAGGGGCTGGGCATGGTGTACGCCGAAGCCGCGGCCTGTGGGCTCGCGGTGGTGGCCGGTGATTCGGGTGGGACCCGCGACACCATGATCCCGGGGGAGTCGGGCGTACTCGTTCCTCCGAACGACCCCGCGCACCTCACCGGCGTACTGCTGGAGCTGCTGCTCGATCTGTCTCGGGCGGAGGAGATGGGCCGCCTGGGCCGGGCTCACGTCGAGACCGCCTTCTCGCCGACGACAACGGCGGCGACCCTCCGCCAGGTGTTGGACCTGTAGGGAGGATCGCCGCCGTACGCAGGCGGTCTGTGGACCGGCTCAAACCGATCAGAGGGCGTAGAGCTCGGTCTTCGTCTTCTCTGCACCGATCGTGGTGGACTCGCCGTGACCCGTGTGAACGATGGTCTCGTCGGGCAGCGCGAACAGGTGGTCGTGGATGGACTTCAGCAGCGTGTCCTTGTTGGAGAAGCTCTGACCGGTCGCGCCCGGGCCGTCCTTGAACAAGGTGTCGCCGGTGAAGACAACGCCCAGGTTGGGCACATGCAGGCACACCGAACCCTCGGCGTGGCCCGGGGTGTGGAGCACCCGCAGGCCGGTCCCGCCGATATAGAACATGTCGTTGTGGTTCAGCTCGTTGTCGGGGTTTTCCTTCGGGTGGGTCTGCTGCCACAGGCGCAGATCGCGCGGGTTGAGGAGGATCGGCGCGTTGGTGCGGCGACCGAGATCGGGCGCGACCCGGATGTGATCGTCATGGGCGTGGGTGCACAGGATGGCGACCACCTCGCGGTCACCGACCACGGCCATGATGTCGTCGACATTGTGGGGCGCATCGATGACGACGCACTCCTTGTCGTTGCCGATCACCCAGATGTTGTTTTCGACCTCATAGGTCTTGCCGTCAATGCTGAACGTGCCGCTGTTGACGGCGTGGTCGATCCGGACCTCAGACATTCGCTTCTTCTCCTCATGGGGCGGCACGCCGCCCGTCAGTCAACTCGTCACGCGGGCCGCCCGTCAGTCAACCATGACGACCGAGCGCAGCACGTCCCCGTGGTGCATTTTCTCGAAAGCGGCCTCCACGTCGCCGATCCCGATCTTCTCGGTCACGAACGCGTCGAGCGGCAGCCGCCCCTGAAGATACAGGTCGATCAGCATCGGGAAATCCCTGCTCGGCAGGCAGTCCCCATACCACGATGACTTGACCGCGCCGCCGTGACCGAACACCTCGAGGAGCGGCACCTCCCAGGTCATGTCGGGCGTCGGCACGCCCACCAGCACGGCGGTGCCGGCCAGGTCGCGGGCCTGGAACGCCTGGGTGAAGGTTTCGGGGCGGCCGACGGCGTCGATGACACAATCCGCGCCATGCCCACCGGTGATCTCACGGATCTTCTCGACCACGTCGACATCGGCACCCGCCAGAATTGTGTGGGTGGCACCCAGTTCGGTGGCCTGGTCGAGCTTCCGCTGGTCGCGGTCGACAGCGATGATCGTGTGGGCGCCTGACAACAACGAGCCGACGATCGACGCCATGCCCACGCCGCCGCAGCCGATAACAGCCACGGAGTCGCCGCGGCCCACGTTGCCCGTGTTGATCGCCGCGCCGAGCCCGGCCATGACGCCGCAACCGAGCAGGCCGGCAGTCTCGGGTTCGGCTGCCGGGTCGACCTTGGTGCACTGTCCCGCCGCCACCAGGGTCTTCTCGGCGAAGGCGCCGATGCCGAGCGCCGGCGACAGCTCCTTGCCGGCATCCGGATCGCCGTCGGCGAGCGTCATCTTCTGCTGCGCGTTGTGGGTGGCAAAGCAATACCAAGGCTTGCCCTTGGCGCAGGCGCGGCACTGGCCGCAGACGGCGCGCCAGTTGAGCACCACATAATCGCCCGGCGCGACTTCGGTCACGCCCTCGCCGACCGACTCCACGATGCCGGCCGCCTCGTGGCCCAGCAGGAACGGGAAGTCATCGTTGATCCCGCCCTCGCGATAGTGGAGATCGGTGTGGCAGACGCCGCAGGCCTGGATCTTCACCACGGCCTCACCCGGGCCGGGATCCGGCACCACGATGTCGACGACTTCGACCGGCGCACCCTTGGCGCGGGCAATCACAGCTTTGACTGTCTGGCTCATGTCCGGGGACTCCTTCGTTCGACGGGACGAAAATGAATCTAGCGAACGCGTCTGACAACCACTCCGAGGAGGGGTAGGCCCTGGGGCCTGTGACGAAAGTGGTGTGTGCCGATTCACTGGGATTCCCTGGCATTCGATCATGGGCTGGGTGAATCTCTCGGTCCTTGTTGCTCCTGGGTCGGCTCCGGTGGTGCCTTCAGCTCCCGTAACTCTCTTCGACTCCCGTAGGTCTCTTCAGCTCGCGTTGGCGTCTTGAGCTTGCGCCCCATCTCATCCAGCTTGCCTTCGCGTCTCTAGCGCCCCGTGCACCGGGGGCGGGGTCGGCGAGGGCAAGCTGGGTGGAATTTGGCCCTGAGGGAGCGCGCGCTCAAGCGGTTAAGGGGCGCTGACTGCCGTGAACGCACGCTGAATGACCGGGTTTTTCCTGGGATTCCACGTTTGCGGTGGTTTCGGCGGGGCTGGTACGCCTACCCGGCGGGAGGGCAAGCTGGAGAATTCATACCCCCTAGGGTATAAAGGAGCCCAGCCGCAACGCAGTGCGTGCGGTTTTCGGAATCAGGAGGAGTGATCGGCATGTGCCGTGCAGTGAAGTGCCGCAAGTGTGGCAAGACGACGTGGGCCGGCTGCGGCATGCACGTCGACCAGGTGATGGCCGGGGTGGCCAGGGCGGACCGCTGCACGTGCAATGAGCAGCCCGTGGCCCCGGCCCCGAGCGGTGGCGGGATTTTCGGCAAACTGTTCGGTCGCTGAGGCGACCTTCAGACCACGGCCCCGTCGCCGTCACCAGGATCGCGGTGCTTGGGAAGTGACCGCCAGCCGATCACGACGGCGGCGACGAACGCCACCACAGCGGCCCAGCCGGCCCAGCTCGGCAGCCGCACGCCCACGATGGTGAGCACCAGGGCGGCCAACACATAGGCCGCGCAGAGCCAGCCGAACAGGGGCAGACCGCGCGGCCGTCTCATGGGCGGCAGGGGTGGAGGCTGATATTCCGACGGGTCGGGTTCGTCGGGCTCGGCGCGCTCCAGAGCCTCCGAGAGATTGAAATCCTCGATCCGGCGCGGGGGCGTCACGCCCCGCCGGATGCGGAAGTCCGGTGGCTCCGCGAGTTCGGTCGTGTCCGTGGGAGACGGTGACTGCTGGGGGAGAGGATCCATCTCGATCCCGGACACCATCGCCGCGAAGTCGCGGTCGTAGTCTTCCTGCCGGCGATCAGCCATGGAGTATCTCCTCGGTCGGCGCATCTCCTTCGATGTGCCGACGAATGAAATCAACCGTTTCGGCGAAGATGTCCTCCGCGTCGTAGTCCAGTGTGGCCACGTGGAACGACCGATCCAACAATCGTTCAGTAACCTCCGCCGATCCGACCCGTTGCAGCAGCAGCCGGGAGGAGCTCTGATCGACGACCCGGTCGGTGACCGACCGGAACATCAGGATCGGCTGCGTGACCCTGGGCAGGTTGGCCCGCACGTCGGCCCACAGCTTCGTCATCTCCACGACCGCCTTGAGCGGGGTGCGGTCATAGGCGTGTTCGGTGACGCCCGGTTTGGCGATGTCATCGGCGATTCCCGCGAGCGACGGCACCAGCCGGCTCAGCAGAGGCAACACCAGGAACCGCTTGTCGAGGGTCGTGAGCGACGGGTTGACCACGATGATCCCGCGTACGCCCGGGTGACGCTGTGCCAGGCGCAGCGCCAGGGCGCCGCCCATCGACAGACCGACCACAAAAACCTGTTCGCACTCTTCCTGCAGTTCGAGCAGCGCGCGATCCACCTCGGCGTACCACTGCTGCCACGTCGTGCGCGCCATCTCCTGCCAACTCGTGCCGTGTCCGGGGAGCAGCGGCAGCGATACCCGGAAACCAGCGTCGACGAGGTGTTGCGCAAAAGGACGCAGAGAGAACGGTGAGCCCGTGAACCCGTGGCACAGCACGACCCCGACAGCCCCGTCGCCACCGGCGTAACTCACGGCGTGTTCCCGCCGGGCGCGTTCGCGTTCTGCCCTGTTCCCCTTGCCCACAACCCGCATGCTACTCAGCCCGCAATGGGCCACGAGATCGACCGGATCGGTGCTGTGGCCTAAGGTTTGGCTGTGTACTACTGGTTGTTCAAGTGGCTGCTGTTCGCACCCGTGCTGAAGCTTGTCTGTCGCCCGTGGCTCGAGGGTGCGGAGAACATCCCGCCCAAGGGTGCGGTGGTCCTCGTCAGCAACCACCTCTCCTATGGCGACACGGTGATCCTGCCTGCGGTCGTGGAGCGCAAGATCACGTTTCCGGCCAAGGCCGAACTCTTCAAGGGCCGGTCGCTCGGCGGCAAGGTCGTGTCCTGGTTCCTGAGGCGCGTCGGCATGCTGCCGATGGACCGCTCGGGTGGGCGCGCCTCGGCCGAATCGGTCGACCACGTCGGCGCGATCCTGCGCGCCGGTGAGATCGTCGGGATCTATGCGGAGGGCACGCGCTCTCCCGACGGCCGGCTCTACAAGGGCAAGACCGGCGTCGCTCGCCTCGTGCTCGGTCATCAGGTGCGGGTCCTGCCGGTCGGCACCGTCAGCACCCAGTTCGTCAAGGGCTGGTTCGGCGTTCCCTATATGCGTCGCCCCGGGATCCGCATCGGCAAGCCGCTCGATTTCAGCGCTTACTACGACCAGGCCGCCAACCGCGAAGTGCTCCGCTGGGTCACCGACGAGATCATGGCCGCGGTGCAGGAACTGACCGGTCAGGAATATGTCGATGTGTACGCCACCTCGATCAAGTCCGGCGCCCTCGACGGCCGCAACATCGAGGAGAAGGTGCTGGCCCGCCCGGGTCTGGGCAACCGCGTTCCGCCCACGACCGCCGAGCTGGCCGCCGAATCCGGTGAGCCGGGGCAGCCGTGACCGTCGCACCGCGCGACGAGCCAGGTGACGGCGACGGCTCGGGCAAGGGCGCCTATTGGCTGTTCAAGAATGTCCTGCTCGGACCGGGCATCAAGCGGGTCTTCCGCCCGGTCGTCGAGGGCGCCGATCACGTGCCCGAGGACGGGCCGGCGATCATCGCGAGCAACCACCTGTCCATCGCCGACTGGCTGTTCACGCCGCTGGCCATCCGCCGCCGCATCACCTATGTCGCGAAGTCGGACTATTTCACCGGCACCGGCATCAAAGGCCTCCTGCAGCGCAAGTTCTTCCAGGGCACCGGGCAGGTGCCGATCGACCGGTCCGGGGGTGAGGCCTCCGCGGGGGCCCTGCGCGCCGGACTCCGCGTACTCGGTCGGGACGAGCTCTTCGGCATCTTTCCCGAGGGCACGCGCTCGCACGACGGACGGCTCTACAAGGGCCGCACCGGAGTGGCACGCCTCGCACTCGAAGCGGGCGTACCCGTCATCCCCACCGCCGTCATCAACACCGACCTGATCGCCCCGCGCGACAAGCGCTTCGGCCGGGTGGTCACGCCGATCGTCAAGTTCGGTGCCCCGCTCGATTTCTCCCGGTACGCCGGCCTGGACTCCGACCGGTTCATCCTGCGCTCGATCACCGATGAGGTGATGTACGCGATCATGGAACTGTCCGGCCAGGAATATGTCGATGAGTACGCCACAGTGGCTCGCGAGCGGGCCAAGGAGGCGGCGAAGGATTCCAAGGAACCCAAGGAACCCCGGGAGCCACGGCAGTGAAACCCGGCATCCAGGTCGCGATCGAAACCCCGCTGTTCCGGGTGGTGGCCTGGATGCGGTGGGTGCTCCTGGCGCTCACGCTGATGGTCCACGCCGCGCGGTTCGACGAGGTGCGCCGGCCCGGGCTGGTGCTGGTGGCGGCCTTCGTCATGATCGTCTGGTCCGGCGTGGCCCACTGGGCATACGCCGAGCCGCAACGCCGCACGCCCTGGCTGATCGGCATCGACTTCTTCTTCGCAGCCGTCCCCTGCGCACTCTCGCCGCTGATCCTCGGTCAGGGGCACGCGATCGCGATCACCGGATTCTGGGCAGCCGCCCCGCCGCTGGCGCTCGCCGTGTTGCACGGGTGGCTGGCCGGCGGGGTGGCGGCGTTCCTGCTGAGTGCCCTGGTCCTCATCCAGAACCCGACTCCGCCCCTGGAAGTGTTCGCCTCGACGGTCGGGCTGATCGTGGGGACGGCGGTGCTCGGTTTTCTGGCCGATCAGTTGCGTGACCTGACGTGCGAACGCGACCGGCTCAGCGCCGAGTCGGCGCTGCTCTCGGAGCGGCAACGGCTCTCGCGGATCGTGCACGACGGAGTCCTCCAGGTGCTCACCATGGTCGAGCGGGAAGGGCCCAATCTGGGCCCCCGGGGCCAGTTGTTGGCGCGGCTGGCCAGGGAGCAGGAGAGTCAGCTCCGGGTCCTCATCCGCGATGCCGCCACGGATCCGAGCCGGTTGAACCTGTTGGACGCGACCCAGTCGGACCTCGCCACCACGATCGATCGGCACACCTGTGCAGTCGTCACCGTGGCGGTCCCCGCCGAACCTGTTCTCATGGAGACCGCCCGGGTGAGTGAGATCGACGCGGCCGTCCGCGAGGCGCTCACCAACGTCGTCAAACATGCCGGGCCGGAGGCGCGCGCATGGGTCCTCCTCGAGGTGGAGGGCGGCGACGTGGTCGTGTCCATCCGGGACAACGGCGTGGGCGGGGAGATGGACGATTTTGCGGCGGCTATGCGCGCGGGCCGATTGGGCGTGAAACACTCCATCTACGGGCGCATTCACGATCTCGGCGGCCTCGCCACGCTCCGGACCGCGCCTGGGCGCGGGGTCGAGTGGGAGTTCCGGGTGCCGATCGAGCCAGTGAGGGCGAAGCGCCGGAAGCAAATGCCGCTAGGGGGATCAGGCGGATGGAGCGATGAAGAAGGTCGAGGCGATGTCGCGTCGCGTGATGCTGGTGGACGATCACCCGATGTGGCTGGAAGCGATGGGTGGCGACCTCGAGGACGATGGATTCGAGATCGTCGCCACAGCCCGGACGGGCGATGAGTGCCTGTCGCGGGCGCGGGCGACGCGCCCCGAGGTGGTCATCATGGATCTCCAGATCCCCGAGCCGGACGGCGCGACCTGCACCGAGATCCTGATGCGTGAGTTCCCCACGTGCAAGGTATTGGTCGTGTCCGCATCGGGCGAACGCGCCGATGTCCTGCGTGCGGTGAAGGCGGGCGCGCGAGGCTATCTCCTCAAGTCGTCGACGCCGGAGGAGATGCTCACCGGCGTACGCCAGACGGCCCGGGGTGAGGCGGTCTTCACGCCCAGCCTGGCCGGCATGGTGCTCGGTGAATTCCGCCGCATGGTGACGCATGCCGAGGCCCACAACGATCCGGGCCCGGCTCTGACGGCCCGCGAGATCGAGGTGCTGCGTCACGTCGCCAAGGGCATGGCCTATCGCGAGATCGCCGAGGAACTCTTCGTCTCGCATCGCACGGTCCAGAATCACGTCCAGAACGTGCTGCGCAAACTGCAGCTCCACAACCGCGTGGAGTTGGCGCTCTATGCGGTCGAACAGGGCTATCTGCGCGCCTGAATCGCCCACGGGCGTTCGCGCCCCGGGAAGGGGTCGGACTTTCCCGCCCCAGCGCCTATCCTTGCGGCGTGTCTTTTCCCAGCCTGGAGCAGCTGCACACTCTGAAACCTCAGCAGCAGCCGAATTACCCCGATCCGTCGGCGGTCGCGGCCGTCAACCTCGAGCTCTCCACCCGTCCGCCGCTGGTGTTCGCGGGCGAGTGTGATGACCTGCGCAGCAAGCTCGCCTCGGTCGCCCGCCGCGAAGCCTTCCTGCTCCAGGGCGGTGACTGCGCCGAGACGTTTGCCGGCGTGACTGCCCAGAACGTGAAGAACAAGCTCCAGGTGCTGCTCGCCATGGCCGTGGTCATGCAATATGCGGCGCAGGTGCCGGTTGTGAAGGTGGGCCGGCTCGCGGGCCAGTACGCCAAGCCGCGCTCGTCCGACATGGAGACCCGTGACGGCGTGAGCCTGCCGAGCTTCCGCGGCGACGCCGTGAACGGGTTCGACTTCACGTCCGACTCCCGGATCCCGGACCCGCGCCGGCTGCTGGATGTCTACAACGCGTCCGCCGCGACGTTGAACCTGACGCGTGCGTTCGTCACGGGTGGTTTCGCCGACCTGCGCACGATCCACAACTGGAACACCAACTTCGTCCGCACGTCGTCGGTGGTCGAGCGCTATGAGCATCTGGCCGACGAGATCGAGCGCGCGATGGCGTTCATGATCACCTGTGGCATCGACGACGACTCGATGCGCACCGTCGATTTCTATGCCTCGCACGAGGCCCTGCTGTTGGAATATGAGCATGCCCTGACCCGCATCGACTCGCGCTCGCAGCAGCCCTACAACACGTCCGGCCACTTCGTGTGGATCGGGGAGCGGACGCGTCAGCTCGACGGTGCCCACGTCGAGTTGCTGGCCAGCGTCCGCAATCCCATCGGCGTCAAGCTCGGCCCGAAGGTGTCCGGGGCGGAAGCGCTGGCTCTCGCCGAGCGCCTCGACCCCGACAACGAGCCCGGTCGTCTCACGTTCATCACGCGCATGGGGGCCGACAACGTCGGCGAGGCGCTGCCGCCGATCATCGAGACGATCCAGAACGCGGGGCGTACGCCGGTGTGGGTCTGCGACCCGATGCACGGCAACACGTTCTCGACGTCGAACGGCTACAAGACCCGGTCGTTCGACCGGATCGTCACCGAGCTCAACGGCTGGTTCGATGTCCACGACCAGATGGACTCGTGGCCGGGCGGCGTCCACATCGAGCTGACCGGTGACGATGTCACCGAGTGTGTCGGTGGCGTCGGTGAGCTGGCCGAGACGGATCTGGAGAACCGCTATGAGACTGCGTGCGATCCGCGCCTCAACCGCAACCAGTCGCTCGAGCTCGCCTTCACCGTCGCCGAGCGCCTGACCGATGGCCGCATCAAGCGAGCCAACCCGGTGCAGGCGTTCACGCCGGTCGATCTCTGAGTCCTGCTGGTCAGGACGACCGTGATCGATCTCCGCAGCGACACCGTCACTGCGCCGACCCCCGGCATGCGCGCCGCGATGGCCGCGGCCGAGGTCGGCGATGACGTCTATGCCGAGGACCCCACGATCCGCGCCCTGGAGGAGCGGACCGCGGAGTTGCTGGGGCACGAGGCAGGCTTGTTCTGTGTGTCCGGTTCGCTGTCGAATCTGCTGGGGGTACGCGCGCTCGTCGCGCCCGGGCAGGAAGTGCTGTGTGATGCCGATGCTCACATCGCGCGCGCCGAGATGGGGGCGCATGGAGCGTTGTCCGGGCTGACGATGCGCACGTGGGCCTCGACGCGGGGCGTGGCCGAGTTGTCCGCCATCGAGTCGATGCTCGCCCCGGATGCGGGCCCGTATCTGGTGTCGACCGCTGCCGTTGCGCTCGAGAACACCCACAACTTCGGCGGCGGCACGATCCAACCGTTCGATCATCTCCGGGCGGTGCACGACTTGTGTCGGGGACACGGGATCGGGCTGCACCTGGACGGCGCGCGGCTCTGGAATGCGCATGTCGCGACCGGGGTGGCGCTGGCCGACTATGGCCGGCTGTTCGACACCGTCAGCGTGTGTTTCTCCAAGGGGCTCGGTGCGCCGATCGGCTCGATGCTGTTGGCGTCGGCAGACGTCATGGCCGAGGCCCGGGTGTGGCGCAAGCGGCTCGGTGCGGGCTGGCGGCAAGCGGGCGTACTCGCGGCCGCTGCGGTGTACGCGCTTGAGCATCAGGTCGATCGGCTCGCCGAGGACCACCTCGCGGCGCGCGAGTTGGCGTACGCGGTTGCCGACCGCGCGCCGGTCGCGGTCGATCCCGCGACGGTGGAGACCAACATCGTGGTGATCGACACGGGGAGTACGCCGGCCGGGCGGGTGGCCGAGCAGGCGCGCGCGGCCGGGGTCGCGGTGTCGGCGCTGGGGCCGCGCATGGTGCGCGCTGTCACACATCTCGATGTGACGGTGGCGGAGAGTCGCCGAGCGGGAGAGGTGCTGGGGGATCTGCTCGCCTGAGTTAGCGTGGGTGTCATGCAGATCACCCACCTCGGCCACTCGGCCGTTCTCGTCAACGTCGACGGCACGCGGATCCTGCTCGATCCGGGAGCGTTCTCGGACGACTGGCACGGACTGACCGACCTGGATGCCATCGTCATCACCCACCTCCACGGCGACCACATCGACCCCAAGAACGTGCCGGCACTGATCGCGGCCAATCCCGACGCAAGGCTCATCGTCGAGCCGAGCGTTCCCGACAATGTCGAGCTCCCGGCCCATGCCGAGCGGTTCGCGGCCGAGAACCAGACCCGGATCGGTTCCGTGCTACTCCACACGGTCGGTGGGCAGCACGCGGTGATCCACCGCGACATTCCCATGGTCGGCAATGTCGGTGTGGTGCTGTCGGCCGAGGGTCATCCGACGCTGTTCCATCCCGGTGACTCGCTCGCGGCGTGCCCGCCCGGGGTCGACGTGCTGGCCCTGCCGGTGATGGGTCCGTGGGCAGCGCTGAAGGAACACATCGACTTCACCCGCACGATCGGGGCCCCCCAGGGCTTCCCGATCCACGACGGCCTCGTCAACGACAAGGGCTGGAAGCTGATCACCGACCGCATCCAGGATCTCTCGGAGACCCGGCTCCACGACTATCGGGACGGCCAGCCCCACGAGATCTGATCGTCAGATCACGAACAGCGTGATGGTCGATCCCTCGGGAGCCTGCGCAGCTCCCGCGGGATCGGTGCGCTGGACGTAGCCGAGCCCGAGCGGGTTGTCCCCGGGCTGGGTGGCGACCTTGAACCCGGCCTGTGTGAGCAGATCGGTGGCTTCCTGGACCGGCTTGGCCTTCACGTCCGGCACGGCCACCATGGCCGGTCCGAGGGAACGCACGAGGGTGATCGTGTCACCGCGGTGGCCGACGCCGTCGGCCGGCTGCTGCGAGATGATCAGTCCCTCGGCGACCGTGGGCGAGTTGGCGGTCTTCATCACGACGGCAAACCCGAGATTCTCGAGGTTGGCCTGTGCATCCCGGGCCGACTTGCCGGCCTGGTTGGGAATCCTGATGGGCTTGGGGCCCTTCGACAGCGTCAGATCGATGGGTTCGCCGCGCTTCAGGCGCGTGCCCGGCTCGGCGGACGCGGCACTGACCATGCCGGCGTCGATCTCCTCGTGCCAGTCCTCCTTGACCGTGCCGATGACCAGGTTGCTCGCCGAGAGAGCAGCGTCCGCGTCATCGCGCGACATGCCGACGACACGCGGCATCTCGAAGCGTTCCGGACCCTTGGAGACGACGGCAGCGAGGGAGCCGCCACGGCGGATGTCCGTTCCGGCCGTCGGATCGGTCGAGATCACCTGCCCGGCCGGCACGGTCTCACTGAACGCCTGATCGGCCCGGACCGACAGCCCGTTCTCCTCGGCCAGCCGTTCGGCATCGGCCTGGGCGATCCCCACCAGTGCCGGGGTCGCCACATAGCGCCCGTCCAGCATCCACCACGAACCGGTCCCGAGGAGCGTGACCAGCACCAGGGCGATCCCCGCCAGCAGCCGTCGGCGCCGCACCGCGACCGCAGGCGGCAGCGCGGAGGCTCGGGAAGGGGACTCCCGGCGTACCGGGGCAGGCGAAGCCGATTGCGGCGACCGCGGCGAAGCCGACTGCGGCGACCTGGGCGACCGTGCGGACCGGGCCGACGTGACGGGTGCCGGCGCCGCCGGCTCGTAGTCGAAAGGGGGCGCATCCAGGAAGTCGTCGAGGGGGCCGTGGAGTTCGGTGTCCTCGTCGACCGCGAAGGCACGACTGAACTCGGCCGTCAGCGCCGGATCGTCCATGACTCCTGCGCTCAACGCCTCCTGTGCCTTGCGCACCATGGCCTGGAAGGCGCGGGCATCCGCGGGTCGACGATCGGGTTCGCGCTGCGTGGCGGCCAGGACGAGGGCATCGACATAGGGCGGGATCGCCGAACGGGAGGTCTGCCACGACGTCTCAAGGCGAGACGAGGGGGCGGGGACGCGGTTGTGGACGTGGGCGTACGCCACCTGGATCGGCGTCTCACCCGTATAGGGCTTCGTCGAGGTCAACAGCTCGAACAGCACGACACCCGTCGAATAGATATCGGATCGGGTGTCGGCCTTGCCGTGGAGGACGAGTTCGGGCGGGAGATAGGAGACGGTTCCGATGAGTACGCCCTGGGTGGCGGTCGCGGTCTGCGACGACACGGCCCGGGCCAGGCCGAAATCGGCCACCTTGAGGTGGCCGCGGTCGGAGAGGAGCACGTTCTCGGGCTTGATGTCACGGTGCACGAGCCCGTTCTCGTGGGCCGCGCACAGCGCGGAGAGGATGTGGTCGATCAGCTCCAGAGCGCGCTCGGGCTCGAGCGGTGCATCGCGGGCGATGAGGTTCCGCAGCGTGCAGCCCGCGACATATTCCATGACGATGTAGGGCCGTCCGGCATCAGCGCCCTGGTCGAACACCGACACGACATTCGGATGGCACAGCTTGGCGGCGGCGCGCGCCTCGCGATCGAACTTGCTGGTGAAATCGCCGTCCTCGCCGAGACCCTCGTGCATCACTTTGATGGCGACGACCCGGCTGAGGCGCAGATCTTCCGCGCGATAAACGGTCGCCATGCCCCCTCGCGCCAGTTTTTGGGAGATGCGATAGCGACCGTCCAGCAGAACCCCGATCAGGGGATCAGCGAAACTGGTCGTCAACACGATGGCGCTCCAGACACAGAATTGGGGAAGGGGACTGGGCCAAATCCTGGCCAGAGTCTAGGCAGTCGGAGGGCGGGAGCAGGCGGACCCACGCCGGGGTGTCGCAGGGTTGCGTCGCGTGAGCCCCGAAGCTGTCCTAGGCTGACGGCGTGACAGCACTCATGGGACTGGATGTGCGGCTGAAGACCGCCCGGCTCTATCTCAGCACCGATCTGCGCGAAGCGGCCGGTGACTTCGGGAATTTCGTCGACAAGGCCTTCGCCGGTGGGGTCGACATTCTTCAGGTGCGCCAGGACGATGCGCCCGAGGAGAAGCTCCTCGAGGCGCTCGATATCGCGCGCACTGTGGCGTACCACTATCAGGGCATCGTGGTCGTGAACGGATCGGCCTCGTTGGCCCACCGCTTCAACGGCGACGCGCTCCACCTGAGTCGCGCCGATGTCACCCCGAAGGTCGCCCGCCCGCAGCTGCACCAGTGGGCACTGATCGGGCGGTCGGCGCATGACGCGGATGACGTCCGCGATGCTGCGGCCGACCAGGAGGTCAACTATCTGTCGATCGGGCCGGTGTGGAATTCCGGGCCCAATCCGGAGTACGCGGCGCCCGGTCTCGATCTGGTCCGCTTCACTGCGACGGCTATTCCTCCGGGTGATCCGAACTCGAAGCCGTGGTTCGCTTCCGGCGGCATCGACGAGCGGACGATCGATGAGGTGATCGAAGCCGGCGCGCGCCGGGTCTGGGTGACCCGGGCCATCACGCAGGCCCCCGATGCCGAGGCCGCGGCCAAGCGACTGGCCGCGAAGCTCCGTGAGGCGTGGGACGCCGACGAGTCGATGCAGGAATTCCTCAACAGCGTCTTCCGGCAGGGCTTCAACGCCGATCCGTTCATTCCCGTGGCGGAGAAGCCTGCGGCAGACGACGCCCCGAAGGCGTGAAGCGGTCCCACTGGGCGGCCCTGGCGGTCGTCCTGCTGGTGGCGCTCGGCGCCTGGCTGGTGTTCGGCGGCGGGGGCGGTTCCCCATCGGGTACGCCGGCTCCGGCGACCCCCGGGTCTGCCTCCTCGGCTGCGGGCGGCGAGCGTACGACGGCCGCGCCGGGGGAGCGGACGACGACCTCCGCACGGTCGACCCGCGGGCCGACGAGGGCCGCGACCCAGGGTGGTGCCACCGACCCGCAGTCGGGCCTGCCCTGGATCGCCGCGGCCGAACTGCCGCGCGAGGCCCGCGACACCCTCGAATTGATCGATGCCGGTGGACCGTTCCCCTATGCGAAGGACGGGTCGACTTTCGGGAACTTCGAGGGATTGCTGCCGCAACAACGCCGGGGCTACTACCGCGAATACACCGTGGATACGCCGGGTTCGCGCAATCGTGGGGCACGCCGCATCGTGACGGGCGACAATGATCGAATCTTCTATTGGACAGACGACCACTACGAGAGCTTCTCGAGGATCCGACGATGACGCCGTTCGCTGACCTTCCCGCCGGGCTGGTGAAGGGTACGCCCGGGATCTATCGCCTGGGCCGCCCGCCGGCTGACCTGACGCGCCGGCTGCGCGCCAGTGGCTGGACGATCGGCACGCTCGAGCGGGCGTACTCGAAGGAAGCGGTCCTCCGCGGCATCGGCCAGGCGCTGGAATTCCCCGATTATTACGGGGCCAATCTGGATGCCCTGTGGGACTGCCTGACCGATCTCGAGCGCCCGACCGCGCTGATCTGGTCGGGCTGGCAGGACATGGCCGTGTATCACGCCGATGACTGGGCGCGCCTGAGGCATGTGCTCGGGGAGCGCGTCACCCAGGAACCGCCCTTTGCCGTGGTGCTGATCTGAGCCTGGGACTTTCGGACGCGCCACTCCCGACCGGCAGCTCAAGGCATGCCAAATGGCACGACCTGATTCTCGACACCGCGCGCCTCATCGGAACTCGTGCCCTACGGCACATCGTCCCAGGACGTCCGGCGTGTCTAGCCGCCCAGCGCCCGGCGCAGGGCTTCGAGGCGATTCTCCAGTTCGGCCACGCGCCGGGTGAGATCCGCGTCGGCCGTGGCGCCCTCCGCGATGGCCCCCGCCGGCGTACGCGCCGCCAATGGTGACTGCCGCGCAAACTTGAACCACCCCACACCGATCGTCACGAGCAGTGCCACGGTGATGACCACGAAGCGCAGAATGCTGTCGGTGCCGATCGAGCGGCCGACGGCGTGCACCATCGTGAAAAGACCGCCCAGCAACAGGCCGTTGGCCAGGACCACGAAGCGTTCACCCAGCGCAAGGCCGACCACCAGGATCGCGGTGGCCACGACCAGCAGGATGATGCTGGTGATGAGGCTCCAGGATTCATAGGCCTGTTGGTACGCCTGCTGGGCCTCCTGGGCAGGGGCGGGTGAGGGCCCGGACTGGAGGTCGGTCGGATAATCCGGATTGGGATAGAAGGTGTCGAGCCCGATCCCGACGAAGCCGACCACGGCAAGGCCGAGGAAGAACGAATAGATCAACTGCAGCGCACGCACGGCGCCTCCGATCAGGTGTGCCGCTGGGTCGCGGCATAGGCCAGCGAGTGCAGCGCCTGCCGGCCGGCCTGGGTCATCGGGGCATCCAGCGCGGCGATCGCGCCGTCGAATCCTTCGGTGATCATGGCCTCCACAACGTCGGGAGCACCCGATTCGATGATGACACCGCGCAGGTCGGCAACACCATCGGCATCGAGCCCGGGATCGCCGAGCCGCGCATCGAGAAGGCGTCGGCCGGCGTCGGTGGTGCCGGCGTACGCATGCGCGACGAGCACGGTCCGCTTGCCCTCGCGGAGGTCATCACCGGCGGGTTTGCCGGTTTCTGCCTCGTCCCCGAACACCCCCAGGAGATCGTCGCGGAACTGGAAGGCCCGGCCGAGCGCGGACCCGTACGCCTCCAACGCGGTCAGCAGTTCGTCGCTCCCACCCGCCAGCGTCGCGCCGAACTGCACCGGACGCTGCACGGTGTATTTCGCCGTCTTGTATTCGACAACGCGCGCCGCCGCGAGCAGGGCGTGCTGGGGATCGCGAATGGGTTCGTGCTGCACATGGACGTCGAGGAACTGGCCGCACGTGACCTCGGTCCGCATCCGCGCGAGCACCGGGCGGGCGGCGGTCAGCCGCGCGGCATCCAGTCCCGAGGAGTCGAGCATCTCGACCGACCACAGCTGCATGAGGTCGCCGAGCAGGATGGCCCCGGCCCGCCCGAACGCCGCCCCCGACCCGAGGAGCCCCTCGTCCTGGTGGCGATTGGCGAGCTGTACGTGGGCGGCGGGTAGGCCCCGACGCGTCGCCGACGCGTCCATCACGTCGTCGTGGACGAGGATGCCGACGTGCAACATGTCGAGGGCCGCAGCGGCCCGCAGGAGCGGGGCCGGATCGGCGGGAATCCCACCCGCGGCGACCGCGCCCCAGATGCAGAACGCCGGCCGCAGGCGCTTGCCGCCGTCGGTGAACATGCGCGCCAGGTTGCCCAGCACCAGCGCCTCGGAGCCCACATCGTCCAACAGGGGACGCTGGTCGTCGAGGAAGGAGTCGATCTCGGCGTTGATCTGCGCCAGGAGGTCGGCGGACAACGGGTCGGCGGGATCAAGAAGGGTGCTCACACCCTGAGCCTAGGGGGCCTTGGGAGGTAAGGCTGACCTAGGGTGTCCGCCATGCCCAGCGTTATCCGAGTCGGCGGCCCGACCCCGCCCCCACCCCACCCGTCGATCGTGGCGCGGGTCGAGGAGATGCTGGCGACCGCAGAACGTCCGCTGTTCTCGTTCGAGTTCTTCCCCCCGGCCTCCGAGGACGCCGAGCGCACGCTGTGGACCACGATCCGCGAGCTCGAGGCGCTGTCGCCGGACTTCGTTTCGGTCACCTATGGCGCCAACGGCTCCACCCGCGATCGCACGATCAATGTCACGCGCAAGATCTCCCAGGAGACGATCCTGCGCACGATGGGCCACCTCACGTGCGTCAGCCAGTCGGCCCAGGACGTGCGCCGGGTCGTGGGGGCGTACGCCGACGCCGGCGTCCGCCACATCCTCGCCATCCGGGGAGACCCCCCGGGTGGGCCGACCGCGCCCTGGGAGCAGCACCCGGAGGGGCTCACCAATGCGACGGAGTTGGTCCGCCTGGTCGCCTCGCTCGGCAACTTCTCGATCGGAGTGGCCGCGTTCCCCGATATCCATCCCGACAAGCGCGACCCGGAGCTCGATGCGCGCATCCTCGTCGACAAGGCCGAGGCGGGCGCGACCTTCGCGATCACGCAGCTGTTCTTCGAGCCCGATCGCTATTTCGAGCTGGTCGAGCGTGTGCGGGCGATGGGTTGTGACCTGCCGATCATCCCCGGGATTCAGCCGGTCACCAACATCAAGCAGATCGAGCGGTTCGCCGAGCTGTCGGGCGCCACGCTGCCCGAGTCGATGGTCACCCGTCTGCGGGCCCATCAGGACGACCCCGCCAGTGTGCGCGCCATCGGCCTCGAGGTGGCGACCGAACTCTCCGAGAACCTGCTCGACGGCGGCGCGCCCGGGCTCCACTTCTTCACGCTGAACCGGTCGCTCGCCACGCGCGCCATTCACGCCAACCTGAAGTTGTCCAGGGCCCAACACCTGTCGCGCCCCGGACCCACCTCTCCGGTCTCTCCGTCGTCCGCGTCCGGGTTCGCCCTGCCGCCGGTGGAGGTTGTACGCCGATTCTGGGCTGCCCGGCTTGACGATGACCGGGACGCCATGGGCGCACTGCTCGACCCCGGTGTCAGTTGGCGCGTGGTCGGCGACGGCGTACCCGGTGCGCGGGCATTCGACCATCGCGAGGCTGTCCTCGACGACCTGGGCTCGGCGGATTCGGGCTCGTGGAGCCACGAGCTCACCAACCTGATCGTCGCCGGCGACCAGGTGGTCACCGAACTCCGCGCGACCATGCACACCGCCGACGGGCCCGGGACCGTCTTCGACATCGTGGCCGTCATGCGCATCGCCGACGGGCGGGTCGTCGAGTGCCGGGAATATCGCGGTCAGGCCTTCGCCCGGGTGTCCGCCAGCGTGCGGGACGGCGGCTCGTCGTAGCGTTCGGCGTACGCCTTGGCGAACCGCCCGAAGTGGGTCACGCCCACGTGGGCAGCGGCTGCGCTGACCGTGCCGGTGGCGGCGAACTCGGGATCGGTGAGCAGCCGGCGTACGCCCTGGAGGCGCTTCTCGCGCACATACTGGGCCGGACCGATCGAGAGATGCTCCTTGAAGGCGGTGTGGAGCTGGCGTTCGCTGATGCCGCAGCAGCGCGCGATGCGGCTCACCGACAGGTCCTCCGCCAGGTGGTCGGTGATGAAGCGCGTCGCCGATTCGACATAGCCCCGACCCGGGCTCGTCATCCGCTCCAGGGTCTCGCGCAGGAACGGGCTCACGCCGATCGAGATGGCCGAGAAGAGGTGCTGGGCCAGCAGGTCGGCCTGGACATCGGGATCGTTCTGCTCGATGCCGCGGCAGACCTCGAGGGCCGCTGAGCGCACCAGGTCGGAGGCCGCCAGCAGCAGGGGGCGGTGTTCGGAGGTGAGCCGCAGCGGCTCGGTGAAGCGCCGGCCCGTGGCTGCCTCGATCGAGTATTCGAGGTGTTCGGCGTCCATCGCCACCAGCAGGGCGCCACGACCGGGGGAGGGGACGACCCGCGTGCTGTGATGCGTCCCCATCACGAACGGGGCATCGGAGAACCAGCTCCGATCCCCCGAGAAGACCTGCATGGGCGCGCGCGGAATCACGACCAGAACCCGGCGCCGGGTAGCGCGCGAGTTGACCGCGAGCGGCTGTGAATAGCGGATCGACACGAGTCCGAGGCGACCCAACTTGAGCCCGTGCACCTCACCGCTCAGCGGCCCGTTCGGCTCGGTCAGCAGCATCCGGTGGGTGTTGGCGGTCACGTCGCTGATCGCGTTGTGAAGTCCTTTGGGGTCGGTGCCGGCGAACAGGCGGCGGGAGGGCAGGGCGAGAAAGTCCTGGGTGTTGTCGTCCGTCATGCCACCTCCGGCTCCGCCTCATCGCGGTTCTACTATCCGAATCCTGCTCCCATTATCCGGTTTCTGCTGAAGGTCTATCCAATCTCTGCGGAACGGCGTTCCTGATCGGGACAGGGCGAGAGGCGCCTGCCTAACGTTCCTGTCAACGGGCCGCCGGGCCCACCGCGACACCGCAGTCGAAGGGACTGATCCATGGGCGACAACGCCGAGCAGACCACCGCCAAGGTCGATCCGCGCACCCGCCTGCGCTACACGAAGGCGAGCGAACGGGAAGCCGTCTGGTTTCTCGGGGACCGCATCGAGTTCATCCTCACCGGGGAGATGACCGACCGCAGGCTGATGATGTATTACCACGAATCCCACCCCGACTCGCAGCCGCCGCTGCACGAGCACGAGGTCGAGGACGAGATCCACTACATCATCGAGGGCGGCATCACCTATTGGGCCGGCGATGAAGAAGTGACGCTCTATGCGGGGGACTCGATGGTGCTGCCGCGCGATCTGCCCCACACCTTCCGGTCGCTGCCGAACGTCTCCACCAAGTGGTTCACCATCACCAGCCCGACCAACTTCGAGGACTTCGTCCGCGAGATGAGCGAGCCCTGCACCGTCGACGGCCCGCAGCCCGGCTGGGAGATGACCCCCGAACTGGCGACGCGTCTCAACGACAGCGCCAAGCGCCACGGCATCACGCTGCTCGGCCCGCCCGGCACCCTGCCGACGGATGTCCCGGGTGGCACCCAGCCGGTCGTCCGCGGGTGACCGGCACGCCCGCCGAGGTGGTCCGCCGGTTCTGGGCGGCGCGCGCCGAGGCCGACGCCGGGACCACCAGGGAACTGCTGGACCCGAGCGTCACCTGGCGCGTCGTGGGCCGCGGCCACCCGGTCGCCCGGACCTTCCACGGTCCGGACGGCTTCCTCGGCGAACTCGGCCCGATGTTGGGCTCCGCGTTCGTGCCGGGCTCCCGGACCCTTGAGATCACCAATCTGATCGCCGCCGATGATCAGGTCGTCACCGAACTCCACGAGACCATGGCGGGCCGCAACGGCCACGACGTGGTCCTCGACATCGTCACCGTGATGCGCGTCGTGAACGGGCGCATCACCGAATGCCGCGAATACATGGACCTGGCAGAGGTTCATGCGGCGTACCCGGCCTGACCCGGCCGCCGACTCGGCGTACCCCACCTCTCTCACGAAAGAGCACACCCATGACCGTCGCCACCGTCAACCCCGACCTCGCGCGCCAGCGCAGCACCGACTGGATCGACCCCGCCAACGACATCACGGCCGGCATCCTGGAGAAGATCCACGAGATCGGCCCGATGCTGCGCGACCACGCCAAGGAAGCCGACCGCAACCGCGTGATCTCCGATGAGGTCATCGAGGCCATCAAGGGCACCGGCGCCTGGCAGATCTCGACCATGGGTCGCTATGGCGGTTTCGAGGGCGGCGCGCGCATGCTCTTCGAGACCTCTCGAACGCTGGGCTACTACCTGCCGTCGGCGGGCTGGGTCACCACGATCAGCAACGGCTCAGTCATGCTGCTCAACCGGTTCGACGACGAGGTCCTCGACGAGGTGTTCGCAACCGACCCGTCGGTCGGGATGGCGTCGGTCTTCGCGAGCCCGTCCGGCACCGCGCGCCGCGACGGCGATGGCTGGCGGATCACCGGGTCCTGGCCCTTCGCGTCGAACGTCATGCATTCCGACTGGGCGCTCGGCATCCTCAACATCGAGGGCGAGAACGGCGCCGAGCCCGGACTCGGCTTCGCGCTGATGCATCGTGACCAGTTCACGATCGAGGACACCTGGTATGTCGTCGGCATGCGCGGCACCGGCTCCAACACCATGGTCACCAAGGACCTGTGGATCCCGGAGAACCGGCTGATCACGTTCGACCGGATGATGGGGACCGGGTTCGAGATGGATCCCGACGCCAACTTCGCCCGCCGCCAGACCCCGCACCTCACGATGTCGACCACCATCGCCGCGCCCTCGATCGGCGCGACGCAGGCCGCGCTCGACTTCGTGCGGGAGAAGGCGCTCACGCGCCCCGTGACATTCACCTGCTATGACACCCAGGCCGGCTCCGGCGCCTTCCGCCACGGCATCGGCCAGGTCAGCACCCGGATCGATTCCGCGGTGCTGTTGCTGGAGCGCTCGGCGGACGATATCGACCGGTACGCCCTCGGCACCGAGCCCATGCCCCGCGACCTCCGCGCCCGCCATCGCGGCGGCATCGGCCACGCGGTGCACGAAGCCGCCCTCGCCATGAACGACCTGATGTGGCTGCACGGCACCGCGGCGTTCGCCGAGTTCAACCCGCTCGCCGCGCTGTGGCGCGACGTCAACACCGGAGCCCGGCACGCGAGCATCACCGCACCCACCAACTATGAGCTGCACGGGTGCGGCCTGCTCGGCACCGAATACATCGCCCAGAAGCTCTGACACCTGTCCGGAAAAAGGAATCGAACCGATGGAAGTGACTGCCCACCTGGGGATCCGGTATGCCCGCCACGTCGAGCGCTTCGCGCCCGCCGAACCCGTGGAGGGTGGGCCGACCACAGTCGAGCTCACCGACGTGCCGATCTTCCCGCAGCTGCCGGGGCGACTCGATGCGGCGATGGGTCCCGCGCTGCAGCGGAATCCCCGGTCGGAGGATGCCTACTTCCTCAATGTCTGGGCTCCGGAAGGTGCGGCCGGGGTGCCGGTCCTGGTGTTCATCCATGGCGGGGCCTGGACGACCGGCGGCGGCAGCGCGTGCTGGTATGACGGCTCCACGCTCGCCGACCGGGGGCTCGTCGTCGTCACGATGAACTATCGGATCGGCCCACTGGCCCACCTCGCCCCCGACGAGGACACCGATCCCACGCCGCTGGCGATCGGGGATCTGCTGCACGCGCTGCGGTGGGTCCGGGACAATGTGGCGGCCTTCGGGGGTGACCCGGATCGGGTCACCCTCGCGGGCCAGTCCACCGGGGGCTGGTACGCCCACGTGCTCAACCTCCTGCCCGAGGCCGCGGGCCTGTTCGACCGGGTGGCGCTGTGGAGCATGGCGACCAGGCAGCCCTGGACCCGGGATCGGCTCGCGGCGTTCAGCGCCCGCACCGCGGAGCGGGTCGGCGGCGACCTGCGTTCGGCCGATATCGATGCCCTCCTGGCCGCCGGGGCGGCAACCCTGCGGGAACAGACCGTTCCCTTCGGTACGCCGGGTTCGGCGTACCTGCCGACACAGAGCCCGGCCCTGCCGGCCACGCTCTATGACCCGGCAGGGGCTGCGGCCCGGATGCACGCCGACCACCTCTGGGTCCGCTGGACGGCCGCCGAGACCGCGGCCTTCCTGTTCGCCGGGCCCGAGCGGGACATCACCGCCGAGCAGTGGGCGGGGCTCCTCGCGGAGATCCCGGCGGCGGAGCGGTCACCGCGACTGGCGGAGGCGGGCTCCGACCCCTATGCCGCCCTCGTGGCCCAGACGTCGTGGCAGCTGTTCGAACGGTTCCCGACCGAACTGGCCGAAGCCGCCCGGGCGGCGGGACGAAGCGTGCTCATCACCCACTTCGACACCGCGAGCGACCTGGCCGGTTTCGGCAGCGGTCACACGCTCGACCTGCCCTATCAGTTCGGGAACCCGGCGCAGTGGCCGGACAGCCCGATGCTGGTGGGGGAGGACCCCGCCCGATTCGCGCAGGTGTCGGAGCGGCTCATCGCCGACACCCTCCGATTCACGGGGCTGTAGCCCCGGCGTACTCCCAACCGAACACTCCCACCACGCGCAGCGCCCGGCGCCGCGTGCCGAACCCGTGCGCCCCGAAATCACCCGGGCCACACAGAAAGGAGCATCCTATGGCGATCTCCACCGCGTTCGACCCGCAGGTCTTCCGCACCGTGCTCGGGCACTACCCGACCGGCGTGTGCGTAGTGACCGGCGTGCATCCCGACGGGACGCCCCTGGCCATGGTCGTCGGGACCTTCTCGTCGGTCTCCCTCGATCCACCGCTGGTGTCGTTCCTGCCGATGAAGACATCCGGCACCTATCAGCAGCTCGCCGAGTGCACGTCGATGTGCATCAACGTCCTCACCGCCGACCAGGAGGGTCTCGGTCGCGAGATCGCGACCCGGCGGAGCGACAAGCTGGCGGGCCTGGACTGGCGGCCATCCCCTTCGGGGGCACCGATCCTCACCGACTGTCTCGCGTGGCTCGACGTCCGGCTCGAACAGGCCGTCGAAGCGGGCGACCACCTCATCGCGCTCTGCCGTGTCGACCACCTCGCCGTCGAGAACCCCGTCGCCCCGCTGCTGTTCTTCCAGGGTGGCTACGGCGCGTTCGTGGTGCCGTCGCTGGTGGCCCGCATCGACGCGGACATCGCCGCCGGCGTACATGAAGCAGTGGCCTCGCGCGCCGAGCTCGAGGCGCTCGCCCAGGACCTCGACTGCGAATGCACCCTGCTCAAGGTCGTGAATCGCGAGGAAATGGCCGCCGTGGGAATGGCGACCGGACCGGGCAAGTCGCCCGACTCCGGTCTCGGTGCGCGGCTGCCGATCATCCCGCCGATCGCCGATGCCTGGGCGGCCTGGTTGCCGGAGGACGAGCAGGACTACTGGCTGAGCAAGGCGACCGGGGCCGACGAGACCCAACGGGACATCTATCGCCGACGCCTCGAGTTCTGTCGCGAGGAAGGGTTCGTCTACAGCCGCTGCAGTGGCGAGGAGGTCACCTTCGCGTCGCTGCAGGAGGCCACCACCCGTTATGCCAGCACCCGACCGACCCCCGCCGAGGTCCGCGAGATCCGGGAGCGCATCACCGAGGCCACCTCGCCGGAGGCGTACGCCCTCACGCCGCTGGTCGACGAGGAGCGCTATGACATCGCGTCGATCATCGTCCCCGTCTCGGACGCCCGGGGAGAGAAGTCGCTCAACCTGCGCGTCTCCGACCTGCCGCGCAGCACGACGGGCACCGAGGTGCGCAGCTGGGTCGACGCCATCAAGACCACCGCCCGCGACATCGAAGTCAGCCTCCGGGCCACCGATCACTGACCCCTATCCGCGACACCTGCCCGCCGCGGGCACCGCACGATCTGGAGATCCACCATGACCAACATCGACACCGACATCCCCGAGGTCAAGACCCCCGAGCAACGGCGCGACAGTCGCCGCGCCAAGGTCGCCAGCTTCCTCGGCACCACCGTCGAGTTCTATGACTTTTTGCTCTATGCCTTCGCCGCCGGACTGATCTTCCCGCGGGTGTTCTTCGCCGGGATGAGCCCCCAGCTGGGCACGACCCTGTCGTTCGTGATCCTGCTGACCGGCTATCTGGCCCGGCCGATCGGTGGCCTGGTCTTCGGCCACTTCGGCGACCGGTTCGGGCGAAAGAACGTGTTGTTCGTGACGCTGTTGCTGATGGGCGTTGTCTCGGTCGGTATCGGCCTGCTGCCGGGCTATGAGGCCATCGGTGCGGTCGCCCCGATCACCCTGGTCATGCTCCGTATCGTCCAGGGTCTCGCCATGGGTGGCGAGTGGGGCGGCGCGACGCTCATGGGCATGGAGCACTCGGAGAAAAAGTCCCGCGGCGTCGGTGCGAGCATCGCCGCCATGGGCGGACCGGCCGGTGCGGTGCTCGCCACCGTGGTCCTGGCGCTCTTCGCGCTGATGCCCGAACCCCAGTTCTTCAGCTGGGGCTGGCGCATCCCGTTCCTGATGTCGGCGGTTGTCGTGCTCATCGGCCTCTATCTCCGCCTTCGCGTCACCGAGTCGCCGGACTTCCAGAAGGCGATCGAGGCCGCGCAGAAGGCCAAGGACAAGGCCCTGCCGATCGCCCGCGTCCTCAAGGAATTCCCGCTCCAGGTCATCCTCGGCACCTTTGCCGGCGCCGGTTCCCTCGCCATCCAGGGCCTGCTGGCCAGCTTCCTGGTGCCCTACGTCGTGGGCGCCGGGGTCGTGCCGCGCCAGACCGCCCTGCTGATGCTCGCTGCCGGCTATGTCTTCCAGATCGGCACGATCCCGCTCTTCGCCGGCCTCTCCGACAAGTTCGGTCGCAAGCCGGTCCTGATCACCACCGGCATCGTCAGCGCCGCCCTGGTCTTCCCGATGTTCTGGCTCTTCAACAGCACCAACCCGTGGATCGTGCTGGTCGCCTTCATCTTCGGCTGCAACATTCTCCAGTCGTCGATGTTCGGGCCGATCCCTGCGTTCCTGTCGGAGAAGTTCGCCACCGAGGCGCGCTACACCGGTGCATCGCTGAGCTATCAGCTCTCGTCGATCCTCGGTGCCGGCAGCATCCCGCTGATCGCCAACCTGATCGTCGGCCCGGACCGCAACATGACGCTGCTCGGGTTGTACGTGATCTTCCTGTTCGTCCTGTCGATCATCGCGGTGGCGCTGTCGCGTGAGACCGCCGGCCCCCGCGCCAACCCGGATCCCCGGGCCGCCTGAACGACGACCCGAGGAAGGTCAGCCCTCCTGCAGAGCCCGGCGCCACGCGCCGGGCTCTCCGGCTGCCGTGAGGTCGATGGTGACCAGGCGCTGGGTCGGTCGGGTCAGGGCGACATAAAGCACGCGAACGCCGCCGGGCGATTCGGTCACGATGTCATCGGGCGACACGACCACGACGGCGTCGTATTCGAGGCCCTTCGCCTCGAGCGGAGTCACGACATTGATCCGGTCGGCCAGCCCGGCCAGCTCGGAATGCCCGAGCACCTGGCTGGCGTGGGCGATCCGCGACGGCGGGCAGATGACGCCGATGGTGCCGGCCACCTGCCCCGAGAGCTCCGTCACCTGGTCGAGCAGGACCCGATCGGCCTCGGCCGGCGTCGCGGCCAGCAGGATCGGCTCGATGTCCGTGTGGCGCACCGCCCGCGGCAGGTCGGCGTTCGGCTCGACCTGGGCGACCACCTTCGCGGCCAGTTCGAACACCTCGGCGGGGGAGCGATAGTTGGTGCTCATCCGGAAGCGCCGATTCGGCGCGCGGCCGATCAGGTCGTCGAGGGCCTCCTGGCTCTCGCGGGCATCCGGCCACGAGCTCTGGGCGGGATCGCCGACGATCGTCCAGCTGGCCTGGCCGCCGCGGCGGCGCAGCATGCGCCACTGCATCGGGGTGATGTCCTGCGCCTCGTCGACGAGCACGTGGGCATAGGTGTCGTGGACGAGGTCGAACGGATCGCTCTCCCGTCGCACGGCCGTCCGGTCGGAGATCGTGACGACCTCGGAGACCTCCGAACCATCGGCGAGGAACAGCAGAGGATCGGGTTCGGCCTCCTCGATCACGGGGCCGAGGATGGCGGCGAGTTCGTCCAGCAGCGCCGTGTCGGCGACGGACCAGTCGGCGTTCTCGGCGTACGCCCCGGCGAGCAGTTCCGCCTCCGCACGCGTGAGGAGACCGTCGGCCAGGCGTACGGCCAATCCCGGGTCGGAGAGTCGCCCGAGCACCTGCACCGCAGTCAGGGACGGCCACCAGGACTGGATGAACGAGCGATAGTCGGCCTGGTCGGTGACGAGATCGTCGAACTCCTCGCGCTCGATCTCGATCTCTGCGGGCTTGCGCTCCCACAGGGCCGTGAGGACAGCCTGCTCCGCGGCGGCGCGACCCTGGTTGAGCTTGTGATAGCGGAGCACGTCGGCGCGGATGCGAGCCAGTTTTTCGGGCGTGAGGATCAGCACCTCACCCTTCACGATCACGCGGAGGCGGGCCTGCTCGGCGGTCTGCTCGGCCAGCGGTTCGTCCACGAGCTTGCGAAGCAGCGGCAGCATGCGGACCGACCCCTTGATCGCGTGCAGCTCCGCCGGGTCGACGCGCTCGGCGCGGAACCCCAGCACGTCGGCGGCGACGGACCCGATCGCGCGCAGGATCACCGAGTCCTCACCCAGGCTGGGGAGGACGCGTTCGATGTAGTTCATGAACACCCGCGAGGGGCCGACCACCAGCACGCCACCGTTCTCGAAGCGGCGACGGTGGGAATACAGCAGGTAGGCCGCCCGGTGCAGCGCCACGACCGTCTTGCCGGTGCCGGGGCCGCCGGCGATGACGGTGACGCCCTGATAGGGCGCGCGGATCGCCTCGTCCTGTTCGGCCTGGATCGTCGCGACGATGTCGCGCATGCGGGGGCCGCGGGCTCGCGACAGCGCGGCCATCAGCGCACCCTCGCCGACGACGACCAGATCGGTGTCGGCATGGTCGGAATCGAGCAGGTCGTCCTCGATGCCGATCACCCGGTCGCCGCGGCAGCGGAGCACGCGGCGGCGGATGACCTCCATGGGGTCGGACGGCGTCGCGCGATAGAACGGCTCGGCAGCACGGGCGCGCCAATCGATCACGAGGGGTTCGTAGTCGTCGTCCCGCACCCCGATGCGCCCGATATAGCGGACCTCACCGTCGGTGCGGTCGAGGCGGCCGAAGACGAGCCCCTCGTGCTCGGCATCCAGCACGGCCAGCCGCTTGGCGGACTGGAAGGCGAAGACATCGCGCTCATAGAGCCCGGTGCCGTCCTCCTCGCGGACGAAGCTCGAGCGGTCGGTCTGGAACAGGGACCGGCCTTCGGTGGCCACCTGCTCCGCGGCCCGTGTCGCCTCGGCGAGCCGGGCATAGACAGCATCGATGTGGGCCTGTTCGACAGCCAGCTCGCGTTCGATCACGTCGCCGGCGGGGGTCGGGTGGTCAGACAAGTCGGGCCAGTCCTTCCGAGAAAAAACGGACACCTGAGTCTACGCCCCCCGCGGACCTCGCTTGCCCCGACGGTTCAGTTCCTTGTTGGTGGGATGGATGTTCTCGCCGGTCAGGTCGAAGTGGACGGCGTACGCCGCCAGCGCCGCCGACAGCAATTGGCCCGCCATCGTGCGGCCCGCGTGGGTGTGATCACCGCACGCATAGGTGCGATGCGCCACGCGGCTGCCCACGCGTTTCGGCCAGACGGTCGGGCCGCGCCACGACTCCGGGATCGTGCCCTCGGCCTCCACGACGGCATCGGCCAGCCCCGTATCGCTGTCGGTCAGCTCGACCCCACGCGTGGTGAGCCGGCGGGCGAGGGCATCGACGAGGACACGGGTGCCGGCGGGCTCGCCGTCGGCGTCGGTGACCTGCCAGAGCCCGAAGGTACGCTCCACCGCCAGCCACATGGCCTCGTCGGCGGGGGAGCGGCTGGGCAGGCCTTCGGCGGACGCCCGGATCACATCGGACAGCACCGGGTGATGGAACTTGCGGGCCAGGTCCTCCACGGTCCGGCCCCACCACAGGTCCTTGCGGGCGGCGCGGAACGCATCGCGGTCGAACTCCTGCTCCAGGCCGAGCGGTCGGCGGGCCTGCCAGATGTCGTCCAGGGAATCCAACAGATCGCGCCAGCGCTCCGCGACCTGGGGGCCGTAGGCCTCGCTCAGAACGCGCCACTGGGCGCCGCGTTCTGCGGGCAGATCGAGATCATCGGCGACCTTCCGGCTGTCCACGGCGGTCAGCTCGTGACCGGTGCCGGCCAGTTCGGCGGCCAGCGTGCGCCCCGACTTGGTGAACAGGTCGCGCCAGGGCGCAGGGAAGGTGAAGACATCGGGCAGGTCGTCGGGCCCGAGACGGTCGCCCTCGTGGACGAGGATGACCTCGTGGCCGGCCTTCGCGAGTCGGGCAGCCACGGCCATCCCGGCGAGCGTGCCACCCAGCACCGTGATCAGAGCCATCTAGGAAACCGCCCCCGCATCCGCAGTCCTGCGCGCATACCAGCGCCGGAAGGCCTGCCATCCCCGGCGTACGCGTTGGAAGGCCCAGACTGCCACGATCACTCCCAGCAGGAGCAGCAATCCGGCCGCAATCGCCGCAGGGATGGGAAAGAGCAGCGCCAGCGAGGTCAGGCCGATCGCGGCGGTGTCCTCGGCGACGGAGGCCCCGATGTTGGTGACCGGCTCCGGAGACGTATTGATCGCCAACCGCAAGGACGCCTTCGTCAGGTGGGAGATCAGCGCGGTGATGCCGCCGACCGCCGCGATTGCGACAGTCGCCAGATCGCCGTGCGCTCCCGCCAGCAGCGCACCGATCGTGGCCCCCGCGACCGGGCGCAGCACCGTCGAGACGCTGTCCCACACCGAATCCACATAGGGGATCTTGTCGGCCACGAATTCGATGATCGCCAGGATGCCGGCCACGATCAGCACGTCCGTGCGTTGCAGCCCTTCCGGGACCGCTTCCACGCCGGCGAACCGCCCCAGCAGCCCGAGCACCAGCACCGTCGCATAGGCATTCAGACCCGACGCCCACCCCGATGTGAACGCCAATGGCAGCACTTCCATGAGAGGAGTATGGCCGATTGCGCAGGGGCCATGACATAGTGGCGACGAACGTGCTCCGGGGTCGGTGAAAGTCCGAACCGGCGGTGATAGTCCGCGACCCGAGTCCTTGGACTCGGTTGACTCGGTGAAATTCCGGGACCGACGGTTAAAGTCCGGATGGGAGGAAGCACGCACCGGTGATCCGGTGGTTCGTTGTCGAACCATGCGGTCAATCGGTGGGCGGGGCGTACGCCTGTGGTCGAGCGACCGTGGCGTTGCCGCTTCGTCGAATCTGTGCCCCGGAGCTCGTTGTGGACGAGCGGAGGGCCGATGGAGACCGAGACCGACCTGCAGCACCTGCGGCGTGCCCTGGAGCTGGCGGCCCGCGGCCCGGCCGTCGATCCCAATCCCCGCGTCGGAGCGGTGATCGTCGACGCCGCCGGGCGCGTTGTGGGGGAGGGCTGGCATTGCGGCGCGGGTACGCCGCACGCGGAGTCCATGGCGCTCGCCGCGGCAGAGGGCCTGGCGAGGGGTGGCACGGCGTACGTCTCTCTCGAACCCTGCCGCCACACCGGCCGCACCCCGCCCTGCACCCGGGCCCTGATCGCAGCGGGCATCGCCCGCGTCGTGTTCGCCCAGACCGACCCGAATCCGCTGGCGGCCGGGGGCGCGGCAGAGCTCCGGGCGGCGGGCCTCCAGGTGGCGACTGCGCTCGGCGCCGAGGCGGAGGCCATCAACGAGGCCTGGACGTTCGCGGTACGCCACGGCCGGCCCCGCGTGATCTGGAAGACCGCCACGACCCTCGACGGCCGGAGCGCCGCCGCCGACGGAACCAGCCAGTGGATCACGTCCCCCGAGGCACGCGCGGAGGTGCATCGACTCCGCGCCGCCTGCGGGGCGATCCTCGTCGGCACCGGCACGGCCCTGGCCGACAACCCGAAACTGACCGTGCGCGGGATCGAGGTCACTCGTCAGCCACTGCGCGTCGTGCTGGGTGAGCGCGAGCTCCCGGACGACCTGGCCACCCACCCGTTGCTGCACCTGCGTCACCGCGATCCGGCCCGGGCGCTCGCCGAACTGCACTCCCGCGGCGTACGCCAGGTCCTGCTGGAGGGCGGGTCCACGCTCGCGACGGCGTTCCTGCGGGCCGGGCTGGTCGACCGGGTGGTCTGGCACCTCGCTCCCACCCTCCTCGGGGCCGGCCCCGCCCTCGGCGACTTCGGCGTCGGCACGCTCGCCGACGCACTCCCGCTCACCATCGAGTCGGTCCACCGGGCCGGCCCCGACCTCATTGCCACCGCAGCTGTGCGGACCACACCAATACGGAAGGAACAAGGATGTTCACAGGGATAGTGGAGGAACTCGGCGAAATCGCCGGGATCGAGCAGGGCGCCGAATCGGCGGTCCTCACGGTGCGGGGCCCTCTCGTCGTGAGCGACGCGACCCACGGGGCGTCCATCGCCGTCAACGGGGTCTGCCTGACCGTCGTCGAGCACGACGCCGAGCAGTTCGCGGTCGATGTCATGGCCGAGACGCTGCAGCGCAGCAGCCTGGGCGCGCTCGGGGTCGGTGATCCGGTCAACCTGGAGCGCGCGATGCGGGCCGACAGTCGGTTCGGCGGCCACATCGTCCAGGGCCATGTGGACGGCACGACGACGATCACCGCGCGTACGCCCGGCGACAAGTGGGAAGTCGTCCGTTTCGACCTGTCCGACGACCTGGCCCGTTATGTCGTCGAGAAGGGGTCCATCACCGTGGACGGGGTGTCGCTGACGGTTTCGGCGGTGGGCCGCGACGACGAGGAAGCCTGGTTCGAAGTCTCACTGATTCCCACCACGCTCGACCTCACCACGCTGGGCCGCAAGCAGGTCGGCGGTCCGGTGAATCTCGAAGTCGACGTGCTCGCGAAATATGTCGAGCGGCTCCTCACCCCGGGGATGGTCCGATGAGCGCGGACTTCCCCACCATCGAGGCCGCCCTCGCGGCGCTGCGGGCCGGTCGGCCCGTGCTGGTGCTCGACGATGCCGACCGGGAGAACGAGGGCGACGTCATCCTGGCGGCGGAGACGCTCACCACGCCCTGGTTGGCGTGGACGATTCGGCACACCTCCGGTTATCTGTGTGCGCCGATGCCGGACGAGGTCGCCGACGCGCTGGAGTTGCCGCTCATGGTCACGGCCAACGAGGACTCGTTGCGGACGGCGTACACGATCACCTGCGACGCCGCCTCCGGCATCACCACCGGGATCAGCGCCGCCGACCGGGCGCGGACGCTGCGGGTGCTGGCCGATCCCGGGGCGACTCCCGGTGACCTGATCCGGCCCGGCCACATCGTGCCGTTGCGCGCCCGGGCGGGCGGGGTCTTCACGCGCCGCGGCCATACCGAAGCCGCCGTCGACCTGTGCCGGCTGGCCGGGCTCGCGCCCGTCGGGGCGATCGCCGAACTGGTGGCCGACGACGGCGACATGCTCCGCACACCCGGCGTACTCGCACTCGGTGCCGCCCACGACCTGCCCGTCATCACCATCGCCGACCTGGTCGGGTGGCGGGACCGCCACGATCGGGTACTCCGGCTCCCGCCCACTCGCCGGCCCCTCGTCACCGCCGGAAAAGGAGCCTGACATGGCCGGACACGGAGCCCCCACCCTGACCGTCGACGGGACCGGCCTGCGCGTCGCCGTCGTCGCCGCGAGCTGGCACACCGTCGTGATGGACGGACTCCTCGACGGGGCCCGGCGGGCTCTTGCCGAGGCGGGCGTCGGCGAGGTGACCGAGGTACGCGTACCCGGGTCGTTCGAGCTGCCGGTCGCGGCCTCCCGGCTGGCGGGGAACCACGACGCGGTGGTCGCGTTGGGCGTGGTGATCCGCGGGGGTACGCCCCACTTCGACTATGTGTGCTCCGCCGCGACGCAGGGCCTGACGGATGTCAGCGTGCGGACGGGCGTACCCGTCGGCTTCGGCGTCCTCACCTGCGACAACGAGCAGCAGGCCCTCGACCGCGCCGGACTGCCCGGCTCCGCCGAGGACAAGGGGCACGAGGCAGCGACCGCGGCGATCGCCACGGCGTTGACCCTGCGCGCTCAGGAGGAATGAGCCTCCAGGAAGCGATAGACCTCGGTCTCGTCCACACCGGGGAAGGCCCCCGGAGGCAGGGCAGCCAGCAGGTGACTGTGGGCCCGGGCAGAGGGCCAGGCGTTGCCGGCCCAGGCAGCCGCGAGGGCGCGCGGTGGCCGGCGGCAGCACGATTCGTCGGGGCACTCCGACTTGGAGCGCTCGCGGGTGTCCCGGCCCCGGAACCACTTCGCGGCGACATAGGGAATGCCGATGCTCGTCGAGAACGTCCCCGACGGACTCGTGTCGACGCGCGCGGTGCACCAGAACGTGCCCACCGGCGTATCGGTGTATTGGTTGAACGCGTTGAACTTGTCCTCCGCATCGAAGACCTGGCGCGACGTCCAGTAGCGACAGACCGGCTGGCCCTCGATCGCGCCCGTGTGGTCCGTCGGGAACGCGACGCCGTCGTTCTCGTAGGCCTTGTAGATGATTCCCGACTCGTGGACCTTCTGGAAGTGCAGCGTGATGTCGAGGTGCTGGGTCGCGAGGTTGGTGAACCGGTGGGCCGCGGACTCATAGGACACGGCGAACCAGTCGCGAAGATCCTCGACCGCGAGCTCCTTGTCGCTCTTGGCCTTGCGGAGGAACTCGACGGTCGTGGCCTCCGGCATCAACAGCGCTGCGGCCAGATAGTTGGTCTCCACCCGCTGGCGCAGGAATTCGCCGTAGCTGCGCGGAGTCTGGTGATCCAGCACGTAGTGACCGAGAGCCTGCAACAGGACGGTGCGCGGATCGTGCTCGCCCGGGACCCGGGGGAGATAGATCCGCATCGCCTTGAGGTCGGTCACCGAGCGGGTCGAATGGGGGAGGTCTCCGACGTGGTGGAGCGTGAAGCCGAGGTGGGCGGTGATCGCGCTGATGTCGTGCTGCGACACCGGCCCGCGTCGATGGCCGATCCTGGACAGCAATTGGGCTGCCGTCGCCTCCAGCTCGGCGAAGTAGTTGTCCCGGTCCTTCATCTCCTCGCGCAGTTCGACGTTCGCCCGGCGCGCTTCCTCGGGAGTGGCGACCTGTTCCTCGACCGTACGCGCCAGTTCGCGGTGCAGCGCCACCAGCGATTCCAGGACGTCCATCGGCATCCGCGGCGAGATCCGGGCCGTCGGCAGGCCGCGCTGGCGGGCGAGCGGAGAGTTCATCGCGCGCTCCAATTCGATCTCCAACTGCCCCCGTCGGCTGGGCACCTCGGACGTCATGTCGGCGAGAGTCGCCTGATAACAGCTCGCCAACTTCTGCAAAGTCGAGACCTTGGCCTCGCGTTTGCCGTTTTCCAGCAGGGAAAGCTGGGAGACGGCGATGCCGGTGACCTCCGAAACCTGCGCGAGGGTCAGCCGGCGCTCCTTGCGAAGGTGACGAAGACGTCTCCCCATGGCAAAACGATCGAAAACAGGCTCTGACGCGAGGGTTACGGGCCGGCGTTGCCAGTCTGATTGGGTCACTTTTGCAGAATAGTGAAATTCTGCATTTTTTTCATCATGGAATCGCCAACTTCCATGCCATTCTTCCCGCATTGTGTATGCATCAGCCCGTTCGCCACGGCGGACAACCGGAGAACGACAGGAGTCGAATCAATGACTGAGCCTTTGAGCGCCGCAGACATCCAGAAGGACTGGGACGAGAACCCCCGCTGGGCCGGCGTCAAGCGCGACTACACCGCTGAAGAGGTCGTGAAGCTGCGCGGCAGCGTCCAGGAAGAGCACACCCTGGCCCGCCGCGGCTCCGAGCGTCTGTGGGACAAGCTGAACAGCGAGCCTTTCGTCAACTCGCTCGGCGCCCTCACCGGCAACATGGCCGTCCAGCAGGTCAAGGCCGGCCTCCAGGCCATCTACCTGTCCGGCTGGCAGGTCGCCGGTGACGCCAACCTCTCCGGCCACACCTACCCCGACCAGTCGCTCTATCCGGCCAACTCCGTGCCGGCCGTCGTGCGTCGCATCAACAACGCTCTGCTGCGCGCCGACCAGATCGAGCACCTCGAGGGCACCAAGTCCGTCGAGGACTGGCTCGTGCCGATCGTCGCCGACGCCGAGGCCGGCTTCGGTGGCCCGCTCAACGCCTACGAGCTCATGAAGGCCATGATCGCCGCCGGCGCGTCCGGTGTGCACTGGGAAGACCAGCTGGCTTCCGAGAAGAAGTGCGGCCACCTCGGCGGCAAGGTCCTCATCCCGACCAAGCAGCACGAGCGCACCCTGAACGCCGCCCGCCTCGCGGCCGACGTCGCCGGCGTTCCGTCGGTCGTCATCGCCCGCACCGATGCCGAGGCCGCCACCCTCATCACCTCCGATGTGGACGAGCGCGACCACGAGTTCATCACCGGTGAGCGCACCTCCGAGGGCTTCTACAAGGTCAAGAACGGCCTCGAGCCCTCGATCGCCCGCTCGCTGGCGTACGCCGAGTATGCGGACCTCCTCTGGATGGAGACCGGCACCCCCGACCTGGAGCAGGCGCGCGTGTTCGCCGAGGCCATCAAGGCCAAGTTCCCGGATCAGATGCTGGCCTACAACTGCTCGCCTTCCTTCAACTGGAAGAAGCACCTGGACGACGCGACCATCGCCAAGTTCCAGCGCGAGCTGGGTGCGATGGGCTACAAGTTCCAGTTCATCACCCTGGCCGGCTTCCACATGCTCAACTACGGCATGTTCGATCTCGCCCACGGCTATGCCCGCGAGCAGATGACCGCCTATGTGAAGCTGCAGGAGGCCGAGTTCGCGGCCGAGGAGCGCGGCTACACCGCCACCAAGCACCAGCGTGAGGTCGGCACCGGCTACTTCGACGCCATCGCCACCACCCTCAACCCGGATTCGTCCACCACCGCGCTGGCCGACTCCACCGAGAGCGCTCAGTTCCACTGAGCCTCCTCCGCAGGCGCTCAGCTCTGAACGAACGCGCCTGCACAATCTCATAGACACCGATCCCACCTCGAGGGCTGACGAGGTGGGATCGGCTTTTTTGTGGTCGTGTGCGTTCAGTGGGTCACGAGGCGCGTACCTCCGCCAGCCGCTCGAGCAGACGTTCGCGGTCGAGGGTCGCGAGGTCGGCCGAGCCGACGGATTCGGTGAGGGCGTCCAGCTGGCGGTCGACCTCCGCGACGATCGCGTCGTCGCCACAGCGCCGCACCGCGTCGCCGAGGTCGGTCATGGCGGACACGACCGACGGTGCGGAGGCGACCCAGGGGCGCAACTCGTCGAAGGCCTGTCGCACCAATTCCGCGCGGCTCACCTGGGGCAGGACCAGGACCGGCGCGGTTGCCGAGGAATCGGGCAGTCTGCCCGGTCGGGGCTCCGGTCGAGTGATCAGGTCGCAGAGCGCCGTGGTCAACTCGTGCACGGCATTCACGGCCGTGTAGGGGTCGTTCGTGCCCGGCGACATGGCGCGCACCCCGATCTCGATCAGGCGGGACAGGCAGAAGCGGATGTCCTGCTCGGGCGTACGCGCCGGCCCGATCTCGAAAGCATCGCGCACCCGTCGGGCCAGGCCATCCGGATCCTCGGCGGCGACCGGATCGAACACGGCCAGAGGCGTACCCGTCAGGATGTGGTCGCCCGGGCGTACCAGAACGACGACAGGGCTGCTGCAATCCATGGCCGCGGACCGCAGGCTGGCGGGGTACAACTGGGCGATGAAGCCCGATTCGGTCGCTCTGACCTCGAACCGCTGGTTCAGGGGAACGTGAGTCTTCGAGGTGGACAACTCGGGGTGTTCCCGTGGATAGAGCCGATCGATGGCCCGGGCCAGGTCACGGCGGGTGGCGCCGGTCAGGGTCGATACCTCGATGGACGTGGCGATGTGGTGGATGAAATAGATCAGCAGGGCCACATCGACAACCGCCAGGAGCAGTGTGAAATTCACGGCGAGTTGTGGCACGAAGGCTTCGACGCCGATGTCGTCGTCCCCGGTCCGGATGCGGCGCAACACCATCAGGCAGTAGGTGAACGTGGCGCCGAACATGCCCAAAACGATCTGGTTGCCGCGATCGGCCATGAAATTGCGCACCAGGCGTGGGCCATAGGTCGAGCTCGCGGTGGCAATGACCGAGATGGTGATCGAGAACGCGGTGCCCGCAACGCCGAAGACGGCCGTGCCGACCGTGGTCACCATCGCGCTCGCGCCCGTCGGTCCGCTGGCGAACAGCAGGCCGGTCAGCCAGGCCGGAAGTTGTTCGGGCAGGCGGCTGCTGTCCAGAGCCACCAATGCCTCGCCCAGCACGAGCCCTACCGCGATCAGGACCGCAGGTGCGAACCAGATGCGGGTCGGCAAAGCCCGCAGGCGGGTCAGGAATCCTTCCATCGCAGCCCCCTTCGAGTCGACTTGTCACTCTAGGCGGGGCGAATGATCGTCAGGCGAGGGACTCGCTGACGTGGTTCACAGCCATCCGGGCCCACTGCCCGACACCGATCAGCGTGGCCGATGCCGGACCGCACCAGTCGCCATAGCCGACGAGATACAGGCCCGGCAGGCCGGGGACGCGGGGGCCGTCGGTCACGATCCGGCCATTCTCGCGCGGCAGTTCGAGGCTGTTCAGGTGGTTCAGCGCGGGCCGGAAACCGGTGCACCAGATCACATCGTCGATGGGCTGCTCGGTGCCGTCGGCAAATGCGATGCCCGTCACGGTGAACTGCTCGAACATGCGCCGGGCGTTCAGGTTTCCCGCGTCCCGCGCTGCCTTCACCGGCGGCAGGACCACGATGTCGCCGAGATGAGCGATCGAGGTGCCCTCGCCGCGAACGCGTTTCGACGCGATCTGGAACAGATCCCGGCCGTCGACATCATCGGGGAGATAGCGCAGCGGTCCGAGCGTGCACCACGTCAGGTCCGAGGTCCACGACAGTTCGGCCGCGATCTGCGCTCCGGAGTTCGCGCCGCCGATGACCAGAACGCGCCGACCGGCGTACGCTTCGGGGCCGCGATAAAACGCACTGTGGGTCTGGGTGCCGGTGAAGCGGTCCGCGCCCGGATAGAACGGCACGTAGCGCCGCGACCACGTGCCGGTCGCACTGATCACGGCGTCAGCCGCCCAGGTGCCGCGATCGGTCTCGATGACGAACTCCCCCAGCCGGCCGCTGACCCGGCGTACCCGAACCGGGCGCTCCACCGGAATCTCATAACGCTCCTCATAGCGCCGGAGATAGTCGACGACGTGGGGCGCGTCCGGATTGCCGGGTTGGTACGCCGGCATGCGCCAGCCGGGCAGCGATGAGAACTCCGCGGGGGAGAACAGACGCAGCGACGGCCACGTATGCGGCCAGGCGCCACCCGGGCCGGGCTGGTCGTCGAGAACGACATGGTCGAGCTTCGCCCGGCGCAGGAAGTACGCCGCAGCGAGCGCGGCCTGGCCGCCGCCGATCACCACGACTCTTCGGTGTCTCTCCACAGCTCAGGCCAGTCGGAGGCGCTCGGTGGGTTGCCCTGTGATCTCGGCGATCAGTTCGAAATCCTTGTCGACGTGAAGGACGATGCGCCCGTGAACTTCAGCGCAGGCCGCGACAAGAAAGTCCGGGATCGACGGCGCGCGATGGTGACCGCGCCGCGCCAGCAACAGCTGCACCTCAACCGCACGCTTCTCGGCGGCCGGAGTCAGCCAATCCGTGGGCATCAGGACGAGCGGCGGCTGGCTGTGGCTGGTCGCGAGATCTTCGCCGGAGCGGGCCGAAAAGCCCAGTTCCAGCAGGGTGACGGTGCTGATGGACACCAATCCGCGGGCGGTCCGATTCGCCCAGATGTCGATGTCCGGGCTGGCAACAAGACGAATGGCGGCTGACTTGTCGATCAACCACGAATCGGTCATGACCACGCTTCGCGCATGATTGCTTCATCAGCAAGGTCGGCGTGACGCTCGGCGAAAGCCCTCAGGTCGTCGATTGTCACGGTGCCGTGCAGTCGGTTGGCCTCCTGATGAAGCCGCTGACGCACCGCCGCCGGTGAGTCGGCGTTCTCGCCGGTGCCGCGCTGGCGGGGGCCGCCGTGGCTGTCGAGGTTGTAGCCGGAGATCTGCCACCCGCGGGCCGGATGCTCGTGGAGGATCGCCCAGGCGCAGTTGTCCATGCCGCCCAACATCTCCCGCAGTGCGGTCGGGGCATCGAAGAATCCCAGGATCCCGGCGACGAGCGAAGCGCCGTGGCCCACCACGATGGCGGTCTCGCCGGGCTGCAGGTCGGCGGCAATGTCCCGGAACGCGGCCGCCATGCGCTCCCGGACCTCGGGAATCTCCTCCGCGCCCGGCACGTGATAGTCGGGATCGGTGAAGAACTGCCGATGCACCTCGGGATGCGCCTCGCGGAATTCGTCGAACGTGAATCCCTGCCGCAGGCCGACGGCGTACTCGCGGAGGCGCTCGTCCGTCCGCACCGGCAGCCCGGTTGCGTCGGCGAGATAGGCAGCGGTATCGGTGGCGCGGCGCAGGTCCGAAGACCATAGCGCGACGGGTTCGAACTCGGCCAGGGTCGGCGCTGCGTTGCGTGCCTGCTCGTGGCCGAAGTCGTCGAGGGGGACGTCGCTCTGGCCCTGGGCGCGGTTCTCGACGTTCCAGGCCGTCCGCCCGTGTCGCCACAGCACGAGGCGTCGGTGTCCTGCCGGCTGGTCCATGGGCTCGCTCCTTGTGCTCGCAGGGTCGCTGGCATTCTTGCCCGTATGTCGACCCAGGTGGAGCAGTGGTTCGCCTCCCGGACCTTTCGTGGCGCGGACTACGCCGCCGAGGCGTTGGTCGCGGCCAAGGCGGGGCGACGGATCAGCCTCGTCCTGCCGGCCCGCAATGAGGAGGCCACGGTCGGCGTGATGGTGGCGGCGATCAGGGCCGCGCTCGTGGACGGCGTGCCCCTCATCGACGAGCTCGTCGTCATCGACTCCGACTCGACCGACAACACGGCACGCGTAGCGGCCGAGGCCGGCGCGACGGTGCATGCCCAGTCGGCGGTCCTCCCCGAGCTCGGGGCGCGGCCCGGCAAGGGTGAGGCGCTGTGGAAGTCGCTGGCCGTCACCACCGGGGATCTGGTCGGTTTCGTCGACTCCGATCTCTATGACTTCGACCCGAAGATGGTGGTCGGGCTGTTCGGACCGCTGGTCTGCGAGGACCTGGCGTTCGTGAAGGGCTGCTATGAACGGCCCCTGTCCGTGGTCGGCGGAGTCGTGCCCGGCGGTGGTGGGCGAGTGACCGAGCTGGTCGCACGGCCGTTGCTGAGCATGTGGTGGCCCGAGCTGACGGGTTTCGTGCAGCCGCTGGCGGGGGAGTACGCGGCCCGTCGCGATGTCTTCGAGTCGGTGCCGTTCGTCGGTGGGTATGGCGTGGAGATCGGGCTGCTGATCGACCTGCTGGAGAAGTATGGCCTCGATGCGCTCGGCCAGGTCGACCTCGATGTCCGCAAGCATCGCAATGCCCCCGACACCGCCCTGGCCCGCATGGCCATGCAGATCCAGCGGACGGTCTGGGAGCGGTTGGTACGCTCGCGCCGCGTTCACGGCGAGAGCTCTCCGATCGAGCTGTTCCATCAGTACGCCCGGAGCGCGAGCGGGGGATTCGAGCGCATCACGACCGACCTGGCGTACTCGGAACGGCCGCCGATGGACACCGTTCGACGCTGATCCTCCGCGACTTGATTTTTTGTCGGAGGGCTCCCGTATAGTTCTTCTTGTTCGAACAGATGTTCTATATGAGTCGGGGAAGGGCTCGAACATCTGGGGAACGCCGGGGTTGGCCCGGCGGGGTTCGCCTCGCCGGGCTCTCCCATTGCCGAGCGTTTGGGGGAGACATGCGGGTCTATGACGAAGCGATCGAAGTCCGGCAGGGCGAGGTGTCCGGCGTGGAGGCGCCCAGTCAATTTCTCTGGCGCAATCGGCTCTGGTCGGTGCGATCGGTCGAGCAGCGCTGGGTCGTGACGGGTCCGTGGTGGGATTCGGCTGCGGCCAGGGCGGTGCGGGACGGGGCGGTGAGCCCCGACGGTGGGGGTCTCCTGGCGGAGGAGGAGATCTGGCGGGTCGTGGCGGCCAATGGCCGGACGGGTACGCAGGGGGTCTATGAGCTGACCCATGCCGTCGAGACCGGGGCCTGGCGGCTGAGCCGGGTCGTCGACTGAGGCGGTGGGTCATGAGTGATGTGCGCAGCGAACTCAACAGGGCGCGGGCGACCCTGGTGGCCGCCGAGCTGGCCGAGCGGCCGGCGGAGCGCTATCTGGCGGCCCAGCTCGCGGCGGGTCAGGTCGCCGCCGTGGTGATCGGAGCCCGGGTTGCGCGCCCGCGGCCGCAGCGCCGGAATGTGTGGCAGGTCGTTTCCGATATCGCGCCCGACCTGGGGGAGTGGGCGGGCTATTTCCATGCTCTCCAGGGCAAGTGCGATGCGGTGCGTGCCGGGGCGACGGCGCTCGTGACGAGCCGGGAGGCCGACGATCTGGTGCGGGATGCCTATGCGTTCGCCGAGGCGGTCGAGCGACGGCTGGTCCAGCCGGCACAACGGAGATCGGGATAGCCATGGGAGATCCGTTCGTGCACCTTCGGGTGGCCTCGGGCTATTCGCTGCGTTATGGCGCGGCCCATCCCGGCGCCCTCGTCGAGAGTGCGGCCGGCCATGAGATGGACACGCTCGCCCTGACCGATCGGGATGGTCTCTATGGCGCGATCCGCTTCGCCAAGGCCTGCGATCGCGCCGGCATCGCCCCGGTGCTGGGGGTCGACCTGGCCGTGTTGCCCGAAGCGGGGGAAACCGCTCCGGTGTCCCGGCCGCGGCGCAAGCCGGTCCGGGGCGGTGAGTTGCGTGATCCGGGATTCCCGCGCGTGGTGGTCCTGGCCACCTCCCGGGCCGGCTGGGCGGCGCTGTGTCGGCTGGTCTCCGCTGTTCACCTCACCGGCGAACGCGGAAGCGCGGTTGCCACCGTGGACCAGATCGAGGAATCTGCGGCTTCCGGCGACCTTGTCGTCATGCTGGGCGCCGACTCCGAACTGGGGGTTCTGGTGCAGCGCCGCCGCGAACTGGCCGAGGCCCACCTGCGCCGTTGGCAGCAGCGGCTCCCGGGTGGTGCCCTGGTCGTCGCCGTGACCGATCACCAGCTCCCGGGTGACGGGCCGGAGTCGACCACGCACGCCGCGCGGATGCTCGCGCTGGCCGATGCGGCCGGGGTGACGGCCGTGCTGACCAATGCGGTGCGCATGACCCACCCGGCGCAGGCGCCAACCCTTGATGTCCTCGACTGTGCCCGGCGGCTGGTCCCGCTTTCCGCTCACAACGTCGATCGACGCAACGCCGAGGGGTGGCTCAAATCCGGCAAGGACATGCTCGTGATCGCCGAACGGGTGGCGCACCGTGCCGGGCGGGGGCCCCGGGGCGCCGAACAACTCATCGGCGACACGCGACTGCTTGCGATGCGCTGCCGGCTCGACCCCCGCGCCGATCTAGGGCTGGGCGAGATCCACCTGCCCGAGCTGGCCATGCTCGACGGCGGTCCGCGGGTCGGCGATGCCCAACGACTGTTGTCCCAGCGTTGCGAGACCGGTCTCGCCGAACGCTACGGACAGGTCGACAGCCACACGCGGGACCGCCTCGCCGACGAACTGGCCGTGATCGAGAAGTTGGGCTTCGCGTCCTATTTCCTCACGGTGGCCGATGTGGTCACGATGGTGCGCGACATGGGCTGCCGGGTCGCCGCGCGCGGATCCGGGGCGGGTTCGCTGGTGAACTATCTGCTCGGGGTGTCCGGGGTGGACCCGATCCGCAATGGGCTGATCATGGAGCGGTTCCTGTCGCCGTTGCGGAGATCCCTGCCCGACATCGATCTAGATGTGGAGTCCCATCGCCGCGAGGACATCTATCACCGCATCCTCGATGCGTTCGGTGGCGAGCGGGTGGCGTGCGTGGCGATGCTCGAGACCTATCGCGTACGCCACGCGGTCCGCGATGTCGGAGCAGCCCTGAGCCTGCCGCCGGGGGAGATCGACGCGATCGCCAAGGCCTTCCCCCACATCCGCGCGCGCGATGCTCGGGCCGCGCTGCGCGACCTGCCCGAGTTGCGGGCCGCAGGCCTGGCCGAGCGCCGGCTCGATCTGTTGTTCGAACTGGTCGAGTCCCTCGACGGGCTGCCGCGACACATCGCGCTGCACCCCTGCGGCGTACTGCTGTCGGACGCGACCCTGCTCGACCGCACCCCGGTCGAAGCGAGCTTTGCCGGGTTCCCCATGAGCCAGTTCGACAAGGACGATGTCGAGGACATCGGCCTGCTCAAGCTCGACGTGCTCGGCATCCGCATGCAGTCGGCGATGTCCCACGCCGTCACCGAGATCGAACGGACCGCAGGTGAACACGTCGACCTCGAAGCCCTCGCCGACGACGGGTTCAGCGATCCGGAGACCTATGAACTGATCGGATCGGCGAAAACCCTGGGCTGTTTCCAGATCGAGTCACCCGGCCAGCGCGAACTGATCGGCAAGTTCGGCCCGAGCGACTTCACCGACATCATCATCGACATCTCCCTGTTCCGGCCCGGCCCGGTGAAGAGCGACATGGTGCGACCGTTCCTCAACGCCCGTCAGGGTTGGGACTCCGCCCACTATCTCCACCCCGATCTCGAACCCGTGTTGCGGGAGACCTGCGGCGTCGTCGTCTTCCACGAGCAGGTCATCCAGATGATCTCGATCCTCACCGGTTGTTCGCTCGCCGAGGGCGACGAGGCCCGGCGGGCGCTCGGCGACCGCGAGGCGAAGGGTGCTGTGGAGGCGTGGTTCCGTCCCGCTGCGCGGGCCAAGGGGTACGCCGAGCCCGTGGTCGAAGGAGCCTGGAAGGTGCTCGAGGCCTTCGCCTCCTTCGGCTTCTGCAAGGCTCACGCGGCTGCCTTCGCGCTGCCCACCTATCAATCGGCCTGGCTCAAGACCCACTGGCCGGCCCACTTCCTCGCCGGCGTGCTCACCCACGATCCGGGGATGTATCCCAAGCGCCTCATCCTCGAAGAAGCCCGTCGCAGCGGGGTCGAGGTGTTGGGCCTGGATGTGAATGAGTCGTCGGAGCACTATCGGGTGGAGGGAGCCGCGCCGGACTGGGGCATCCGGCTGTCCCTCGCCGACGTGAAAGGCATCAGCGATGCCGAGCTGGCCCGGGTCGTGGCGGGGCAGCCCTATCGATCGCTCACCGACTTCTGGAACCGTGCCGAGGCCTCCATGCCGGTGACCGAGCGGCTGGTCCTGGCCGGGGCTTTCGATCGGCTCCACCACATCGGGCAGGCCACATCGGTGCAGCGTCGGGGGCGGTTGACCCGGCGCGATCTGTTGCTGGCCGTGGCCGACCTCGACCGGGATACGCGGGCGGCCAATCGGGCGACCAAGGCACGGGGCCGAAAGGCCCCGGCTCTGCCGGTGACCAGCGAGAAGGGGGCTGACCCCCGGGCTCTCGCGCAGCGCCAGTCCCAACGCCCGGCAACGGTGCGTCCGCCGGAGATCCAGCTGCCGCTCGATTTCGACACCTCCGACGAGATCGTGGCATCGGGCCTGCCCGAGATGACCGACACCGAGCGGGTGCGGGCCGAGTTGAGTGTGCTCGGGCTTGATGCCAGCCGCCATGTCGTCGACTTCTATCGACCGTTGCTCGAGGCGCTGGGGGTCACCTGGTCCACCGACCTGCTGTCGGTCCGTCGCCGGGAGAACCTGCTGGTGGCCGGGGTGAAGGTGGCCACTCAGACGCCCCCGGTGCGGTCCGGTCGGCGGGTGGTGTTCCTGACCCTGGACGATACGACCGGTCCCGTGGATGCGACTTTCTTCGAGGACGCCCAGGGGCCCTATGCGAAGACCCTGTTCGGCTCCTGGCTGTTGCTGGTACGCGGGGACCTGCGCCGAACCGGTCCCCGCGGGGTATCCCTGCTCGCCAACGGGTGCTGGGATCTCGGCACGCTGTTCGAGACCTGGCGTTCGGAGCAGGAACTGGCCGGCGACCCTGCCCATGCGCTCGCCGCGGTGCGCGATGTCCTGGCCGAGGTCCCGGAAGGATTCGGGGGCGGGCCACGCCGGGTGCTCGTGCATCCGAGCGGGTTCCGCCAATCGGCCTATTCCGATATCACCCCGGCCGGGGCGCCTGCCGCCGAGGCGCCACGCAAGCTCTGGCATTCCAGCCCGGGAAGTTCGGGCCGATGAGAGGGGAGCGGATGCCGGACCTACGCGCGACACAGCCGCCGGACCCACGCGCGACACAGCCGCGACCCACGCGGGCGGCCGAGTGTGGGGGACTAGGCTCCTTTCCGAAGGAGGTCGGAGATGAGCGAGTTCCAGCAGGTGGGCGCGGGCAACCGGCGGGCGGCCGCGCGTCGCCGCCGATCGATCGCCCAGCAGTGGCTCAACGAGTTGTTGGTGACCCAGCTCGATCTCAGGGGATCCGGACTGAATGTGGTCGACCTCGGCGGTGGCACGGGCGGCATTGCAGCTGCCCTCGCCGAAGCCGGTCACACCGTAGTGGTCGTCGATCCGTCCCCGGATGCCCTGGCTGCCGCCGAGCGCCGGGCGGCCGAGGCGGGACTGGCCGATCGGATCACCGCCCTCCAGGGCGACACCACGACTCTGTCCGAGGTGGTGCCCGCAGGATCGGTCGATGTCATCGTCTGTCACCTGGTCCTGGAACGGTGCGACAACGTCCCCGAATCCCTGCAGGCCATGGCCGCTGCGCTGAAACCGGGTGGGTTGCTCAGCTTCGTCATCGCCCAACGGCTGCCGAAGGTGCTCAAGCTTGCCGAGACCGGGCAGATCGAACTGGCCGAACAACTCCTGGACGATCCCGGCATCCTCGATCGGACGGCGCTGATCGACTTCCTCGGCGACGGCGGGTGGCAGGTCCTGGCCGAACACGGCGTCGGCGTGATCGCGGATCGCATTCCCGAATCCGCAGCCGAGGGCCGGGCCGAAGAACTGCTGGAGCTCGAAGCGGCCGCCGCCGGTCAGCCGGCCTATCTGGAATCGGCCACCCGGCTGCACGTGCTCGCTGCTCGCGGCTGAACCCGTTCTCCGGGATCACGCTCCCGGTCGGCCTTCCGAAGGGGAGGGCCTGAGATGCGCACGCTGTTGCATGTGGACATGGACGCGTTCTATGCCTCGGTGGCCCTGCGCGACCGACCCGATCTGATCGACAAACCGGTTCTGGTCGGTGGCGCCACCCGCGGGGTCGTGCTTTCGGCGACCTATCCGGCTCGCGTACACGGAATCTCCGGTGGCATGCCGATGACCCGGGCCCGCCGGCTCTGCCCGGAGGCGGTCGTCCTCCCGCCGGATTTCGATGCGTACGCCGAGACCGCCCGCGGCATCCGTGCCATCTTCGAATCGGTCACCGCCGTCGTCGAGGCCGCCTCCATCGATGAGGCCTTCCTCGACATCACCGGATCGCTGCGGCGACTGGGTGATCCGGTCGGGATCGGCGAGCTGATCAGGGCCAAGGTCTTCGACGAGCAGGGCATCACCTGTTCGGTCGGGATCGGGCCCACCAAGTTCGTCGCCAAGTTGGCCTCCAACGCCGCCAAACCCGACGGGCTCCGCGAAGTGACTCCGGGCGAGGTCGTGCCCTTCCTCCACCAACTCCCGGTGGAGGCGATGTGGGGAGTGGGGGAGGCCACCGCCGAAAAACTTCACCGACTCGGACTCCACCAGGTCGCAGAGCTGGCGTACACCCCCTCGGAAACCCTGCAACGTGCTTTCGGGCGGCACCAGGGGGCACTGCTGCACGACCTGGCCTGGGGGCGTGATCCACGGCCGGTGGTGAGCCGGCCGCCGGAGCGCAGCGTGGGGTCGGAGGAGACGTTCGGTCGGGATACGGATGACGAGACGGTGGTACGCCGGGAGCTCCTGCGGATGGCCGACCGCACGGCCTCGCGCATGCGGGCCGCCGGGGTCATGGGGCGGACGGTGGTGCTGACGATCCGGTTCGCGGACTACACCCAGATCACCCGGTCCGGAACCATGCGGGAGCTGTCGGATGCCAGTGGTGAGATCCATGCCCGGGCGATCGCGCTCTGGGAAGCACTGGCGCTGCGCAGGGCCCGGATCCGCAAGGTGGGAGTGCGGGTCCAGGGTTTGGTGGACCGTTCCGAAGCTCATCTCCAGCCCGAACTGGGCGAACCCGAGCAGGGGTGGCGGGAGGCCGAACAGGCGATGGATGCGGCTGTTGCGCGCTTTGGGCCGAAGGCTGTCCAGCGGGCATCGCTGACCCGGTCAAGGAACCACGCCGAAATCGAGCGCCCAGATCGAGCGGTCGGGTTTTCTTGGCCCACGAATGAACCTACACTTGAGGAGCCGTCCCGGTAGGGGACGATTTCTCAGAACGATCCGGGTGGGAGGTGGCGCGGGTGGCACTGTCCGATGAAGAACAGAAACTCCTCGAACAGATGGAGGCAGCGCTCGCGGCGGAGGACCCTAAGTTGGCCCACACGCTGCGCGGCACCAAGACGCCTCGGACGCTCCAGCGCAAGCGCGCGGCGCTCGCCGGCGTCGGTTTCCTGGCCGGGTGCGCCATGCTGGTCATCGGCATGCGAGCTCATTGGCTGGTCTCGGTCGCCGGCTTCGTCATCATGCTGGCTGCGACCGTCATCGCAGTGACGGCCTATCGTCGAGTCGAGCCCAGCCAGTCGGGTCCGACGGCGGTCAAAGCGGGTCAACGCCAGGGGTCCAGCGATTCCTCTTTCATGGACAAGATGGAAGAACGCTGGCGTCGTCGTCAGGACGAAGGTTTCTGAGCGAACCAATCAGGCATCAAAGAAGGGGACCCCGGCTCGGGGTCCCCTTCTTTTGATCACGGTGCCGACCCTGTGCCCTCTGAGCTGCGCTGGGTGGTCGACACGGCGGGTCCCAGTCAGCTTGCCCTCCCGCCGTGCAGGCGTACCAGCCTCGACGGAAGCTGAACAGTGCCAATCGCCAGCTGATCTTGATCGGTGCTCTACTCCGCGCGGGTTGGATGCAGCCGCGCGAGTACGCCCCTCTTCGCTCGTGAAACATCACGCGCGAAGTACTGCTAACCCGCGCGGGGACACGGAACCCGAGCGAAGTGGGGCCAACCCGCGCGAAGTGGTGCAAACGGCTTGACTGCGATGGCGCCCCTGGACACCGGGCGACGGGCGTGGAGCCCACCGACACCGGCGTACAGAAGCGCTCGGCGCAAGCACTCAGGCGCGCAGCACCCGCTGGCCGAGGTTGTGCCAGAACGACCGGGGCCACCAGGTCGCGGCGATCCGATCGGGACGCTGGCTGCGTTCGGACAGACCTCGACGCACCTGATGGGTGATCGCGGCCAGGTCGGCGTTGATGGTGTGCTGCTTCGCATACCGAGCGCGCTCGACCATGAGTGACAGGACCGTCACCGCCTTGGCGGATGGCCCATCGAGGTCGTGGGCGATCTGACTGCCGATGACGCGCGGCGATCCCGCCGGCCAGTGGCCACCGAAGTCGATCACCGAATCCCGGACCTCGGCCCAGGCGTTCTCCACCTGCGCGGTCGGCGGCCCATGTCCGTCAAGGCGTCGGCCACGACGCCGGCTCCGCAGCAGCATCGGCAGTGCACCCAGCCCGGCGAGGACCGCCGTGCCCAGTGCGACCCCGAGCACCCGGCCCCACGGGAAACCCTCATTGTCGATCCCCGCGCCGACTTCCGGAGTCGCCTCGGCGGTCGGAGTGGGCTCTTCCTGGGGAGCCACGGTCTCGGTCGGCGCCGGGGCCTCGGACGGACCCTCGGCGGCTTCCTCGCTCGTGCCCGACACGACGGTCCAGGCAGGCGGGGACGCGATCGACGGGGTCGGCTCGAACCGGACCCAGCCATAGCCCTCGAACCACAGTTCGGGCCAGGCGTGCATGTCCCGGATCGAGACTTCCCAGTGCTCGCCCTTGCGCTCACCGGGCAGGAAGCCCACGGCCACGCGCGAGGGGATGCCCGCCACGCGCGCCATGGTCGCCATCGCGCCCGCGAACTGCTCGCAATAGCCCTTCTTGTCGCGGAACAGGAAGTTCTGCAAAGCCTCATAGCCCGAGCCGGGCAGGGGCTCGGTCGAATAGGTGTAGCCGCCCTCGTTGCGCAGATAGTTCTGGATCGCGGCTGCCTTCAGCGCCGGCGATTCGATGCCCTGGGTCAACTGCACGGTGAGGTTGACGATGTCGTCCGGAAGGTCCTGCGGCATCGGGACGGTGAGCTGGGCATCGGGCGGGTTGCCGGCGGCCAGTGCTCGTGACAGGCCCGGCCCGTCCGGCTTGATGTCGACGCTGCGGACGCTGTATTGCAGGTCGCGGATCGCGTCCGCCCGGTTCTCGCCCGTCGCCAGGACCACCAGGGAATCCCGGTCATAGGCCCACTGGCCCTCACCGGAGAACGAGTCCGGCGCATACGGCAGCGGGAGGTATTCGGAACGGAAGTCCGCCACCTGGATCGTGGTGTTGCGGATGATCTCACCGGGCTGGGCGCGATGCCCCGGAGCCGGCGGCAGGTCGGTCCCGGTGGTGAGCTGCATGCCCGCGTTCTGCCAGCCCGTTGCGTTGAACACCGGCAGAGAGGCCATCCGCAGATAGGCGCCATCGGCCTGGTCGGTCGTATAGGTCATCACGACACGGTCCTGCGGCTGGTTCAGGTTGCGCCGCAGGTCGAGGGTGGGGTCCGCCATCTGCAGCGGACCGTCGGCACCCGTCGGCCTCGTGATCCCCCAGCCCTGGGAGGTCAACGTGGGAATGACCATGCCGAGGGCGAGCGTGAGCACGATCGCCGGAATGCCCACGACAGCCGCCATGCGCACCGCCAGGGGTGTGGACCCGCGGTCGTGCTGACTTCGGCGTACGCCCCGGGGCCAGCGTTCGGACGTGTTGATGCCCTCGGCCAGCAGGATGCCCAGATAGCCGACGGCGATCGCGACGAAGCACCACCACGGCACATCGACGCGCGGAGTCAGCGCGGGCACCAGGAACAGGGATGCCAATGGTGCGATCGACCACATCGGCCGGTCGATGCCCTGCACCATCACATCGGTCAGGATCATGATCAAACCGATGGCGGTGACGAACAGCAGGCGTACGCCCGGATGGGGCTCCATCGGCGCCGGCTGCATCTGCATGTGATCGGTCGCTTCGGAGAACAACCGCACATAGCGCGTCAGCGGGTTGCCCTCCCCGGCCTCCATGCCCAGCGACGCGGCAAAGCTGAAGCCGGCGAGGGTCAGGAACTGGAACCCGAGGATGGGCACGTCACCGATCCGGAAGCGCCGGAGGACGAAGGTCACGGCGCCGAGGATGATGACCAGAACCGACGACAGGATCAGATAGCCGCTGTCCTGGGTCAGGGGCAGCAGGGTCGTGCTCGCGAGCAGGACGCCGATGGTGACGGCCACTACCCAGCGGTCGGAGACCTGGATCGCACTCGTATTGCGGGCGGCCATCAGACGTGTTCTCCCAACCGTTCCAGGTCCTTCCAGGCATCGGTGATCGCGGTCACCCGCGTCACCTCCGCAACCCGCCACATCTGGTTGCGCAGCATCTGCACGGCGACGCGGTGATCCTCCTGCTGCTGTTCGGTGGCCCGCTCGCTGCGGGCGACGAACGTGTCCACGTCGATCACAACGGCCAGACCCTGCGCGCGGTTCCGGCGGGTCCGCAACAGCGCTTCGGCCTCGGTCGGGGTGAGCCGGCCGGTGATGGCGACCACGAGTCGGCCCTGACGGCCGATCAGCGGCGAATCGAGCGCCTCCGACATGCTCGTCGCCGCATGCGGGAGGGCATCGGTGAAGCAATGCAGGATGTGCTGGCGGGTCGTGTGATACGACCGGTCGATATCGCGGGGGAGCATCGCACCGCCCGCGTCATAGAGATCGACGGTGAACCCGTGCTCCAGGAAGTGCATGGCGATCGAGGCCGCGCAGGACACGGCGTACTCGAACGACGACTCGCGTCCGGGACCACCATGGGCGATCGCCCGCGAATCGAGGACGAGCGTGACACTCGGGTCCCATGCCTGCTCCTCGCGGCGCACCATGAGTTCGCCACGGCGGGCGGTGGAGCGCCAGTGGATGCGGCGGACGTCGTCGCCCTGGCGGTATTCGCGGACCAGAACGTCGTCGGAGCCGATGACGCCGAGGCGCTGCGGCCGGGTCTCGCCCGACGAACCGCCACCGGTGACATTGCGCATCGAGCCGAGAGGGTGGATGCGAGGAGTGACCAGGACCTCGGAGGTCGCGGTGAACTGGCGGTCGAACTTCACCAGGTTGAACGCATCGCGGGAGCGGACGAGCAGGGGACCCACGGTGAAACGGCCGCGCTGCTTGCCCTCCAACGGATAGCTGACCTCGCGCCGCCACGAACCAGACGTGTTGTTGACACCGAAACGCGGACGCTTCCCGAGCGAGGCCGGGATGTGCTCCTCGAACAGCAACAGTCCCGCAGGAAGGTTGCCGCGCTTCTCGAGCGCCAGGGTGGCCTCCATCGTCTCGCCGATCGGCATCTCGCCATGGTCGAAGCCGCGTTCGCAGGTCAGGCGCAGCCGCGTACGCGCAATGAAGAACAGGGAGATCGCGGGGAGCAGAAACAGCAGCAGGCCGAGCCACAGCACAGCGCGCTGGCCCAGCAGCATGCTGCCGATGATCGTCGCCAGGCCGGCCACGAGCAGCATCTTGCCGCGCGGTGTCAGCAGGCTCCAGGGGTTTCGCTTCACCTGGCGGATCCGCCTCTCATCACTTGTCGGGGACGGGGACCGAGCGCACCACGGTGTCGATGATGTCGGACACCGAGTGACGGGCCAGCTGGGCGTCGGTCGAGGGCAGCACACGGTGGGACAGAACCGAACCGGCCAGAGCAGCCACATCATCCGGGCTGACATAGTCGCGGCCCGCCAGAGCGGCGTGTGCGCGCGAAGCGCGGAGCAGCTGGAGCGAGGAACGCGGTGACGCGCCCAGGCGGAGGTCCGGGGTCTCGCGCGTCGCAGTGACGATCGCGACCAGATATTCCTTGACGGCCGGCGCCACATAGACCTGCTTGACAGCCTGGATCAGGCCCAGGATCGTGCCGGCGTCGGTGACCGGCTTCAGCTGACCCAGCGGATCGACCGAGCCGTGATGCTCGAGCATGTCGAGCTCGGCGTTCTTGGTGGGATAACCCATCTGGATGCGGGCGGTGAAGCGGTCGCGCTGGGCCTCGGGGAGGGGATAGGTGCCCTCCATCTCGATCGGGTTCTGGGTGGCGACCACCATGAACGGCAGTTCGAGCTCATAGGTCACGCCGTCGACCGAGACCTGGCGCTCTTCCATCGACTCGAGGAGAGCGGACTGGGTCTTCGGCGAGGCGCGGTTGATCTCGTCGCCCACGACGATGTTCGCGAACACGCCGCCGGGCTTGAACTCGAAGTCGCGACGCTCCTGGTTGTAGACGGAGACGCCGGTGATGTCGGACGGCAGCAGGTCAGGGGTGAACTGGATGCGGCGCACCGAGCAGGCGATCGACTTGCCGAGTGCCTTGGCCAGCATCGTCTTGCCGACGCCGGGCACATCCTCCAGCAGCAGGTGACCCTCGGCGAGCAGCACGACGAGAGCGGTGTCGATGGGCTGACGCTTGCCCTCGATCACGGACTCGATAGCGCCCCTCACCCGGCCCATGACCTCGACCACGTCCTCGACGCCGAACTTGCGCGAGGGACCGGAGCCGCGCCGGCCGATGATCGGGTTCGATCCGGTCAGCGGACCTTCACGGGTCTCGTCGTAGTAGGAGCTCAACTCGTCCTCCATCGCTAGCGAAAACATCGACGTGCCCCGTCGTGGGGCTTCGTGAGGCTGTCCGTCGACTCTCACACCGCGGGCGCCCGGTGGACCACCTTACGCGTTCGCCGTCCGAGCGCGTAACCGAACTGTTATCGGGCGGCACGGTGGAGCGTTGTGGAGCGGGCCCGGGCCCCGACGGCCTCCGGGTGGAGCGCCGGGGAGGGCGACCGGGTGCCGGAAAACCGGGAGTGGAGCGCAGTGGAGGGAGCCGGGGGCGCAGGGACGGCGATTTCGGCCCCCTGGACCGTTATTTCCCCGCAACACGCCCGTCGGTGGAGCGAAAGTGTTGCCTCAAGTGGGGCGAAGTGGAGTAATGTGGTGCGCGGTGGAGGGAATTGGTTGAGCTTGGATAGCCAGGGAGGTGGCCCAGATGTTCCTGGGAACCCACTTCCCGAAGCTTGACGAGAAAGGCCGCTTCTTTCTGCCGGCGAAATTCCGTGAGGAGCTCGCCGAGGGACTGGTGATCAGCCGGGGCCAGGAGCGCTGTCTGACCATCTGGACCGTGGAAGCTTTCGCGGAACACGCCCGTTCGATGTCCGGGCCCTCGATCAGCAGGCGCGTGCGGGACTTCCAGCGAATGCTGGCCGCAGGTGCTTCCAACGAGGTGCCGGACAAGCAGGGTCGGATCACGATTCCGTCCGAGCTCCGCCGCTATGCGGGGCTCGAGAAGGAGATCGCGGTCATCGGCGCTTTCGAACGGGTGGAGGTCTGGGATCTCGAGGCCTGGGAGCAATACCAGGCCGAGCAGGAACAGGCCTTCGCCGACATGGACAACTTCCCGGACGACGAGCAGTGAGCCGCTGATCCCGACCGGGGCTCGTGCATCGAGGTTTCGGCCCGAAAGGCGAGTTGGCTGGCGCACCTTCCCCGGTGCCAGGCAACACTTCCCAACGCCTTTCGGGACGAAACCCCGGTGCACGATCACTTTCCGCCCGTGCGTTCGCGCACCCGATCCGAGAAACGCGATGGCCGAGGGGGTCCGAATGACGAGGGAACAGGCGGCCCGGCACGTGCCGGTCATGCTGTCCCGGATCGTCGACCTGCTGGAGCCCGCGCTGATCGAGCCGGGCTCGGTCTATGTCGACTGCACGCTCGGGCTCGGCGGCCACGCGGAGGCGATCCTCACCCGGTGCCCCAACGCCCGGCTGATCGGGATCGATCGGGACCCGCAGGCGCGGGAACTCGCAGCCGAGCGGCTCGCCCCCTTCGGTGACCGGGTCACGATCGCCGCGGCCGTCTATGACGAGATCGCGGACGTGCTCGCCGACGCGGGTACGCCGAAAGTGCAGGCCATCCTTGCCGACCTGGGCCTCTCGTCACTCCAGATCGATCGCACCGAACGGGGTTTCGCCTATTCGGTCGACGCGCCACTGGACATGCGGATGGACCTCGCCGAACCGCTGACGGCGGCGGAGGTCGTCAATACCTATTCGGTCCCGGACCTGCAGCGCATCCTTTCCCGCTATGGCGAGGAGCGCTTCGCGCCCCGGGTGGCGCGGGCGATCGTCGCTGCCCGGGAGACCGAACTTTTCACGAACTCCGGTCGGCTGGTGCAGGTCATCGCCGATGCCATCCCGATGGCAGCCCGCAAGACCGGGGGACACCCGGCCAAGCGCACCTTCCAGGCGCTGCGCATCGAGGTCAACCGCGAGCTCGCGGCCCTCGAGGGCATGCTGCCCGATGCCGTGGCTGCCCTGGCGGTCGGCGGCCGGTTCGCCGTGCTGGCGTACCACTCGCTCGAGGACCGCGCCGTCAAGCAGGTCTTCCGTGTGGGCTCGGAGGATCGCGCACCGCGGGACCTCCCCGTCGTGCCCGCCGGCTATGGCCCCGAACTGACCCTGCTCACCCGGGGAGCCGAGAAACCGACCCCCGCCGAGATCGACGAGAACCCCCGCGCCGCCTCAGCCCGGCTGCGTGTCGCCCAGAGGATCGAGGAACGCTGATGAGCGCACTGCCCGTTGTCAGCCCGGACAATCGCCGCGACCCGTCGACCACTCGGCTCCGGCGGCTCCGGCTGGTCCGACCGTCGCGGCCCCGCATGGGCCCGGTCGCCTTCCTCACGTTCCTGCTGGGCCTCGTCGGCGTGGGCATGGTGGGGCTGCTGCTCCTCAACACCCATCTGCAGAACCAGGCGTTCCAGGCGACGGAGTTGCGGCGGCAGGCGGCCGAGATGTCGTACGCCGAGGGCGAGCTCACCCAGCTCGTCATCGAGGCCGGCTCGACGAGGGAGCTGACCCGCAAGGCGACCGAACTGGGCCTGCGCCCCAACCGCGGGATCGCCTTCGTCGAACTTCCCTCGGGCAACATCACCGGCGAACCCACCGCCGACGACGGTCTGTTCCTCCCGAGTTCATTGACGCGGAGTGCGGAGGAGATGGCCCAGGAGCGGGCAAAGGAGGCGCTCACCCATGCCGGCGAGCGGCGCCAGGCCGAGGCCCTCGTCGCCGAGCAGCATCGCGAGCGCATTCTCGAGGCCCGTGCCGCCGCGCAGGCGCAGGCACAGGCGGCCCAGGCACCGCCGGCGGACCCGGCCCAACCGCAGGCCCAGTCGAACGGCAACCAGCCGCCCACCGGTCAACAGGCGACCGGTAACCAGCCGCCCGGTCAACAGCAACAGGCCCAACCGCAGCCGCAACCCCAGGAAGGGGCGCGCTGATGGCCGATCGCAAGCCCGCAGGCACCCGCCGATCCACCACGAGCGCGACCCGCCGGCCCTCGACCTCGCGGCGTCCGGCTCCGACGGCCGGTCGATCCCGTCCGCGCCCGGCCGGCGCCTCGACGCGCCGCCGCCCGAAGTCGGACGGCGCCCGGGTGATGATGCCGCTGGGGGATTCCCAGAAGCGCCTGCAAGTGCTGCTGATCGCGCTCGCGATCATCGCCTCCCTCTGCGTCGGACGCCTGATCCAGATCCAGGGGCTCGACGCCAAGGCGTACGCAGCGACGGCCTCCAAGCAGATGACCCGCAGCGTCCCGATCGCGGCCACCCGGGGGACGATCACCGATCGCACCGGTGCTGTCCTCGCCGTCACCTCCCCGGCCGTCATGATCACCGCGGACCCGACGCTCATCAATGTCGACGACCCGGAGAAGAACAAGGTCGACGTCGTCGCGAACATGCTCGTCGCCCACGTGGGCGGCAACCGGGACGACTATGTGAAGGCGCTGACCAAGCCCGACACCCGCTACTCGATCGTGGCCCGCAAGGTGCCCGCTGCGGCGTACCACCGCTTTGCGGTCGACCTCAGCCAGGCCGGAATCTACGGCGTTTTCCGTGAATCCGACCCGATCCGCACCTACCCGGAGGGCAGCGCAGCGGCAGCCGTGCTGGGCTTCGTCGGTGCGGATTCGATGGGCCAGGGCGGGCTGGAATACACGATGAACGCCCAGTTGGCCGGTACGCCCGGTCGGGAGATGTACGAAGCGTCGCCCGCCGGCTATCGCATCCCGCTCGGCGCCAACATGATCGAGCCGCCCAGCAACGGAATCTCCTACGAGCTGACCATCGACACCGAGCTCCAGGTGATCACCGAGCGCAAGCTGGCGCAGACGGTCGAGGAATCGAAGGCCCGCTCCGGCATGGCCATCGCGATCGACATCAAGACCGGCGAAGTGCTGGCCATGGCCAACGTGCCCAACTTCGATCCCAACGACATCAGCCGCGCCAGCAGTGAGGACCTGTTCAACCGCTCGATCACCCAGGCATACGAACCCGGATCGGTGCAGAAGGTGCTCACGATGGCGGCCCTCATGGATGCCGGTGTGATCACTCCCGACACGCGACTCGTCGTGCCGCCCACCATCAAGTCGGGCGGCGGTGTGGTGAAGGACGTGTGGAAGCACGGGTACGCCAACGTCACCGCCCGTGGCGTGCTGGCGTACTCGTCCAATATCGGGACCATCATGATGACCCGCCAGATGGACACGGCCGACTATCGGGAGGCCATGGTCCGCTTCGGGCTGGGTCAGAAGACGGGGATCGAACTCCCCGGCGAAGCGTCCGGCTTCCTGCCGCCGACGGATATGCCGGACTACAGCCGCGACCAGATCTCGTTCGGCCAGGGTCTGTCGGTGACCGCGATCCAGAACGCTGCGGCCATCGCGGGGATCCTCAACGGCGGGGTCTACAACCCGCCGACGGTCCTGCGCTCGGCCACGGATGCCCAGGGCAACCCCGTGGAGATCCCGCGACGCGAAACGCGTCGGATCGTCTCGCCGGAGACCTCCAAAGGCGTCGCCAGCATGATGGAATCGGTCGTCGCTCCGGGCGCCTTCGCCGAGTCGATGGCGATGGACGAATATCGCGTCGGTGGCAAGACCGGCACGTCGGAGAACTTCGATGTCGAGCTCGGCGCCTACTCCGGCTTCACGTCGTCGTTCGTCGGCATGGCACCGGCCGAGGACCCGCGCATCCTCACCTATGTCGTGGTGGAGGATCCCCTCAACGGCCACACCGGTGGCGCGGTGGCGGGTCCGGTCGCCTGGGACATGATGCGCACGGCGCTGCCGAAATACGGCATCCCCCCGTCGACCGGCGCACGGCCCACCGAGGATGATCTGACGTGGTGAGCCCGGTAGCGTCATGGGCGTGACCGATCCGATCGAGCCCCTGGAGGCGTCCCACGGGAAGGTTGAGGCCGCCGGGCGCGCGCAGGCTGCGCCCCGGGAGTTCGCCGATCTGGTGATGCCGTGGGCGACGCCGACGGCATCTGCTGTCGGGGCTGTGCCCGTGACCGGGGTGTGCCTCGACTCGCGCCTCGTGCGGGCCGGTGACCTCTATGTGGCCCTGCCCGGCACGCGTGCGCATGGCGCCGACTTCGCCGCGAAGGCTGTCGCCGCCGGCGCGGCCGGGATCCTCACCGATGCCGAGGGCGCGGAGCGGCTGGGCGGCGACGTCGGGGTGCCCGTCGCGGTGGCCGCGGACCTGCGCGGCGCGATGGCGCGGATCGCGGCCGACCTCTATGCCGAGCCCACCGACTCGTTGCGCATGTTCGGCGTGACCGGGACCAACGGCAAGACCACGACGACGTTCCTGCTGGCGGCCGCGCTGCGAGGGCTCGGATTGCGCGTCGGCAGCATCGGTACGCTCGGGTTCGAGCTCGATTCCGAACCGCTGCGGGTTGCGCGGACGACGGTCACGACGCCCGAGTCGGTCGACCTGCAGGCGCTCCTGGCGCTGATGCGGGACCTGGGAGCGCAGGCGGTGGCGATGGAAGTGTCGTCGCACGCGATGGTGCAGCGGCGCACCGAACCCGTGCGGTTCGATGTTGCGGCCTTCACCAACCTGAGCCCGGAACATCTCGACTTCCATCCCGATATGGAGCACTACTTCGAGGCGAAGGCTGCGCTGTTCTCTCCGGACCACTGCCGGGCGGCCGTCGTGAACATCGACGACGAGGCCGGGGCCCGGCTGGCGGAGCGGATCCGCGGCACCGACGTGGAACTGCGGACCGTGAGCTGGCGCGAACCGGCCGACTATCGGATCACCGAGGTCTCCGGTCGCCATGTCCGGCTCGCCTCCGGGCTCGAGTTCGACCTCCTCCTGCCCGGCGACTTCAACGTCACCAATGCCGTGACCGCTCTCGCCATGATCGAACTGGCCGGACTCGACCGCGCGGCCGCGGCGGGTGCCCTTGGCACCGTCACGGTCCCGGGGCGGATGCAGCCGGTGGATCTGCCGTCGGGCGCCCCGACGGCCTTCGTCGACTTTGCCCACACCCCCGAAGCGGTGCGCTCGGCGCTGGCCGTGTTCGGCCGGGATCGGACCCGCGGCCGCCGCGTAATCGCGGTGCTCGGGTGCGGCGGTGACCGCGACCGCGTGAAGCGGGAGCCGATGGGGCGCGTGGCGGCCGAAGGGGCCGACATCGTCGTCGTCACCGACGACAACCCCCGCAGCGAGGACCCGGCGGCGATCCGGGCCCGCGTCCTGGCCGGGGCGCGCTCCGTGACCGACGATCCCGCCCGGGTGATCGACGGAGGTGAGCGGCGCGCCGCGATCGGGCTCGCCTTGCGCACGGCGGGCGTCAATGATGTCGTCGTGGTGCTGGGCAAGGGCCACGAACAGGGGCAGGAGATCCGGGGTCGCGTCGTTCCTTTCGATGATGCGAGTGTGATCGTCGAGGAATGGCGTGCGGCAGAAGGGGACCGTTGATGGAGAAGCTGACTCTCCGCCGACTCGCGGAGGTGGTGGACGGCAGGCTGCACGATGAGGCCGCCGCCGACCGTCTCGTCGGTCCCGATGTCGTCATCGACTCCCGGGAGGCCACGCCCGGGACGCTGTTCGTCGCCTTTGCCGGTGAACAGGTCGACGGCCACAACTACATCGCGAAGGCCGCCGAGCTCGGGGCCGTCGCCACGCTCTGCCAGCACGTGCCTGCGGATCTCGATCCCGAGGTCGCCGCCGGCTGCGTGATCGTGGCCGACCAGACGACCGCGCTCGGGAAACTGGCCCGACACCTCACCGAACACCCGGGACTCGCCGTCATCGGTATCACCGGCTCCCAGGGCAAGACGTCGACCAAGGACCTGGTGGCGCAGGTGCTGTCCGGCCACGGCGAGACCGTCGCGCCCCAGGGGTCGTTCAACAACGAGATCGGCGTACCCCTCACCGCCACCCGGGTCAACGACTCGACCCGCTTCCTGGTCAGCGAGATGGGGGCCCGGGGGATCGGCCACATCCGGTATCTCTGCTCCCTGACCCCACCGTCGATCGGCGTGGTCCTTAACGTGGGCCATGCCCATGTGGGGGAGTTCGGCAGCCAAGGGGCCATCGCCGAGGCGAAGGGCGAACTCGTGGAGGCCCTGCCGGCGGATGGCTGGGCCGTCCTCAACGGCACCGACCGCCGGGTGGTGGCGATGGCATCGCGTACGCGCGCCCGCGTCGCACTCTTCTCGGGAGGGGGTCGCCCCGACACGGCCGCCGATCTGATCGTGTGGGCCGATGGCGTGACCGCCGACGAGGTGGACCGGCATTCGTTCACTCTCCGGGTCGAACGCACCGGCACCGAACCGCAGGCCGCCGACGTCGCGCTCCGCCTCGTCGGGCGTCACCACGTGGGGAACGCGGCCGCGGCAGCGGCTGCCGCACTGTGCGCAGGCATGGAACTGCCGGAGGTTGCCAGGGCCCTGTCGGAGGCGACCCCCCAGTCCCGCTGGCGGATGGAGGTCTCGGAGCGCACCGATGGCGTGATCGTCGTCAACGACGCCTACAACGCCAATCCCGACTCGATGCTGGCGGCCCTCGACACTCTCGCCCGCATCACCCGACGCCGACGGACACGGCAACCCGGCATTCGCAGTTGGGCGATACTGGGGCAGATGTTCGAACTGGGAGAGACCTCGCTGGACGAGCACGTGGCCATTGCACGAGCGGTCGGTTCGTTGCAGATCGATCACCTGATCGCGCTTGGGGAGTTCGCGGACGACATGAAGACGAGTGCCTGGGCAGCCGGCTGTCCAGCGCCCATGACAGCGCGGGACGCGGCCCACGCGGCCGAGCTGGCCACACCCGCCCCGGGTGACGTCATGTTGGTGAAAGCATCACGGGCCGTGGGGCTGGAAAAGGTGGCCGACGCCCTTCTGGCGGTGGGCGATGACACAACTGGAGTGGTGCAGTGAAGACAATCCTGTTCGCGGCCGCCGCCGCGATGGTCTTCACCCTGTTGGGGACCCGGGCGGCGATCGGCATCCTGGTCAAGCACGGCTATGGGCAGTTCATCCGCGACGACGGGCCCACCGCGCACCACACCAAGCGGGGTACGCCCACGATGGGCGGCATCGTCATCATGATCTCGGTGGTGGCCGCCTACTTCCTGGCCCACCTCGTGACGTGGCGTCCTCCGACGGCCTCGGGCCTGTTGGTGCTCTATCTGTTCCTGGGTGCCGGTCTCGTCGGCTTCCTGGATGACTGGACCAAGATCTCGCGGCAGCGCTCGCTGGGCCTCGACTCGAAGGCCAAGCTGATCGGCCAGTCCCTGGTCGCGGTGTCGTTCGGCATCCTGGCGTTGCAGTTCCCCGATGAGCGGGGAGTGACGCCGGCCTCGGCGGCCGTGTCCTTCCTGCGGGACATTCCCTGGCTCGTGCTGCCGCTGATCCTGGCGGTGGTGTGGATCGTCCTGCTCGTCGCGGCGGCGACGAACGCGGTCAACCTCACCGATGGCCTGGACGGGCTCGCCACCGGCGCCAGCACGATGGTCTTCGGTGCCTACGTGCTGATCAACCTGTGGCAATACAACCAGTCGTGCGCCTCGCTCTCGACCGCCAGCGCCAAGTGTTATGAGGTGCGCGATCCGCATGACCTGGCCGTGGTCGCCGTGGCGCTCGCCGCGTCCTGTTTCGCCTTCCTGTGGTGGAACACCAAACCGGCCAAGATCTTCATGGGCGACTCCGGCTCGCTCTCCCTGGGTGGGGCCCTGGCCGCGCTGGCCATCTTCACCCGCACCGAACTGCTGCTCGTGATCCTCGGCGGCCTCTTCGTCATCATCACGATGTCGGTCATCCTCCAGGTCGGCTTCTTCAAGCTGACCAAGGGCAAACGCCTGTTCAAGATGGCGCCCCTGCAGCATCACTTCGAGCTGATGGGCTGGGGTGAGTCCACGATCGTGGTGCGGTTCTGGATCATCTGCGGCATCTTCGTGAGCCTCGGCCTCGGCATCTTCTATGCGGAATGGGTGGTTGGTCTGTGAGCGAGTTCTTCGGCACCGGGCCGGATCTCAACACCCTTCCCGTCGCCGGAAAACGGGTTCTCGTGGCCGGTCTCGGCCGCTCCGGGATGGCGGCCGCAGACGGCTTGCTGGCCGCGGGCGCCGACGTGCTCGTCGTCGATGACAACGCCTCGGAGCGCAACGAGGATTCGGCCGGCCTGCTGCGGACGCTCGGTGCCGAGGTGCGACTCGGTCCAGGCTCCACCGCCGAACTGCCCGAGGGCTTCGATCTGGTCGTGACGTCGCCCGGCCTGCGCCCGACCACGGGCGTGCTGGCCGCGGCCGCCGCGGCTGGCGTACCCATCTGGTCGGAGATCGAGCTCGCCTGGCAACTGTCCACGGCCCATCTCCCCGCTCCCGAGCGGACCCCCTGGCTGGCCGTGACCGGCACCAACGGCAAGACCACCACGGTGCAGATGCTCGAGTCGATCCTCACGGCCGACGGCAAGTCGGTGGCGCTCGTCGGCAACGTCGGCCGCCCGGTGATGGAGGCGGTGCTCGACACGGACACGCGGTATGACGTGTTCGTCGTCGAGCTGTCGAGCTTCCAGCTCCACTACAGCCATTCGCTCCAGCTGCATTCGGCGGCGGTGCTCAACCTCGAGCCCGACCACCTGGAGTGGCATGCCGACCTGGACGAATATGCCGCCGACAAGGCTCGCATCTACGAACGCGTGACCCACTCCTGTGTCTACAACGTCGCCGACCCCGCCACCGAGCGCATGGTCGAGGAAGCCGACGTCACCGAGGGCGCCCGGGCGATCGGCTTCACCCTGGGTACGCCCGGCATGTCGATGCTCGGCGTCGTCGACGACCTCCTGGTCGACCGCGCCTTCGTCGAGCAGCGCAAGACCTCCGCGCTCGAGCTGGCCAAGGTCGACGATGTCCGACCCTTCGCGCCCCACAACGTCGCCAATGCACTCGCAGCGGCGGCCCTCGCGCGCAGTCTCGGCGTACGCGCGACGTCGGTGCGCGACGGTCTGCGCAACCTCAAGCTCGGCGGGCACCGGATCGAGACCGTCGCCGAAGCCGACGGCATCACGTGGGTCGACGACTCCAAGGCCACCAATCCCGCCGCGGCGGCCTCCAGCATGCAGGCCTTCGATTCGATCGTCTGGATCGCCGGGGGACAGGCCAAGGGCACGTCGTTCGACGAACTCGTCCCGGCCATGGCCAAGCGCCTGCGGGGCGCCGTGCTTCTCGGGGTCGACCGCGAGGTCATTCGCGCCGCACTTTCCCAACACGCGCCCGAGGTCCCGGTCATCGTGGTCGATTCCACCGAGACTGGTGCCATGACCGAGGTGGTCGAGGCGGCAGCCTCGATGGCCCAGCCGGGAGACACCGTCCTGTTGGCTCCGGGTTGCGCCAGCCTCGACATGTTCAGCTCCTACGGGGAGCGCGGCGACGCGTTCGCCGCAGAAGTGCGAAAGCGGACCGGACCGGCATAACAGGAAGGGGGGACGGTGGCGATCCTTTCTTCCCCGGGTTCGACCTCCACCTCGGGTGATCCCGAACCCACCCGCACACTGCAGGCAGTGACGCGGTCGACGGGTTCGTGGATCAGGCAGCTGCTGAACGCGCCGCTGGCCAACTTCTATCTGGTGCTCGTCTCGGCCGGCCTCCTCATCACGCTCGGCGTGATGATGGTGCTGTCGGCCTCGAGCGTGTTCGCGTACATGAACTATGGCGGCGACTCGTTCTATTTCGTCAAGCGCCAGGTTGCGTTCCTGGTGGTCGGCCTGGTGGCCGCCTTCTTCCTCGCCCGGCTGAGCGTCGAGAAGCTGCGCCTGCTCGCCTGGCCCGCCATGGGTGTTGCGTTCGTCATGTTGCTGCTCGTCTACACGCCCCTCGGTGTGTCGGTCGGCGGCAACCGCAACTGGCTCGAGTTCGGCACGTCCCTGCTGCGCGTGCAGCCGTCGGAGTACGCCAAGCTCGCCATCATCATCTGGGCGGCCCATATCCTGACGATGAATGCGAAGCGGTTGCACTTCGTCCGCTATCTGCTGATGCCGCTGCTTCCCGGGGTCGGGCTCATCATCCTGATGATCGTGTTCCAGGGCGACATGGGCACGGCGATGATCCTGATCGCCATCCTGGCGGGCATCCTGTTCGTGGTCGGGACCCCCTGGCGCCTGCTCGCCGCGATGGCGGCCGTCGGCGCGACCGGCATCGCCATCATGACCATCACGAGCCCCAACCGCATGCGGCGGTTCATGGCCTTCCTCAACCCCTCCCATGACACCGGCGGCGCCAACATGCAGGCCACCGTCGGGGTGTATGCCCTGGCCACCGGTGGCTGGTGGGGCGTGACGCTGGGTGCGTCGCGCCAGAAATGGGGGAGCCTCCCCGAGGCCCACACCGACTTCATTTTCGCCGTGATCGGTGAGGAACTCGGGCTGGTCGGGGCGATCGCCGTCCTCGGCCTGTTCGTGGTTCTCGGTGTGGCCGGGTTCCGCATCGCACTGCGCTCGGAGTCCCTGTTCTGCCGCGTGACCGCGGCCGGGATCACCACCTGGTTCATGTTCCAGGCCATGGTCAACCTCATGGTCGTGCTCCGCATGTTGCCGGTGCTGGGCGTACCACTACCGTTGGTGTCCTACGGCGGCAATGCCCTGTTGGCCAACCTGATGGCCCTCGGTGTGTTGCTGGCGTGTGCCCGCCACGAGCCCGAGGCGCGGGCCCTGTTGGCGGGGAAGCAGCGGCGACCGCAGCAGCCACGGATGACCACCGTGGTCGGCAGCCGTCGCGGCTGAGCCCCCAGGGTCCGGGCCCCGGGCTGCCCGATGATGATCGACGAAAAGACGGAGAGCTGCCATGGTGAACATTGCGCTGGCCGGCGGTGGGACCGCCGGCCACACCTCGCCCCTGATCGCGACCGCACATGCGATCACGGCGGCGGCCCCCGATTCGGGGATCGTCGTGATCGGTACGCCGAAGGGGCTCGAGACCCGTGTCATCCCGGCCGCCGGGCTCGAGCTCAAGCTGGTGCCGCCCGTGCCGCTGCCGCGCAAGCCCTCGCCCGACCTGTTCAAGGTGCCCGTGCGGCTCCTGGGTGCGGTCAACCGGGCCAAGGCGATCCTCCGTGAGGCCCGGGCCGACGTGCTCGTCGGCTTCGGCGGCTATGTCGCCATGCCGGCCTATCTCGCCGCGAAGCAGCTCAAGCTGCCCATCGTCGTCCATGAGCAGAACGCGATCCCCGGGCTCGCCAACAAGGTGGCCACCCGGCTGGGAGCCGAGATCTATACGACCTTTCCAGATACTCCGCTCACCGGGGCCGAGTTCATCGGACTGCCCCTGCGCCCCGAGATCGCGGGTCTCGATCGCGCCGCCGAGCATGAGCGGGCCTGCCGCTCGTTCGATCTCAATCCCCAGCTGCCGGTCCTCCTTGTGTCCGGTGGGTCCCAGGGGGCCCGCTCGATCAATGAAGCCGTGACCGAGGCCTTCCCGAAGCTCCTGGCGGAGGGCATCCAGATCCTTCATGTGTTGGGCCAGAAGAATTTCACCAGCGAGACCGTGGCGGTCACCGATGCCGAGACCGGTGCGGTCTATCGCCCGGTCGCCTACGTCGATGCCATGGAGGATGCGTACGCGGCAGGGGACCTGATGCTGGGTCGCTCCGGGGCGGGGACGGTGGTCGAGACCGCAGTCGTGGGTCTTCCGACGGTGCTCGTACCGTTGCCGCACGGCAACGGTGAGCAGGCCCGCAATGCCGAGTCGCTCGTCGTGGCCGGTGGCGCCCGCCTGTTGGAGGATTCCGCCCTTTCCGCTCGATGGCTCCATGCGGAAATCCCCACCCTCATCAAAGGCCGCGACAAGCTCGACGCGATGAGCCGGGCCGGTCGCGAGCTCATGCCCGCCGATGCGGCCCAGGTGCTCGCCCAGCGCGTGCTGGCCGCGGCCCGGAGGCGGTGACCATCCACCCGTGAGCAGCATCTTCGGCGCCCTGATTCCGCCCGTCGACCTCGTCCCGCCCCAGCAACTGGGGCCGGTGCATTTCATCGCGGTCGGCGGTGCCGGCATGAGCGGGATCGCGGCCCTCTATGCCCAGCTCGGCTCGCGCGTGTCCGGATCCGACCAGGCGGATTCGCCGGTCCTGGCTGAGCTGGCCGCTGCCGGTGTCCGGGTCCATGTGGGTCATGCAGCCGAACAGCTGCAGGACGCGGAGACCGTCGTCGTGTCGTCGGCGATCCGCGAGGACAATCCGGAACTCGTCGCGGCCCGGGCTCGCGGCCTGTGCATCTGGCATCGCAGTGCGGCCCTGGGCGCACTGATGCTGGGCCGCAAGGGCGTCGCCGTCACCGGCACCCATGGCAAGACCACCACGAGCGGCATGCTCGCGCACCTGTTGGTCGAGTGCGATACGGATCCGGGCTATGTCATCGGCGCCCCGCTTGCCGGAGGTGCTCCGTCCTTCCGCCTCGGCACCGGGCCGTTCGTGGTGGAAGCCGACGAGTCCGACGGATCGTTCCTGCAATACCCGGCCGACACGGCTGTCATCACCAATATCGAGGCCGACCACCTCGACAACTGGCGTACTCCGGAGGCCTATCTCGACGGCTTCCGCACCTTCGCAGCCCGTGCGACGCATGTCGTGGCCAACAGCGACGACCCGGGCGTACGCGCGGTGCGCCGGGCGGGAGTCGACCATGCCTGGATCACCTTCGGTGAGGAACCGGGAGCGCGCGTCCCGGTGACGGACCTGCAGCAGTCCGGTTTCCGCGTGAGCGCCCGGCTGGGCGAGGTGCCACTCGAGCTGGCCGTGCCCGGGCGGTTCAACATCGCCAATGCCGCAGCCGCCGTGCTGGCGGCCCACAGCCTGGGCGTCGATCTGCATGACGCCGCGGCGGCCATGCGTACGTTCCGCGGCACGCATCGTCGGTTCATGGGTGTCGGCAGCCACGACGGCATCGATGTGGTCGACGACTACGCCCACCATCCGACGGAGGTGGCCGCGACGCTCGGAGCGGCCCGGTCGGGCGTACGCGAACGCGGCGGCCGGGTGATCGCCTGCTTCCAGCCGCACCTCTACAGCCGGACCAAGGATTTCGCGGACGAGTTCGGTGCAGCGCTCGCGGCGGCCGACGAGGTCGTGCTCATGGATATCTATGGGGCCCGGGAGGACCCGGTCCCGGGCGTGACGAGCGAGCTCGTGGGCGATGCCTGTGCGCGCCACGGGGGTTCGGTGCGGCTGATCCACGACCGGGCCAAGGTCCCCTCGGTGTTGGCGGACCTGGCCCGACCGGGTGACGTGGTGCTGACCCTGGGGGCAGGTGACGTGACTCGGATCGCCCCGGAAGTGGTCGCCGCGCTGGCCGCGCGAGGCGGCCGGTGAGCACGCTCAGGGACGCCACAGACCGGCTGAGCAGGCGACGGAAGGACTCGCGCCGGCGTCGAGTCCTGCGCCTGGCGATCGCGATCGGGGTGGTGCTCATCGCGGGCGCGTTGGCGTGGCTCGTGTTCTTCTCCTCCGTTCTGGCGGTTCGCACCGTCGAGGTGCGCGGCACAGCTGTGCTGACACCCGAAGCCGTGTCGACCGTCGCCGAGGTGCCCCTCGGCAGGCCGATGGCGCGCCTCGACGAACGCGGGATCGCCGAGCGCGTCACCACGCTGCCCGCGGTGGACCGCGTGAACGTGCGGAGGGCATGGCCGTCGACGGTGGTCGTCACGGTGACCGAACGCGTCCCCGTCTTCGCCATCGGCCAGGGGGACCGCGCGACGCTGGTCGACGCGAGCGGAGCAGTGTTCGTCGGCCCCCGCCCCGACGGATTGATCGAGGGACTGGGAGCCCTGGACGATCCACGCACGCTGACGGCCGCGGCCGCTGTCGTCGCTGCGTTGCCGATCGAGCTGCGCGAACAGGCGGAGTTGGTGCGCTTCACCTCGCGGGACGCCATCACCATCCACCTGCGGGGGGAGCGGGAGATCTTCTTCGGTTCCGCCGAGGAAGCGGGGCTCAAGGCCCAGGTGGCCCTCGCCCTGGTCCGCAGCACCGCGGCGAAACACATCGATGTCAGCGCCCCGGCGCGACCGAGTACGCGCTGACTGGCCGAAACAGAACAGCGTTGAGGGTTCGGTCTCACTCTGAAGTAGAGCTTGAGGTCAACACGCCCAACCGCCGGTCATATGTTGGCGGTGCTGTGGGGGGTCTCATAGCCTGAGGTCTGCCGGAGCCGAGCCCAGACTTCCCCTCCCGTGCGGACCAGCTTGGGGGGCCCCACATCCGGCACACCAAGCTGTCCGTACCCAGGAGAAAGAAGGCGGGAACCTCCGTGGTCAATCCTTCCCAGAATTACCTCGCCGTCATCAAAGTCGTAGGGGTCGGCGGGGGTGGCGTGAACGCCGTCAACCGCATGATCGAGTCCGGACTGCGGGGCGTGGAATTCATCGCCGTCAATACCGATGCGCAGGCGCTCCTCATGAGCGATGCGGACGTCAAGCTCGACATCGGTCGGGAACTCACGCGAGGTCTGGGGGCCGGAGCCGACCCCGACAAGGGCCGGCAGGCCGCGGAGGACCACTCGGACGAGATCGAAGAAGTCCTCAAAGGTGCGGACATGGTCTTCGTCACCGCCGGTGAGGGTGGCGGCACGGGCACGGGCGGCGCACCCGTCGTGGCCCGCATCGCCCGCTCGCTCGGCGCCCTGACCATCGGCGTCGTCACCCGACCCTTCGGCTTCGAGGGACGCCGCCGCGCCACCCAGGCCGACACGGGCATCGCGAACCTGCGCGAAGAGGTCGACACCCTCATCGTCATCCCCAACGACAAGCTCCTGCAGATGACCGACCACCAGGTCGCGATCCTGGACGCCTTCAAGCAGGCCGACCAGGTGCTCATGCAGGGCGTCTCGGGCATCACCGACCTGATCACCACCCCGGGCCTGATCAACCTCGACTTCGCCGACGTGAAGTCGATCATGTCGAACGCCGGCTCGGCCCTCATGGGCATCGGCTCGGCCCGCGGCGAGGACCGGGCCCGGGCGGCCGCCGAAATGGCCGTGTCGTCGCCGCTGCTGGAATCCAGCATCGACGGTGCCCAGGGCGTGCTGCTCGCCATCGCGGGCGGCTCCGATATGGGCCTCTTCGAGGTGTCGGCCGCCGCCAACCTGATCCAGGAAGCGGCCCACGACGACGCCAACATCATCTTCGGCACCGTGATCGACGATGCCCTGGGTGACGAGGTGCGCGTCACGGTCATCGCGGCCGGCTTCGCCAACGGTGAACCGCCTCGCAAGCAGGAGACCCGCAATGTCGGCCTGACCGGCGGTGCCGGCAAGTCGCCGTTCGGCGGTTCCCGCCCGGCTGCGACCACCCAGACCCGGCCCGACCCCCGTCGCGAGCCCGAGCCCCGGCGCGAGCCCGAGTTCCGCCGTGAGCCCGAGTTCCGCCGTGAGCCCGAGCCGCAGACCCGTCCGGAACCGCGTCCCGAGTACCGCCCGGAACCGCGTCCCGAGCCGCGCCAGGACTCGCGTCCCGAGCCGCGTCAGGAGTCTCGTCCCGAGCCCCGACCGGCTGCGGACGACGACGAACTCGATGTGCCCGACTTCCTGAAGTTCCTCGACTGAGCTGACGGAGCCGGTGTTCTCGTTCCTGCACCGACCCTCCCCGGACCGGCCGGTGGGCCTTGCCTTCTCCGATCGGTCCGGTGGGGTTTCCGGCGGAGCCTTCGGCCCGCTCAACCTCGGCCGGACCGACGTCGACGACCTGGCCGCGGTGGGGGAGAACTTCGAGCGCGTACGCCGCGTCCTCGGCTTCGGGCCGATCATCACCCTCGCGCAGGTCCACGGCCCGGAGGTGGTCATCGTCGACGAGGCCCTCCTGGCGGGCTGGACCGAGCGGCAACACCTGGGGTCGGAAGCCACCGGCACGCCCCTGCAGCGCGCCGACGCACTGGTCACCGACCGGACAGGCGTCGCGCTCTGCATCCGCGTGGCCGACTGCCTGCCGGTGCTCTTCGCCGATGCCTCGGTCGGCGTGGTGGGTGCCGCACACGCGGGGCGTGTCGGGCTGGCCGCCGGCGTACTCACCAACACCGTCGCCACCATGCGGGATCTGGGCGCGACCGACATCCGGGCCTGGCTCGGGCCCCACATCTGCGGCGCCTGCTACGAGGTGCCCGCGGCGATGCGGGACGAGATCGGCGAGCAGCTCCCCGGGGCGTACGCCGAGACCTCCTGGGGTACGCCGGCCCTCGACCTCGGGGCCGCCGCCGACCGGCAACTGCGCGATCTCGGATGCGTGGTCGAGCGCCACAGCCCGTGTACGCGGACCTCTCCCGACCTCCACAGCCACCGCCGTGACGGGGCAGGGGCGGGCCGATTGGGCGCCTTCGTGTGGCTCCCTGCCCAAAGCGTGTCGGTTCTTGGCGCGTGAATCCCGACAGGTACGCTGAGGGTCGATGAGAGTCGGCTCTGTGTCGGCGGAGGTTTTTGGGAAGGACCGAGATGGCCGGAAGACTGCGGAGCGCTGCTGAGTGGTTCGGACTGACGACGTCGGATCGCTATCAGGACTCCTATGACGAGCATTCGGACATCGAGATCACCGAGGATGTCTCGGTGCGGGAGCCCGACGAGATCGAGGACTCCGCCAGCATCCACGAGCTGGAGCCGCGTCGTCGCCCGGTCGAGCCCGTGGCCCGCCAGACCCCGCCAGCGCCCAAGAAGAAGACGGCCGATATGTCCCGCATCATCACCGTTCATCCCCGCACCTACAACGAGGCCCGCACGATCGGCGAGCACTTCCGTGACGGCGTCCCGGTCATCATGAACCTGACCGAAATGGATGATTCCGACGCCAAGCGTCTCGTCGATTTCGCAGCGGGTCTGATTTTTGGGCTGCGTGGCACTATTGAGCGCGTTACCAGCAAGGTGTTCCTGTTGTCGCCGCAGAACGTGAATGTGACGGCGGAGGACAAGGAGCGCATCGCCGGCGGTTTCTACAACCAGAGCTGACGCCACCGGCCCGAAGGACTTCGCGGAGGAACCCGAATGATTGTCGTCGGCATGATTATCGACATCGTGCTCTGGATCTATCTGGCGGTTCTCTTCGCTCGCATGATTCTGAGCTGGGTGCCCATGTTCTCCCCGAACTGGCAGCCCCGCGGCGCGGTGCTTGTTCTCGCCGAAGCCGTCTACACGCTCACCGATCCACCGTTGCGGTTTCTCCGCAAGTTCATCCCGTCCGTCCGGGTGGGGAACATCATGCTCGATCTGGGCTTCATGATTCTCTGGCTCGGCGTCCTGGTCCTGCGGCAGCTGAATTACAGCCTGCTGATGCGTTGATCACGCTGGGGCAAAGCGTCGACCGCGCTGTGGCAACCGGTTCTGCGCCGGTGCTGACTTGATGCACTCCGCGTTGTTGCTGATACTGTCGTGTTGAGAGGTGCCAAAGTGTTGGTCGGGCACCGACGATTCAATGTGGGAAGTGCCTTCCCGACTATTCGAGGTGAACGATGACCCTAACCCTGGACGAAGTCCGCAAGACGAAGTTCCACATGGCGCGGCGCACCGGCTATGAGGTCTCCGAGGTCGACCTTTTCGTCGACCGAGTCGAGGCATCGTTCGCCCAGCTCATCGAAGAGAACCAGACGCTCAAGCAGCAGGTCGAGGCTCTGAAGCAGTCCCAGACCCGCCAGCAGCAGGATCGCAGCGAGCCCAGCAACGAGGAGCTCCGTCGCCAGGCCGCCCAGCAGGAGCAGGCCAAGCCCCAGCCCGAGCCTGCCCGGCCCCAGCCCGTGGCCCAGCCGCAGCAGCCGGCAGCCCAGGTGGCCGACGGCGTGCAGAAGCTGCAGGTCACCACGTCCGCGGAGGCCAGCCCCGCCGTCGTCCGGCTCGTCCAGATGGCCACCGAGCAGTCGGAGCAGTTGGTCAACGAGGCCAGCGCCGAGGCCAAGCGCAAGGTGGAAGAGGCCAACCAGAAGGCTCACCAGATCACCACCGACGCCCGCACCAAGGCGGAGCGCGTCGAGTCCGAGGCCCGCGTCAACGCGGAGCGCCTCACCAACGAGGCCCAGGGCCGCGCCGCCGATCTCGATCGTCAGGTCGGCATGCGCCGCACCGAGCTGTTCTCGCAGCTCGAGACCGAGCGCGACCAGCTCCAGGACGCCGTCGGCCAGCTGCGCAGCTTCGAGGCCAACTATCGTCAGTCGTTCGCCAGCCACCTGAAGCAGCAGCTTCAGACGGTGGAGGGGATCTCCCTGGAGCCGTCGTCCAAGCCCAGCCTGGCCGACCGTGCCGACAACAACACCAACAACGGCCAGGAGGGCCGCCGTTCCAGCGGCCCGCAGCAGTCGTCCGCCCAGGGCAACCAGGGCCCGACCCGCTCCGGCGGACAGCCCGGTCAGTCCGGTCAGGCCAGCAACACCCCGCGTCTGGACGCCCTCCTGGGTGAGAATCAGCGCAACAACTGAGCCGGTTCCGGATTGATCGTCGATCCGGTCGGAAACTCTTTGAAGGGGCCCCGCGCAGGCGGGGCCCCTTCGTGTACTCTCAGCCGGACCACTATCAGTCCAGTCCGGCAAAGGAGCCCTCGATGCCCACCGCCAAGAAGTCCGATGCCGCCGATTCCGAGATCGCCACACCGGGCGTGACGGCGGCGGAGCTTCCGATCCGCGAGGGAGAGGAGCCGTGGACTTCCGAGGAGCTCGATGAAGTCATCGACGACCTCAGGGCCGAGATCGTGAAGCACCATCGGGCCATCGAGCAGGCCGAGGCCGAGCTGCAGAACCTGCTCCGCGACAGCACCGAGGGGGCGGGTCGCGACCCGGCCGACGTGGGTTCGGCCAACTTCGAGCGCGATCAGGAGATGTCGTTGGCGGCGAATGCCCGCGACATGCTCAAGCAGAGTGAGCTCGCCCTTCGGATGATTGAGCTCGGCACCTATGGACGCTGCGAGAATTGCGGGGAAGCCATCGGCAAGGGGCGCCTGCAGGTCTATCCGCGGGCGACCATGTGCCTGTCCTGCAAGCAACGCCAAGAAAGGCGGTGAGCGACTCCGTGCTCTCCCGACGGTCCGCGTGGACCCGATTCACGCTGGTGGCCGTCGTGGCTCTGGCCCTGGATGTCATCACCAAGATCGCCGCGGTGGCCTATCTGACCCCGGCGACCCCCGTGCCTCTGCTCGGTGACCTGCTGCGTCTCTATCTGATCCGCAACCCCGGCGCCGCCTTCTCGATCGGAGAAGGGGCCACGTGGATCTTCACGCTGCTCGCCGTCGGCGTGCTGGCGTTCCTGCTGATCGTCGTCGTGCCCAAACTCCGCCATGGCGGCTGGGCGATCGCGCTCGGCCTGGTCGTGGCGGGAATCACCGGCAACCTCATCGATCGGCTGACCCGCCCGCCCGGGTTCGCCCGCGGTCATGTCATCGACTTCCTCCAATTGCCCTATTGGCCGATCTTCAACATCGCGGATATGTGTGTCGTCTTCGGGGCGATCGCCATCATGTTCCTGTGGCTGATCAAGGGGATCGGTCACGACGGCGTACTCGAGAAGGATCGGGAGAAGGCAGCCACGTCATGAGTGACCAGTCCCGGGTGCTGCTCGTTCCCGATGGCCTCGATGGCGAACGCGCCGATGCGGCGGGTGCTCGCATGCTCGGGCTGTCGCGGAGCCGGGTGGCAGAGCTCGCGGAGCAGGGGCTGGTACGCCAGGACGGCGTACCCGTCGGGAAGTCCGAGCGGCTCCGAGCCGGCGCCATGCTCGAGGTGACGCTGCCGGAGGTCGAACGCGCGGTCCAGGTGACCCCCACGGTGGTCGAGGGGGTCCGGATCATCCACGATGACGACGACATCGTCGTCGTCGACAAGCCCGTCGGGGTGGCTGCCCACCCGAGCCTGGGCTGGGAGGGTCCCTCGATCGTCGAACACCTGGCGGGCGCCGGCTTCCGGATCTCGACCTCCGGAGCGCCCGAACGGCAGGGCATCGTGCAGCGCCTCGATGTCGGCACCTCCGGTGTCATGGTGGTGGCTAAGAGCGAGCGGGCGTACACGCTGCTGAAACGCGCCTTCCGCGACCGCACGGTCGAGAAGGTCTATCACGCGGTGGTGCAGGGGCATCCCGATCCGTTCACCGGGACGATCGACGCGCCCATCGGGCGTCACCCCAGCGGCGAATGGAAAATGGCGATCATCGACGGTGGACGCCATTCGATCACCCACTACGACACGCTCGAGGCGATGGTCGGAGCCACCCTGCTCGAGATTCATCTCGAGACCGGGCGTACGCACCAGATCCGCGTTCACATGGCCGCGCTCCGGCACCCCTGTGTGGGGGATCTCACCTATGGCGCCGATCCGGTCGTCGCCGCCCGCCTCGGCCTCGAACGCCAGTGGCTCCACGCGGTGCGCCTCGGTTTCACGCATCCCGGCACGGGCGACGAGGTGTCGTTCTCCTCGCCCTATCCCGCCGATCTCGAGCATGCGCTGGCGGTGCTGCGGGCAGCCTGATCAGCCCCATGTAACCCACTGTTGGCCCGGGCGGGGTACTGTCCGAACGTGCGTAGAGCCAAGATTGTCTGCACCCTCGGTCCTTCCACCCAGGGCGTCCAGCGTCTGACCGACCTTCTCGAGGCCGGCATGAACGTCGCCCGATTCAACATGAGCCACGGCGACCACGCCGAGCATGAGCGCCGCCTCGCCGACCTGCGCCGGGCGGCCGAACACACGAAGCGTCCGGTCGGTGTGCTCGCCGACCTGCAGGGCCCGAAGATCCGGCTGGGCAAGTTCGCCGACGGAAAGATCAAGTTGGGCTACGGCGATCGCTTCACGATCACCACCGACGACGTGCCGGGGGACCAGACCCGGTGCTCCACGACGTTCAAGGGCATCACCGCCGACGTCCGCCCGGGAGACCCGATCCTCCTGGACGACGGGCGCGTCATGCTGACCGCCGAGAAGGTGACGGAGAACGAGATCATCACCCGCGTCACCGTCGGCGGGCCCCTGTCGAACAACAAGGGCATCAACCTGCCCGGGGTCGCCGTCAACGTCCCGGCACTGACGCCGAAGGACATCGCCGACCTGCGCTGGGCGCTGCGCAACGACTTCGACCTCATTGCGCTGTCGTTCGTGCGGTCCGCCGACGACATCCGCATGGTCCACCAGGTCATGTCGGAGGAGCGGCGCCGGCTGCCCGTCATCGCCAAGGTGGAGAAGCCGCAGGCGGTCGACGCGATCAACGAGATCGCCCTCGCGTTCGACGCGATCATGGTGGCCCGCGGCGACCTCGGCGTTGAGCTCCCGCTCGAAGAGGTGCCGCTCGCCCAGAAGCGCATCATCTCGACGGCCCGTCGCCACGCGAAACCCGTGATCGTGGCGACCCAGATGCTCGAATCCATGATCACCGCACCGCGGCCGACCCGGGCCGAGGCCTCCGATGTCGCCAACGCGGTCCTCGACGGGACCGATGCGGTGATGCTGTCGGGGGAGACGTCCATCGGCCAATATCCGGTGCAGGCCGTCAACACCATGGCCCGCATCGTCGGACGCACCGAAGCATTGGGGATGGACCGCATCGCCAGGCTGGACTATGACCCCCGCTCGACCGGTGGGGTCATCGCGAAGGCCGCTGCCGAAGTGGCCGAATGGGTGAACGCCAAATATCTGGTGGCCTTCACCAAGTCCGGCGAGACCGCCCGTCGGCTGGCCCGACTGCGCAGCCCGATCCCCGTCCTCGTGTTCACCCCCGATGAGAAGACCCGCAAGATCCTGACCCTCGTCTGGGGCATCACCACGTTCCGGATCCCGGAGACGGACACCACCGAAGAGATGGTGCGGCTGGTCGACCAGGCACTGATGGAGTCGGGTCGGGTCGAGGTGGGCGACAAGGTCGTCATCGTGTCGGGGTCGCCGGTGGGCGTACCAGGAAAAACGAACGCCCTGCGCGTCCACAAGATCCAGCCCCAAATCGCAGCGGCCGAACTCGACGAGTGGCCGGTGGCCGGCCTCGACTGATCCACAGCGGGACCGGGAGGTTGGGCGCTTTTCGTACCGGGAAGGGGACTCGAACCCCTACAGCCTGTTACGGCCAGACGGGTTTGAGCCGTCCGCGTCTACCATTCCGCCACCCCGGCGAGTGACTCGGCAATACTAGCAGTGCCAATAGGTGGCAGGGGGTTTGGCAATCACCTGTGATCGGGGGGACAATTGGGCATGTGACTGACGACAAGGCCACCGTTGCCAAAGACGCCGACCAGGCCCCGACCCGACCCCGCGTACTCGTCGCGGAGGACGAGGCGCTCATTCGACTTGATCTCGTGGAATTGCTTGCAGAGCAGGGATACGACGTGGTGGGTGAGGCCGCCGACGGGGAGGCTGCCGTCACGCTGGCGCGCGAGCTCGAGCCCGACCTGGTGGTGATGGACGTCAAGATGCCGAAGCAGGATGGCATCACGGCCGCCCAGATCATCGCGGAGGAGCGCATCGCCCCGGTGGTGATGCTCACCGCGTTCAGCCAACGCGAACTCGTCGAGAAGGCCCGCCAGGCCGGTGCCATGGCCTATGTGGTCAAGCCGTTCGATGCCTCCGATGTCGTCCCGGCGATCGAGATCGCCATGGCGCGGTACGCAGAGATCCGCGCGGTCGAGGCCGAGGTCTCCGACCTCGAGGAGCGGCTCGAGTCGCGCAAGGCCGTCGACCAGGCCAAGGGCCTGCTGCAGCAGCAGTTCGGGATGTCCGAACCGGAGGCTTTCCGGTGGATCCAGAAGTCGGCGATGGACATGCGCAAGTCGATGCGCGAAGTCGCCGATGGCGTCATCGATTTGGCGAAGAAAAACAAGAAGAAATAGGGCGATTCCCCGGTCGGCGGGGGAGGAAGCTACCTGAGGTTGACCCCGTTGGGTGGACATCCTGACCGGCCAGGTGAGCCTGGCAGGAGAGGATGCCCTTATGGGTGCCAAGAGGAAGAGGTACACCCCGGCGTACCGTCGTGACGCTGCTCATCTGGTGATCGATACCGGTCGCACGATCGTGGAGGTCGCTCGCGAGATCGGTGTCGGCGAGGCGCTGCTGGGCCGGTGGGTCGCGGCCGAGCGGGCCCGCATGGTCGATCCGCCTGGTGCGCTGGACCTGGACGAGCGGGCCGAGCTGGAGCGGTTGCGGGCCGAGAACGCCCAGCTGCGGATGGACCGAGAGTTCCTGAAAAAAGCCGCGGCCTTCTTCGTGACGGAGAACGCCTCGAACAACCAGAGCGGGCGTTCGAGCTGATCCACGCGGAGAAGGCCAACCATGAGATCGTGCGGATGTGTGAGCTGCTCGAGGTGTCCCGGTCGGGGTACTACAAGTGGGTCGATCGACAGGCTTCCGGCCCTTCGCCCCGGGAGCGACGCCACGAGGACCTGCTGGTGAAGATCAGGCAGTTCCACACCGACAGTGATGGTGTGAACGGCGCACCGCGGATCACCGCGGACCTGCGCGAGGACGGCGAGGTCGTCTCCCAGAAGACGGTCGCTAAGCTCATGCGGCAGGACGAGATCCGCGGCATCAGTCCGCGGCCGTGGCGGCCGGTGACCACGCTGCCGGACCAGGTACCGCACACCATCCCCGACCTGGTCCAGCGTCGTTTCGACCGCGGCGCGCTCAACGTGGTGTGGACGAGCGACATCACCTACCTGGCCACCGGGCAGGGCTGGCTCTACCTGTGCGCCGTCCGCGACGGGCACTCCCGCCGCGTCATCGGCTACGCCTTCTCCGACAGCCTTCACACCGACGTCGTGGAGACCGCACTGCGCCGATCGGTCACCTTCCGCGACGGCGACACCACTGGCGTCATCTTCCACGCGGACAGGGGCTGCCAGTACACCTCCACCCAGCTCGCCGACGCGGCCGAGGAGCTGGGCGTGCTCCTGTCAGTCGGGCGCACCGGCGTGTGCTGGGACAACGCCCAGATCGAGAGCTTCTGGTCGACCCTGAAGACCGAGTTCTATGACCGCCACGCCTTCGCCACCCGGGCCGAGGCGGTCCACGCCGTCAGCTCCTGGATCGAGAACGTCTACAACCGCCGCCGGCGGCACAGCGGCCTCGGCCAGATCCCTCCGGTAGCGTTCGAGCACCGGACCATCACTGCGGCCTCAGAAGCCGCTTAACCGATGTCCACCAGACGGGGTCAACCCCACTACCGGCGTGTAACGGTCTTGTATCGGCCTGGCGTTTGCACTAGCTTTCACCCCGGCTGTGGGTCCTACTGTTCTCACTGCCCGCTAGCCAGGTGCGGGCCCCGCGACGTGGCGGGGCGAATCAGGAGGACCATCGTGGATCGTCGAACTTTCATTCTGGCGGGGGCTTCCCTCGCTGCCGCTGCCCTCACGGTGACTGCGTGCGGCACCCGCACCGAGTCCGGGGGCGCGGGCTCCGGCGGCAGTGGTGGCGGTGCCACCAAGACCGCCAAGATCGGTGTCATCGCGCCGCTGTCGGGTGACCTCTCGGCCATGGGCCTGGGCATCCGCAACTCTGTCGAGCTCGCAATTCGCCAGGCCAACGAGTCCAACGCCATCCCGGGCTGGAAGCTCGAGATGGCGGCCGAGGACGACCAGGCCGCTCCCGACACCGGCCGCAACGCTGCGACCAAGCTGGGTGGCGACACCTCGGTCGTCGCCGTGGTCGGCCCGCTGAACTCGTCGGTCGGCCAGGCCCTGCAGCCCGTGCTGAGCGGCGCCGGGATCGCCCTGATCTCGCCGGCCAACACCAACCCGACCCTGACCAAGGGCGCCGACCTGGCCAACCCCAAGCGGACCTACGAGAACTACTTCCGCACCTGCACCACCGACGACGTGCAGGGCCCGTTCGCGGCGAAGTATCTGCTGGACACCGGCGTCAAGGAAGTGGCGACCATCCACGACAAGAAGGCGTACGGCCAGGGTCTGGTCAACGCGTTCACCGAATACTTCACGGCCAACGGTGGCACGATCTCCGCCGCGGAGACCATCAACCCCGAGGACAAGGACTTCTCGGCGGTCATCTCCAAGGTTCAGGGTGGCAACCCCAAGGCTGTCTACTACGGCGGCGAATATCCCGTGGCCGGCCCCATGTCGCAGCAGATGAAGGGTGCCGGACTGAATGTGCCCCTCATGGGTGGCGATGGCATCTATGACGGCAAGTTCATCGAGCTCGCCGGCCCCAACTCCACCGGTGACCTGGCCACCTCGGTCGGCGCCCCCGTCGACACCCTCGACTCCGCCAAGGCGTTCGTCGATGCCTACAAGGCAGCGGGCTTCTCCGATGGTTACTCGGCCTATGGGGCGTACGCCTATGACGCCGCGAACGCGATCATCGACGCGCTCAAGAAGTCGCTCGCCGACGCGAACGACGTTGCCTCGGCCCGCAAGGCCACCATCGAGGAGATCGGCAAGGTCTCGTTCAGCGGTGCGACCGGCGACGTGGCCTTCGACGAGTTCGGCGACTCCAAGGCACGCGTCCTCACGGCTTACAAGGTCGAGGGCGGCAAGTGGACCCCGGCCAAGACCGAGGACTTCAAGTAAGCGACACTGCACGGGCTCCTCGCTGAACCGATCGGTTCGGCGAGGGGCCCGTGGTCGTGCCAGCGGCCGGTCGAGAGGCGACACATGGACTTGTTCTTCCAACAACTCGTGAACGGGCTATCCCTCGGATCGTTGTATGGCCTGATCGCGGTCGGCTACACCGTGGTCTATGGCATCGTGCAGCTGATCAACTTCGCCCACGGCGAAGTGTTCATGATCGGTGCGTTCGGGGCCTTCACGACTTGGCTGGCGATCGGTCAGCCCCAGGAGTGGTCCTGGCCGATGGCGATCTTCGTCATGTTGCCGCTGATGGTCCTCGGCGGCATGATCGCCGCGGTCGGCATAGCCCTGGTGATGGAACGGTTCGCCTATCGTCCCCTGCGCGGCGCTCCACGGTTGGCGCCACTGATCTCCGCTATCGGCGTCTCCATCGCCCTGCAGGAGGCGGTCCGCCTGGGATATGGGCTCATTCCCGGCTTTCCCAGCGCGAAGAGCGCGATCCCGTTCCCGCACGTCACCGGCATCACCGGCGAAACGGTGAACCTCGGCGCCCTGAGCGTCCAGAAGTCCGCTGTCTTCACGATCGGCGCCCTCGTCGTCTGCACCATCTTCCTCGGCTGGTTCGTCAACAAGACCAAGATGGGCCGGGCCATGAAGGCGACCTCGCAGGACCCGGACACCGCACGGCTGATGGGTATCAACGTCGACCGAGTGATCATGGTGGCCTTCGCGGTCGGCGCGGCCCTGGCTGCCGTCGCCGGGGTCGCCCACGGCCTGCGCTACAACAACATCGACTTCAAGATGGGCTTCCTGTCGGGCCTGAAAGCGTTCGCGGCAGCCGTGCTCGGCGGCATCGGAAACATCAACGGTGCCGTTGTCGGCGGCCTCGTCCTCGGCATGGTCGAGGTGTTCGCCACGACCTACATCCCCGGCCAGTTCGGGTCGTCGGCCTGGAAGGACGTCTGGGCCTTCATCCTCCTCATCCTGGTGCTGGTCTTCCGGCCCCAGGGTCTCCTCGGCGCCCGGGTGGTGGACCGCGCATGAACCTCTCGATCTTCTCCGCAGAACAACAGGAGCGACTGCAGCGACCCGGTCGGGTCATCGCCCTCGTCGGCGCCCTCCTCATCGTCGCCTCGGCCTGGTTGCCCTGGGCCTATGGGGCCGGCGTGCTCGACAACGTGACCTATCTCTTCGGCCCTTCGCCCCTCCAGTTCGCCTTCCTGGCGCTCGGGGCGCTGCTCGCGGTGTTCGCCGTGGTGGGCGGGCTCGGCGGCCTCAAGCCGCCGCTGTCGCGGGTCGGTTGGTTCCGCGCCGCCAAGACGACGGCCACCACGGCGCTGTTGTTCATCGTGCTCTGCGTGGTCGCGATCGCGATGACGCTGGGCGGTCTGCTCAACGTGCACTACGGCGCCTGGGTGGCGCTGGTGGGTGCGATCGTCGCGTGGGTGGGTACGCGGATGCTCCCGCCGGGCCGGGAGGCCACGCTGGAGCGGGTCAACAGCCCGTCCTGGGTGCAGATTCTCGCCATCGTGCTGGTCATGGGGGTGACGCTCTTCGCCGCGGCCTATGTGTTGAGTCTCCATGACTCGGGCGCCTTCATCGTCACGATCGTGCTCGTCTTCGGTGTGGTGCTGGTGCTGCGGCAGCTGGGTCTGGCCAACTGGTTCCGGGCCGCCGCCCATCACAACCGCAAGGTCCTGATCCTGTCGGCGTTCCTCGTGGCCTTCGCGTTCCCGTTCACCCAGGACGGGTCGGACGCGAACATGTCGATCGCCACCCAGGTGTTGATCTTCGCCGGCACTGCACTGGGCCTGAACATCGTGGTCGGCCTGGCCGGCCTGCTCGACCTCGGCTATATCGCCTTTCTCGGCGCCGGCGCCTTCACCGCTGCAGTCCTGTCGAAGTCGGCCTTCGCCACCTTCCTGCCGGGATTCAAGCCGCCGTTCCTGGTCGTGGTCCTGATCTCGGGCACCATCGCCGCGATCCTCGGCCTCATCATCGGCTCACCCACACTCCGGGTCTCCGGTGACTATCTGGCCATCGTGACACTGGCCTTCGGCGAGATCTTCCGGTTGGGAATGCTCAACCTGGACGGCTCCGACGGTCCCGACATCACCCACGGTTCGAACGGCATCCCCAACATTCCCGACCTGAACTTCTTCGGGTTCGACCTGGGTGACAGTCACAACATCCTGGGCGTCGATATCGGCAGATTCTCCAACTACTACTGGCTGATGCTCCTGGTCATCGGCCTGATCATCCTGGTCTTCTCCAACCTGAACAACTCCCGCATCGGCCGCGGCTGGGTCGCGATCCGGGAGGACGAGAAGGCTGCCGAGGCGATGGGTGTCAACACCTTCGGGCTCAAGCTGCTGGCGTTCGCCGGCGGTGCGTTCCTGGCCGGCATCGCGGGGACCGTCAAGGCCCACATGGATATCTCGGTCACCCCGGACCAATACATCTTCCTCGAGTCGGCCTTCCTGCTGGCCGCGGTCGTCCTCGGCGGCATGGGCACGGTCCTGGGCGTACTCGTCGGGGCCACCATCCTCAAACTGCTCCCCGAGAAGCTGCGCATCATCAATGAGGCGCGACTGCTGGTGTTCGGCCTGCTCCTGGTGGTCATGATGCGCTTCCGGCCCGAGGGCCTCATCGCGAGCGATCGCCGGACGCTGGAGTTCCACGAGGACGACGAGGAACTGGCCCGGGAGATCGAGCAGGACCTCGACCTCTATCACCTGGCTCCCACCGATGCGAAGGAGGACCGGGCATGAGTTCGACCGAACCGGTTGTCGACGGCCCGGCGTTCGAGGCTGCGGCCGACGAGAAGGGGCGCGTCCTTCTCGACGCCAGGGCCGTCACCATGCGCTTCGGCGGGCTCACCGCGGTGAACGAGGTCGACCTGCAGGTCCACACCGGAGAGATCATGGGCCTCATCGGGCCGAACGGTGCCGGCAAGACGACCTTCTTCAACTGCCTGACCGGCCTCTATCAGCCGACCTCGGGCCAGGTGACGTTCAATGGCGCGATCCTTCCGCCCAAACCCCGCAAGGTGGTCAAGGCGGGCATGGCGAGGACCTTCCAGAACATCCGGTTGTTCCACAACATGACGGCGATCGAGAACGTGATGGTGGGGGCGTACTCGCGGACCAAGACGAACGCGCTGGACGCCGTCTTCCGGCTGCCCCGCCACCATCGCGAGGAACGCGAGACGCGCGCCCGGGCCCAGGAACTCCTCGACTTCGTGGGGCTCGGCAAGGCCACCGACCGCCTGTCGCGCAACCTGCCCTATGGCGACCAGCGGCGACTCGAGATCGCCCGGGCCCTGGCCACCGAGCCGAAGCTGCTCCTGCTCGATGAGCCCACCGCAGGCATGAATCCGCAGGAAACGCGTCAGGCGGAGGAACTGATCTTCCGCATCCGGGATCTGGGCCTGGCGATCCTGGTGATCGAGCACGACATGCGCTTCATCTTCAACCTGTGCGACCGGGTCTGCTGTCTCGTGCGCGGCAAGGTTCTCGTTGAGGGGACCGCGCACGAGGTGCAGAGCGATCCGCGCGTCATCGAGGCCTATATCGGCAATCCCGAGATGCTGGATCTCGGTGGGGAGGACTCCGATGCTTGAGGTCAACGACCTGGTGGTCTCCTATGGGCGGGTGAAGGCGGTCAAGGGCATCTCGTTCAATGTCGACCAGGGCCAGATCGTCTGTCTGCTCGGCACCAACGGTGCCGGCAAGTCGACAACGCTGCGGACGATCTCCGGCCTCCTGAAACCGACATCCGGGTCGATCCTGTTCGAAGGCGAACGCATCAACGGCGTCCCCGCGCACCAGATCGTCACCCGCGGCATCGCGCAGTCCCCGGAGGGGCGACGGCTGTTCCCGAAAATGAGTGTCGAGGACAACCTGATGCTCGGCGCGTTCGCGCGCAAGGATCGCCACAACCTCAGGGCCGACATGCAGCGGGTCTATGACCTGTTCGAGGTGCTGGGGGAGCGGCGGCATCAGCCCGCGGGCCTGTTCTCCGGTGGTGAGCAGCAGATGCTGGCCATCGGGCGCGCCATGATGAGCCGCCCGCGCCTGCTCATGCTCGACGAGCCGTCGATGGGCCTGTCGCCGATCATGACCCAGACGATCATGCGCACCATTCGCGAACTGCAGAGCGAGGGTGTCACCATCCTGCTCGTCGAGCAGAACGCCCAGGCCGCGCTGACGCTGTCGGATGTCGGCTATGTGCTCGAGGTCGGCAACATCATGTTCTCCGACACAGGCCGTGCGCTGCTGGGTGACGACCGCGTGAAGCGGGCCTACCTGGGCGCGGACTGAGGCGTACGCCGACGCTGCAGGGCACGGAACAACCAGGTTTCGGGCTGGATCTCTCCGGTCGCGCAATAGCGCACGACATGGTCGTGGAAGAGGACGTCATCCAGATCGCCGAGGCGACCGTCCTCGCCGGCGAACACGAGCAGGTCACCCGGCCTGAGCTCGGTCTCCTCGTCGGGGAGGAACGTGGTGTCGTCGTCGCGGATCAGCGATACCACGATGATCGGGAGCGTCGTTTCGAGGTCGTCGGGGTCGGTGAGCAGGTGCCGAATCGTCAGCGACCCGCCCGACTCCATCCACCGCACCGGTGCGGGCGCGGTGTCGGAGTCGAGGGCGAACTCGGCGCTGGAGGGCGTACCCGGGCCGACGCGTTCGCGCAGGCGAGCCAGGACGTCCTCCGACCAGTCGTCGTCGGCGTGCTGCACATGATCGATGAACGCCCAGTAGTCGGGGGAGATGATGTGGGCGAGGACTTCGCGGGCAACGAGCTCGCTGGGCACGAAGAGTGAATCCGCGGCGAACGCATGCATGGTGGCGGCCTGGAGGGCCGAGCGCTGGCGCAGAGCGAGGAAGATATCGGGATTGGCGATCCGCGCGTGCGCCGCGAGAGCGAGGCTTTCGACGTCGCTCTCCGCCCCCGCGACCATGCCGACCATGCCCGTGATGTCGGGATGACCATCGTTGGGATCGGCCGTCGTGACGTCGAGACCGGCCACCCGGAGATCATGGGCGACCTCGGCCCCGAACTGGCCCTCACCCACGACGAGCCAGGGGCCGTCGGCGAGACTCTCGGTGCGCTCCAACAGGGGACTGCCCGGGGGATCCATGAGCCAGGTGGCGAGCTGGAAAGTGGCGGGACGGCGGATCGCGAGGATGAGGTATTGCCCATAGCGGTCATAGGCATTGATCACCGCCAGCGGATCGAAGTCGGTCATGCGGTCGACCGTGCGGCGCTGCTCGACGGCCGTGATCACCGGCAACTCGGGGCGAAGCAGGTGGACGCTCATCACCACGGCCAGATTGTCGGTGTCGTTGGTGAGCGCGAGGACGCCCTCACACATCGGATGGGCCAGCCCGGCCAGGCCCAGCAGGGCGGGATTGCTCACCTCGCCCTCGATGCCGGGGACGTCCTGGGTGTGCTGGTCGATGGCCAGCTTGTCCATCTGGGAGTGGTTGCGGTCGATGACGACGAACCGGCGGCCGAGATCGTCGAGCACCTTGCAGACCATCCGCCCCGCCTGCCCATAGCCGGCGACGATGAGGAACGGTTCGGAGATGCGACGCACGCGGCGCCGGATGCCCTGCACGTTGAGCGCTTCGCGGAATCCCGATTCCTGGATGAGTGCGAACAGCGCCGAGATGGCGTACGCCCAGCCCACGACCGTGAGATAGATCGAGGCCGTCAACCACATGCGCTGCGGATAGCTGAACGGATAGGGAATCTCGCCGAAGCCGATCGTGGTGGCGGTGTAGCTCATCACATAGAAGGCATCGAACAGGGCCAGCCGGTGGGGATTGCCGTCGCCGTCGGTGCCGGGCATCAGGCTGAGCCCCACGACCGAGATGGCGAAGATGGTGACGAGCACGATCAGGGGGGCGCGCATGCGTCGCAGGACGAGGAAGATCGCGTCGGTGCCGGGCACATCGGATGGCACCGCCACCTGGCGCCGGCGCAGGATCTGGCGGCGGACCCGGTCGCGGGTGCTCAGCAGGAGCAGTGGATTGCCCATGATGGCTAGCGGCGGCGGTGGCTCATGGTCTCGCCGACCAGCAGCACCAGCGACACGAAGTTGGCCAGGCAGGCGCCCGTCGCGAGCGAGACGACCGAGGACAACTCGTGGACGTCGACCCCCTCGGTGACCTGTTCGGCGTACACCCAGAACGCCGCCGCCAGGATCAGCTGGATGCTGGCCACGAGACTCGTTGCGAGATGGATCGCGCCGATCTGGGTGCGGTCGCCGAACTTGAGGATGGCGGCTATGACGTTGACCACGACGGCCGCATAGAGCTCATAGACGTTGTGCTGATTCGGGTCGGTCAGGTCGCCGATGACATAACCGAAGTTGAGGGTCGCGGCCAGCAGCACGAAGAAGCCGAAAACCACCTTCTCCAGATTCACGCTGTGACGATACTGCGCGCGGGCGTGGTTGGCCGGGAGTTCGCCTGCGAGCGTACGCCGCGTCGCTGCCCTAGGACTCCCAGTCGCCTCATCGGGACCTCACAGGAAGCGCACAGCAGGCGGTTCTGGAATGGACACAGTTCTCGGATTCCCGGAGGTCAACATGAGCACGCTGCAGCAGCAACCAACAGTTCCCGGTCACGGACCGGCGGGTGGGCCGGTCCGGTCGTCCGGGCAGCAGCCGCCGCAGGGGCCTCCGCAGGCGTACGCCCGTCCGCCCGCACCGACACCACCGAAACCCCGGAATCGGCGACCGGGCTGGCTGGCGATGTCGGCCGTCGCCGTGGTGGCAGCGCTGGCGGCGAGCGGCACGACGGCCGCGCTGGTGCAGCAGGAGCCGAGTGCGGTGTCCGGCACCACGGTCACGCGCGTCGTGCAGGGCAACACCGCCAACCCCGATTGGAGCGCGACCGCAGCGGCAGCGGGCCCGTCGGTGGTGTCGATCGCGGTGCGGTCGACCCAGGGTGAGGCGGAGGGTTCCGGGGTCGTCCTGGACACCGCGGGACACATCGTCACCAACCACCACGTCGTGGCCGGGGGCGGCCAGCTCGAGGTGACGCTGTCGGATCGCCGGGTGTACGCGGCCAGGGTTGTGGCCACGGATCCGAGCACCGACCTCGCCGTCATCCAGCTGAGCGATCCGCCCGGCAACCTGGCGCCCATGACGTTCGGAGAAGTCACCGGGCTCAGGGTCGGTCAACCGGTCATGGCGCTCGGCAATCCGCTGGGATTGTCGGAGACCGTGACGACGGGCATCATCTCTGCGCTCGACCGGCCGGTCGTCACGACCCAGGAGCCCTCGGGCGGCGGGTCCGGGGCCCGAGGGGCAGCGAGCAGCGCCCAGGTCGTCACGAATGCGATCCAGACCAACGCGGCGATCAATCCCGGCAACTCGGGTGGTGCACTCGTGAACGCCAACGGCGAACTGATCGGGATCACGTCCTCGATCGCCACTCTGGGCTCGAGCCAGGGTCAGTCGGGCAATCTCGGCATCGGTTTCGCGATCCCGGCCGATCAGGTGAAGGCCGTGACCGACGAGCTGATCGCGAACGGCAAGGCCAACCACGCCTATCTCGGCGTCGCCACGAGCGATACGGGGACCACGGTGAACGGAGCCGGCTATGTCGGGGCCGGAGTGCAGAGCGTCTCCGAAGGGACCCCGGCCGCGGCGGCGGGGCTGCGGGTCGGAGACGTGATCATCGGCGTGGAGAAAGAGCCGGTCACCGGGTCGGAGGGCCTGATCGCCCAGGTCCGTGACCGCCGGCCGGGTGACACCGTGACGTTGCAGGTGGTCCGCGGGGGCGCGGAGGTGGGCGTACCCGTCACGCTGGCAACTGCGCCGAACTGACCGGCCCTTTCGTCATTCGTCCGGGCTGAAGATGTCTTCGATCCTGAGGTCGAAGACCTTGGCGATGGTGAAGGCCAGGGGGAGCGACGGGTCATAGCGCCCGGACTCCAGGGCGTTGACCGTCTGGCGGGAGACATCGAGCTCGCGGGCGAGGTCGGCCTGGGTCCAGCGACGCTCGGCGCGGAGTTCCTTGAGCTTGTTCTTCATCGGTATTTCCGATTCGCGGCGGCGGCGCCCACGCCGAGGAAGAGGCCCCAGACCGGGATCACCCAGACCCAGGAGAGCTGGGGCCCACCGGCCAGCTGGATCATGCCGACGACGAAGACGACGAGGAGCGTGCCGGCGAGGGAGATGGCGAGCGCGTCGAGCAGCTTCCGGGCCTGGAACTCATCGGCCTCCTGGACGTATTTCCACATCGCCCAGGCCGCCAGCACGAGACCGATCACCGGCGTGGACGCGAGCACGTAGCGCAGGATCGACCCTTCGGGCTGCGCCTCCGAGAGCGGGATGCTGGCAAACATCAGCACGGTGTAGAGCGCGGCGGCGGTGAGGAAGCGGATCAGATAGCGGCGACCGGATTTGGCCTGGGTGGTCATGGTGGTGTCCTTTCTGGGGGTGGAGAGGGCGGTCAGGCGAGCGCGGCGAAGAGGACCGGGAGCCCGAGCCCGATCACGTCGAGGAACCAGTGGGCGAAGATCAGGGGCCAGAGGCGCTTGCGCCAGAGGTAGAGGACGCCGAAGAGAATGCCGCTGAGGAACATCGCGACGAAGCGGGCGACCTGGGCCTGCAGGTCGAGTGGCGTGAACGCCGCGTGCTGGAGCGCGAAGAAGAAGGCCATGATGCCGATCGCGAGGACCTTGTTGGTGCGGGCCGTGAGTTCGGGCTGGGCCCAGCCGCGATAGAGGAGTTCTTCGGCGAGGGCGATCGTGATGGGGGCCACCAGGACGGTCCACAGGGCATACCAGAGCGGGGGAGAGAAGCCCTCCCAGGACGGAGTGGGCGGCGGACCGAGGTACGCCACGAGGTTGCCGATGAACGTCGCGACGAAGAAGCCGACGATCAGGATGACCGTGACCAGCAGCGCCCAGCCTGTGTCGCGGAGCCGGAACGAGATGAGGTCGGCGAGGGTCTGGCCGCGGCGGCGCAGGAGCATCGCGATCACGACGATGGAGATCACGTCGACGAGGACGAGCGTGACATAGGGCCACATCAGCGTGCGGTCGTAGCTGCCGAAGAGCGGGAGCATCGCCAGGTTGGCGGCGAAGAGGAGCACGGTGCGGAGGAGGAGTACGCCGATCAGCACCGGCCAGCCGACGCTGGGGAGACGGGAGGCGACCGTCGTGGTCGGCGCCGCTGTGGGGGTGGTGTTCATGCATCAAATGTAAAGCGCACTTGACTCAAGAGTCAAGGAAACTTGACAGAAGATGTAAAACTTCCTTGACGCAGACTAGGCGTACTTCTCCACGAAGTTCTTCAGGATCATCTGGGGATACACGACGTTCGCGGTCAGCGCGTCGTGGGTGAGCTGGTCCAGCTCGTCGGGGTGGAAATAGCCCGCGTGGCGATACTCGTTCAGCCGCTCGATCAGGCCGGCCGAGTCGAGCTCGGGGTGGAACTGGGTGGCGTACAGGTTTTCCTTGATCCGGAACATCTGCACGGGGCAGGGGCCGGAGGTCGCGAGCAGGACGGCGTGGGCGGGGAGCTGGCGTACCGCCTCCTTGTGACCCAGGAACGCATCGAACTCGTCGGGCAGGCCGGCGCACAGGGGATCGTCACGGCCGGCGTCGGTGAGCTCGATGTGGCCGGTGCCGGGCGGTTCGCCGAAGGTGCGGTCGATGATGGCGCCCTGATGGGTGCCGAGCGTGCCGACGCCGTAGCAGGCGCCGAGGAACGGCTTGTCCTGCGCCACGATCTCGTTGAGCAGCATGTGCATGTCGGACTCGACCCGGCGCTGGATGTCGGACTTCTCCTCGGTCGGGTCGGAGGAGTTGAACGGGCTGCCGCCGGTGATGATGCCCGCATAGCGATCGAGGTCGACGAGGGGCATGGGCTCGATCTCGAGGCGTACGCGATCCATCCGGCTGGTCGGCAGGCCCGCATAGTGGCAGATCGCCTCATATTCGGCGTCGGCGATGGAGTGCCCGGCGCGCGTGCCGAGGAAGAGGAACTGCTTGGGGCTCATGCGCGGTTCTCCTGTTGCTGCGAATCGGCGGGCTTCCGGGCGGGCTCCTGTTTTCCGCGCTGGGGCACGAGCTGGCAGGTGAGCCGGGCCGTGGCGATCCGGTTGCCGGCATCGTCGACGAGCTCGATCTGATAGCTGGCCACGCTGCCGCCGAGCGCGAGGGCGGTCGCCGTGCCGGTCACCCAACCCGAGCGGACGGCCTTGTGGTGGGTGGCCGAGAGATCGACGCCGAAGGCGATCTTGCCCTGGGGGAGCGCGTGGGCGGTGGCGGAGAGGGAGCCGAGCGTCTCGGCGAGTACGCCGGTCGCGCCGCCGTGCCAGAACCCGAACGGTTGCGTATTGCCCTCGACCGGCATCCGGCCCACGGAGCGTTCGGCGGACACCTCCAGAAGCTCGAGGCCCATCTTGGCGTCAAGGGGGCTGTGCAGATCGACCATCTCCGGAGGCAGGCTCATGGGGCGGAGCCTATCGCCGCCGGGCCCGGCTCTTTGTCGCGGCGAAAAGTGTCGGACGTGCTGGGTAGGCTCCGGGGTGTGGTGACCCAGGATGCGCAGGCGAGCGAACGCCCCAAATTGCTGTTGATCGATGGCCATTCGGTGGCCTATCGGGCCTTCTTCGCGCTGCCTGTGGACAACTTTGCGACGAAAACAGGGCAACACACGAATGCGGTGTTCGGGTTCACGTCGATGCTGATCAACGTGCTGCGAGACGAGCAGCCGTCCCATCTTGCGGTGGCGTTCGACGTGTCGCGGCAGACGTTCCGCCAGGAGATGTACGCGGAGTACAAGGCCAATCGCTCGACCTCGCCCGATGAATTCAAGGGCCAGGTCCAGCTGATCAAGGAAGTGCTGGACGCGCTCAACGTGACCCATGTCGAGCTCGACGGTTATGAGGCCGACGACGTGATCGCCACCCTGGCCACCGCTGCACCGGAGCAGGGGCTGGACGTGCTGATCTGCACCGGCGACCGCGACTCGATGCAGCTGGTCAACGACCGGGTGACCGTGCTCTATCCCCGCAAGGGGGTGTCCGACCTGGCGCGGATGACGCCGGCGACCGTGGAGGAGAAATATCTGGTGGCGCCGGCGCGCTATCCCGAGCTGGCCGCCCTCGTCGGCGAGACCTCCGACAACCTCCCCGGTGTGCCCAAGGTCGGCCCCAAGACCGCGGCCAAGTGGCTGACCGAGTGGGATGGGCTGGACAACATCCTGGCCCACGCCGACCAGATCAAGGGCGTGGCGGGTCAGAACCTGCGAGACAACCTCGAACAGGTTCGCACCAACCGGCAGGTCAACGCGCTCCTCACTGATCTCGAGCTGCCCGTCACCTTTGATGACATGCTGCGCCGCACGTGGGATCGCGAGGCGACCCACACGCTGTTCGATGCGCTCGAGTTCCGCGTCCTGCGGGATCGGCTGCTCGAGACCCTGCCGCCGGAGGAGACCGAGCCCGAGGGTGGGTTCGAGATCGCGGTCGACGTCCTCGGTCCGGGCGAGTTGAAGCCGTGGCTCGACGCTCACACCGCCGGCGCGAGCCATGCTGGTGTCGAGGTGACGGGGAAGTGGGCGCGCGGGGCCGGCGACGTCGCGGCGCTCTCGCTCGCCGCCAGTGACGGGGCTGCCGCCTGGCTCGATGTCGCGACCCTCGACCCGGCCGACGAGCAGGTCCTCGCCGAGTGGCTGGCCGATGAGTCGCGGATCAAGATGATGCACGACGCCAAGGGCCCCCTGCTCGCCATCTGGTCGCGGGGGTGGGATCTGGGCGGGCTGTCGTCCGATACGCAGCTGGCGGCCTACATCCTGAAGCCGGACCAGCGCACGTTCGATCTCGGCGACCTGAGCATCCGTCACCTCAAGCGCGAGCTGAAGGTCGATGAAGGCGACCCGAATGCCCCGGCCGACCAGGGTGCTCTGTTCGACGACGTCGACACCGACGATGCGGCGCGCCAGGCAGCGATGGTCCGGGCGCGGGCGGTCATCGATCTCGCCGAGGCGCTCGACGCCGAGTTGGCCGAGCGATCCCAGACCCATCTCCTGACTGATGTCGAGCTGCCGTTGCAGCGCACGCTGGCGCGCATGGAGCAGGTCGGCATCGCCGTCGATGTCGACTATCTCGATGAGCTCGAATCCCACTTCGACGCCCAGGTGGTCGCCGCTGCCGATGCGGCCTATGAGGTGCTCGGCAAGCAGATCAACCTGGGGTCGCCGAAGCAGTTGCAGGTGGTGTTGTTCGACGAGCTGGGGATGCCGAAGACGCGGCGGACGAAGTCGGGATATACGACCGATGCGGATGCGCTGCAGGGATTGTTCGCCAAGACCGAGCATCCGTTCCTGGCTCATCTGCTGGCCCACCGTGACTCGATCCGGCTGCGGCAGACGGTCGAGGGGCTGCTCAAGTCGGTCGCCGACGACGGGCGCATTCACACGACCTATCTCCAGACGATCGCCGCGACCGGGCGCCTGTCGTCGACCGAGCCCAACCTCCAGAACATCCCGATCCGCACCGAGGAGGGCCGCCGCATCCGCAAGGCCTTCGTCGTCGGTCAGGGCTTCGAATCGTTGCTGACGGCCGACTACTCCCAGATCGAGATGCGCATCATGGCGCACGCGTCGGAGGACGATCAGTTGATCGAGGCCTTCCGTTCCGGGATCGACTTCCATACGGTGACGGCCGCCAAGGTGTTCGAGGTCGAGCCCGACGCGGTGACCGTCGAGATGCGGGCCAAGATCAAGGCGATGAACTATGGCCTCGCCTATGGCCTGAGCGCGTTCGGCCTGTCGAATCAGCTCAAGATCGAGACGTCTGAGGCCAAGACGCTGATGGACGAATATTTCGAGGTGTTCGGCGGCGTGCGCGACTATCTGCAGGGGATCGTCGCCCAGGCCCGGCGGACCGAATACACCGAGACCATCCTCGGCCGCCGTCGCTATCTGCCCGATCTCATGAGCTCCAACCGCCAGCGGCGCGAGATGGCCGAGCGCATGGCACTGAATGCGCCTATCCAGGGTTCGGCCGCCGACATCATCAAGATCGCCATGCTCGATGTCGAATCCGGTCTGGTCACGGCGGGCCTGAAGTCGCGGATGCTGCTGCAGGTGCATGACGAACTCGTGTTCGAGGTGGCCCCGGGTGAGCGGGACGCTTTGGAAGCGCTGGTTCGCGAACGCATGGGCCATGCCGTCGACCTGGCTGTGCCGCTCGATGTGTCCGTCGGCTTCGGCACGTCCTGGCACGAGGCCGCCCACTAGCGTCATGGCCGGCGCGGAGTGGATGCGGCCCCGGCCGATCCGGGGGCTCGGTCGGCGGGAGGGGGCGGAGATCGACCTCCGGCAGTGGCCCTACACGATTCCGGCCGTGCGCCAGCTTCTCGACGAGGGCCTGGAGCTGGGTGGGGCGACCGTGCTCGTCGGCGAGAACGGCTCCGGCAAGTCGACGATCATCGAGGCGATCGCTGAGGCGTACGGGTTCAATGCCGAAGGCGGGTCGACCGGTGCGATGCACACGACGCGGCGTACCGAATCCTCACTGGCCGACGCCCTGACCCTCGACCGGGGGCCGGGCGCGTCCCGCGGCGGCTACTTTCTGCGGGCCGAGACGATGCACGGGTTCTACACCTATCTCGAGGACGTCGGGATGGCGTCGTTCCATCAGCGCAGCCACGGGGAATCGTTCCTCGACCTGATCGCCGACCGGTGCTTCCATCGGGGGCAGCCGCGGCCGGGGCTCTATCTGTTCGACGAGGTCGAGTCGGCGCTGTCGTTCGACTCCACGCTGCGGGTGCTGGCGACCCTGCTCGAACTGCTCGAGGACGAGCGCGTTCAGATCATTCTGGCGACCCACTCACCGATCCTCGCGGCGCTGCCGGGGGCGCGGATCCTGGAGTTGGGGCCCGAGGGGTACGCCGAGGAGGACTGGGGAGACCTCGCCCTCGTCGTGAATGAGCGATATTTCCTTGCTGATCCCCAGCGGTTCCTGCGCCACCTGTCGCCCTGACCCAGCGGGAGTCCTCGCCGGACTTCTCGATTGCCCTCGCGCGCCCTTGGGTCGGGTGTGATGATGGTCTCATGGCACTCAGCGTGTTTGACCTGTTCAAGATCGGGATTGGTCCGTCGAGCTCCCACACGGTGGGGCCGATGCGGGCCGGCGTCCGATTTCTCGACGAGTTGCGGGACGGGGGAGTCTTCGACCGGGTCGAGCGCGTCCATGCCGAGCTCTTCGGAAGCCTTGGGGCCACGGGGCGGGGCCATGCGAGCGATGTCGCCGTGATTCTCGGCCTGCTGGGGGAGGAGCCGGACACGGTCGATCCTCGGGGCGTGGCCGACCAGGTCGAGCGAGTGCGCGCCGGCCATCGGCTCCTGCTGGGCGGGGAGCGTGAGATCACCTTCGATTGGGACAACGACCTGATTCTCAACGGCCGGGTCAGCCTGCCGTTCCATCCCAATGGGATGACGCTCACGGCGTTCGACGGATCGGGTGAGGAACTCCACCGCAAGAGCTACTACTCGATCGGGGGTGGTTTCGTCGTCGACGAGGAATCTGCGGCAGCCGATGAGCTGCCTTCCGAGTCGGTCAAGTTGCCCTATCCGTTCAGCACCGGTGCCGAACTGGTCGCGGCCTGCGAGGAATCGGGCCTGTCCTGGTCGGGCCTCATCCTGGCGAACGAAGCCGCCTTCCGCCCCGAGGAAGAGACCCGGGCCGGGCTGCTGAAGATCTGGTCGGTCATGTCCGAATGCATCGACAACGGGTTGAAGACCGAGGGCATCCTGCCCGGCGGACTTCGCGTACGCCGGCGGGCGCCCGAGCTGTTTCGGAAGCTCAGGGTCGACGGCCAGGAAGACGATCCCATGCGCGGCATGGACTGGGTCAGCCTCTGGGCGCTCGCGGTCAACGAGGAGAACGCCGGCGGCGGACGCGTGGTGACGGCCCCGACCAATGGGGCCTCGGGCATCATCCCGGCGGTGCTGAAGTACTACACGGAGTTCGTGCCCGGCGCGAGCGAGGACGGCATCGTGCGCTTCCTGCTGATCGCCGGGTCGATCGGCATCATCATCAAGCAACAGGCGTCCATCTCGGGTGCGGAGGTCGGCTGTCAGGGCGAGGTCGGGTCGGCGTGTTCGATGGCCGCGGCCGGCCTGACCGGTGTCCTCGGCGGCTATACCGACCACATTGAGAACGCCGCCGAGATCGGCATGGAACACAATCTGGGCCTGACCTGCGACCCGATCGGTGGGCTCGTGCAGATCCCGTGTATCGAACGCAACGCCATCGCCTCGGTGAAGGCCATCGCTGCTGCGCGCACCGCGCTCCACGGGGATGGCCACCACAAGGTGACCTTCGACGAGGTCGTGAAGACCATGCGCGACACCGGGCGCGACATGCAGGCGAAATACAAGGAGACGGCCCTCGGCGGGTTGGCCGTCAACGTCATCGAGTGCTGAGGGTGCTAGGTCAGATCGTGCGGTAGTCGCTCGCGTACCTGCTTGCGCAACACCTTGCCGAGCAACGACCTGGGCAGTTCGCCGTCGGAACGGATGACGCGCTTCGGCACCTTGTAGGCAGACAGCTCGCTGCGGCAGTGGCTGCGAATGGCATCCTCGTCGAACGTGTCCGCCTCGACGACCGCGACGATCATCTCGGAGCCGTCCGGTCGGAGGTGGCCCACGACGGCGACATCATCGATGCCCTCGACGCGGCGGATCACGCCCTCGACCTCCGACGGTGACACGTTGAAGCCACCCGTGATGATGAGCTCCTTCTTCCGGTCGACCAGGGTGGCGTACCCCTCGGAATCCACGGTCACGATGTCACCGGTGCGCAACCAGCCGTCGAGGAGAGCCGCATCCGTCTCCTCGGGGTTGTTCCAGTAGCCGCCGAACACCTGCGGCCCCTTGATCAGCAGCTCGCCGGGTTCGCCGTGGGCCACTTCACGGGTGGGGTCCTCCTGGTCGACGACTTTCATGAGGGTGGACGGGAAGGGTACGCCGATCGTGCCAGTTTTCCGTGTCGGCCAGAACGGATTGCCCATGGCGACGGGGGACGACTCGGTCATGCCGTAGCCCTCGACGAGCAGTCCGCCGGAGACGGACTCCCAGAGTTCGACGACGTCGTCGGTGAGGGCCATGGCGCCGGAGATGCAGTATTTCGCGGAGGCCAGCGAGATCCCGCGTTCCTTGGCCTCCTCGGCAGTCCGCCGATAGATCGGCGGCACCGCGCAATAGACGGTCGGCGGGTGCTTCTTGACCGCCTTGAGCACGAGGTCGACATCGAAACGGGGAAGAGCACGAGGTTCGCCTGCCGCAGGACGCCATAGGTCAGATAGAGCGTCATCCCGAACGCGTGGAACATCGGCAGGACCGCATAGAAGTTCTCCTTGCGATACTGCGCATCCTTCATCCAGGCCGCGCCCTGGAGGGCGTTGGAATAGAGGTTGAAGTGGGTGAGCATCACGCCCTTGGGCTTGCCCGTCGTGCCGGACGTATAGAGGATCACCGCCAGGTCGTCGACCGTCGGGCGCGGCGTACTCGGATCGAGCGGCTCGGTCCTGAGCACGCGACGCCAGGGCAGGGTGGCCCTGGTGGGCGCCGTCAGGGCCTTGCGGGATTCGCGGAGCTTGCGCACCGGCAGGCGCAGCGCGGCCTGCATGACGGCGGGGAATTCCTCGAGCATGTTCACCGCGATGATGTCCGGGACCTGCCGGTCGGACGGGAACGCCTGGAGCTTCTGCACGGCCACGTCCCAGCAGATCGCCACCTGCGCGCCGTGATCGGCGAAGAGGTCGCTGAGCTCATGGGGGGTCGCGAGGGGGTTGTGTTCGACGACGACCGCACCGAGGCGGAGGATCGCATAGAAGGCCACGACGTGCTGCGGGCAGTTGGGGAGGATGATCGCGACCCGATCGCCGGCTTCGACCCCGAGGATCCGGAGGCCCTCGGCGACCTGTTGGACCTGGGCGCCCAACTCGGCGTACGAGGTCGTTCGGCCGAAGAAAGTCATCGCTGTGAATGGGCCGGCCTCGGCCACCGAGCGGGTCAGGAGGTCGACGAGTGATTCGGTGGGGAGTTCGATCTCGGCGGGTACGCCTGGCTGATAGTTCTGAACCCACGGCGGGGAGGTCGTCATGGGGTCAGGCTACTGGGCAGTAAATGCGGCTGCTCGAGGAGTTCACCTGCCGTCTGCCAAGGAGCCCGGCCGGATCGTGTTATAAGGCAGGATGACAATAATTTGGTGATTTCCGGTTCCGGAAAGAGGTCTTGGGGAGCGCGAAAAGTGTCGGAGGGCGCAGCTTGAATCAATTGCATGATCGAAGCATTGGAGCGGTTGGACCTCCCGCCAGATGACGACACATTGCCGCCGTGGTGGCTCGAGCCCGCCGACGAGTGGGCACCGCCCGAGTTGACCCCCGAACAGCTGGAGTTCTGGGAAGCGATCCGGGCCATGGATGACGGACCACGGTCGGTGCAGGACGAGATCGACGACGCGGTGGAAAACAACGAAGCCTTGCTGACTGCGGAGGTGCAGTGGTGGCGAGGGCGGATGACCTCGGCTCCGCTACCGACGGATCAGGCAGCCTTGGTGGATCTCCTGCGGTGTCTGGAGGACCTGAAATCCTGCGCGGCCGCGCTGCAGGCCCGGGCCGCGGTGGCGTTGGAGGGGGCGCGGCGGCAGGAGGAGGCGGACCGGGGAGTACGCCGGGCCAAGCGGGGGGTTGGGCTCGGCGTCGAGGTCGGGCTGGCCCGGCGCGAGTCGCCCTATCGCGGATCGATCCTGCTGGGAGTCGCCCGGAGTCTGGTGCGCGAATTGCCGTGCACGCTGGCTGCCCTTGAATCGGGAGTGTTGAACGAATATCGGGCCACGCTGGTCGCGCAGGAGACCGCCTGTCTGGCGCCGGGTGACCGGGCGATCGTCGATGCCTGGTTCACGGCCTACCTGGCCGATCACCCTGGCCTCGGCAACAACCGGCTGGTCGACGAAGTGCGGCGCAAGGTGGTGGAAGTGGATCAGGACGCGGTGGTCCGGCGCCGCTCGAAAGCTGCCGGGGGTCGGAGGGTAAGCCTGCAGCCCCTGCCCGACGGCATGGTGAGGATGACCGCGATCCTGGGGCTGCAGGAGGGCGTTGCCGCGTACGCCGCTCTGATCAGGGCGGCTGCAGCAGCAAGAGCCGGTGGCTTCGTCGGAGACCCAACGCGCTGGAGTCCGCAGGACGACACGCAACCGGAGGCGGTTCAGGGTGGGTTGGCGCGAAAGTCGGGATCAAAAGGGCGCGGTGCGCTGATGGCGGATGCTCTGGTGGAGCGGCTCACGGGATGCTCAGCGACCGCGCCCTGCGGGATCGAGCTGATGGTGGTGATCACGGACAGGGCGTTGTTCGGGGTGGATGACGAGCCAGGGCACGTGGACGGATACGGTCCGGTTGCGGCGTCGTGGGTGAGGGACCTGGTGGGCCAGGCGGATCCGGAGCAACGAATCGCGCTCAGACGCCTGTTCAAGGAACCGGGTCGGATGGTGCGGATGGAGGCGAATCGTCGATCGATGTCGCCCGCGTTGCGGAAGCTGATCAGGCTGCGGGATCAGCGGTGCCGGATGCCGTGGTGTGATGCGCGCATCGGCCATGACGATCACGTGACTGATCACGCCAAAGGTGGCGAATCGTCCTACGTAAACGCTCAGGGCCTGTGCGAAGCCTGCAACTACGCCAAGTCGATGCCGGGCTGGTCTGCGTCGTCGACCGTGGAGCCAGAACGCGGTCACGTCGTGACGGTCCGCACGCCGACCGGTCACTGCTATGAGTCCACCCAGCCCAGTGGGCCGGGCGACAAGTGAGGACGCGTGGGAACTCGATCACGTGGTGAGGACCAACGCCGTCCAGATCGGGCGCAGAGCTGTTGGATCCGGCTCGAACGATCCGTCGAAACGCCGGGTTCCTGTCGCTCCGGCTTCGGCCAGGCGCTCGAGGAGCGCCACGGGGGATCAGGATTTCGGCCGCCTCGAGCGTCACTGATTCGCCGTCGAGGCTGACGATGCCGACCGTGGGCTGGCCGTCGGCATCGACGTTCGCTGCGCGGAGAAATCCGAGGTTGTCATCGTCATCATCCCCGGTTGGGCGGACCACCAGGTCGGTGAGGGCTGCTTGCCAGGTCGGGTCGGCCCACACGGTCGCTAGCACGGCGGTCGGTACGGGCAGGGATCGCAGCAGCCAGCGCTCGACCTGGTCAGGGCACTCGGCCTCGTGCGCCTTCAGCCACGTCAGCAGACCGTCGAGTTCGAGGAACTCATCGGTCTTCTTGACCGCGGCGGGCGCCGATTTGAGGTCCTTGCCCTTGGCATTCCGGGCCAGAATCGTCCCGTCGTCGATCGTGAGTGAATAACCGGATGGCAGGTCGATCCAGGCGGTGGTCAAGGCGGCTCCTGTGCTCGTCGAACTCCGCCCAAGATTAGGAGCCCGTGAGTTCAGCCGCGTTGCCAGCGCGTGATCAGATGCGGCTTCGGATCGGCACCGCTCGACACCAGGGCCGCCACGATGCCGTCCTCTCCGTCGGGGCGTCTCACCAGTGTGACGGTCGACGGCAACGACACCGGTTTCCTGAACCACACCACAGATTCCCCAGGACCCAGGACCCGCGGGCCCAACGCCGACAGCGTCCGCGCATAGGTCCACATGCCGTGCGCGATGGCCCGCTTGAACCCGAACATCCGGGCACCCCACGGATGCAGGTGGATGGGGTTCACATCGCCGGACACGGCGGCGTACTTCCGGCCCAGGTCGGCGGGTAGCCGCCACTTCGCGACCGGCAATCCCTCGGGTACGCCCGGCACCTCATCCTCCGCGGCGGCGCTCTCGGCCGCCGGTCCACGACGCAGATAGGTGCTGCGGGATTCCCAGGCCAGGGTGGAGTCGACCTCCACCCGGGTCACCAGATCGACCGTCACGCCCTTGGGGTGGGGCGCGAGGTTTTCGGCGAAGACCGTGACGACGGGGTTGTCCTGGGCGAACAGCTCGACGTGCTGGACCATCTCGTTGCGGAGGTGGACCAACCCGGCCATCGGCAGCGGAAAACCGGGCGCGGCCATGAGCTTCGCCTGCAACGGAAAGCCGAGCAGGTGGGGAAACGTGGGCGGGAGGAGATCGGCGGGGGTGAAACCGCACAACTTCTGATAGCCGAACAGTTGCTCACGGTCGATGGTCGTGGCCAGTTTGAGAACGGTATCGGGCACGGTGCCCATGGCTCCGGGCCGAGAACCGGAGGTGAACGCAGCGCGTGCAAACTCCCGCGCGAGATTGGGCGACTCGGTCAGTTGGACCTCGTGAGCGGCGGAACTGTTCGACATTCAGGCCCCCATCATGCTCTGGCCACAGACCCGGAGAGTCTGGCCCGTGATGGCGGTCGAGGCTGGCTGAGCAAGGAAGGCGACAACCTCGGCCACGTCCACCGGTTTGCCACCCTGTTGGAGGGAGTTGACCCGGCGGCCGAGCTCCCGGGTGGCGAACGGAATCCGGGCCGTCATCTCGGTTTCGATGAATCCGGGTGCCACCGCGTTGATCGTGATGCCGCGGCTCGCCAACTCGGGAGCCGTCGCGGCGACCAGACCGATCACGCCCGCCTTGGACGCCGCATAGTTCGTCTGACCCCGGTTGCCGGCGATGCCGCTCTGGGAGGCGAGACAGACGACCCGACCCCCCTCGCCGAGGCCCTTCTCGCCGAGAAAAGCCTCGTTCATCGCGATGATCGAGCGCAGGTTGACGTCGATGACCTGGCCCCAGCGATCAGCGTCGGTGTTCACGAACAGCTTGTCGCGCGTGATGCCGGCGTTGTGGACGACGATGTCGAGCGCCCCGTGGCGGGCCCGGCAGTGGTTGAGGATCCGGCGGCCTGCATCGGGCGCGGTGATGTCGAGCAGGAGGGCACTGCCGCCCACCTTGTTGACGACCGTCGCGAGTTTGTCGCCGGCGGCCGGCACATCGACTCCGACCACGGTCGCGCCATCGCGCGCCAGCGTCGTGACGATGGCCGCGCCGATCCCGCGCGCCGCGCCGGTCACAACCGCCACTTTTCCGGTCAGGGGCCGGACGGGGTCCTGGGGGAACTCCGCGCCGGTCGAGCCCACCCGCAGGGGTTGTCCGTCGACATAGGCCGAGCGTCCCGACAGGAAGAATTCGACGGCCGGCACGAGCGCGGCCGGTCCGGGATCGACCGGACCCAGCACGATGTTGGCCGTGGCCCCGGCCCGGAGCTCCTTGGCGATCGATCGGGTGGCGCCGATCAGGCCCTTGTGGGTGGCGATGGCCACGGGATCGGTGAGCACGTCGGGGTCGGTGCCGATGAGCACGACACGGGCGTTCGGTCCCAGCCGCCGAACGGCGGGCGCACCGAGCTCCCTGAGCGTCTCCAGCTCGGCGGGCTCGCGGATGGACGACAGGTCCAACACCAGAGCTCCGAGCTTGGTCTCCTCGGTGAGCGCGTCGAGCGAGTCGACCACATCGAGTTCGTGGCCCTCGCGCAGGGCGTGGGTGATCGAAGCCACCATCGGCCCTGGCCCGGCGACGAGAATCGGCTCGTCACACAGGGGCGCCTCGGGGTCGAAGCGGCGCAGCGTCACCGGCCGGGGCAGGCCGAGTTTGCGGGCCACCGCCTTGCCGAGGTCGGTGGCGATGAACTGGGCGTACGGATCGGTCATCGGGCTGCCTCCAGGATCGCGGCGACGCCGAGACCGCCGGCGGCGCAGACGCAGACGAGGGCGCGGCCGCCGTTCTGAGCGAGCAATTTGGCCGTGGTGGCGAGGATGCGCCCGCCGGTGGCGGCAAAGGGGTGACCGGCCGCGATCGAACCGCCGTTGACGTTGAGTTTGCTGCGGTCGATCGACCCGAGCGGGGCGTCGAGCCCGAGCTTGTCGGAGCAGAATTCCTCCGACTCCCACATCTTCAGCAGGGTCAGCGGCGTGGACGCGAAAGCCTCGTGGATCTCATAGACATCGAAGTCCTGCAGGGTCAGGCCGTTGCGGGCGAGAAGTCGCGCAGCCGCGTACGCCGGCGCGACCAGCAGGCCCTCGTTGCCGGACACGTAGTCGACGGCCGCGGTCTCGGCGTCGACGAACCAGGCCAGGGGCTTCAGGTGATGTTGCTCCGCCCACTCCTCGCTCGACAGCAACACAGTGGACGCGCCATCGGTCAGGGGGGTGGAGTTGCCGGCGGTCAGCGTCGCGGCCTCGCCGAGATCCTTGCCGAAGACCGGCTTGAGTTCGGCGAGCTTCTCCACCGTGGTGTCGGGCCGCAGCGTGGTGTCGCGGGTGACGCCCAGGAACGGCGTGACCAGATCGTCGAAGAAACCGTCCTCCCAGGCCCGGGCGAGGTTCTGGTGGCTGGCCGCGGCGAGCGCGTCCTGGTCGGCGCGCGCGATGTCCCACTGCTGGTTGGTCAGGGCCATGTGTTCACCCATCGACAGGCCGGTGCGGGCCTCGGCCGCCTGGGGGAGCGCCGGGGCCAGGAACTCGGGCCGGAAACGGGCCAGGATCTTCAGTCGCTGGCCGGGAGTCCTGGCCCGGTTGAGATCCAGAAGGATGCCGCGCAGGCCCTCGCTCACGGCGATCGGTGCATCGGAAGCGGAATCGGTCCCGCCCGAAATGCCAGAGTCGATCTGGCCCAGCGCGATCTTGTTGGCCACCTGGATGGTCGCCTGCATGCCGGTCGCGCACGCCTGCTGGATGTCGTTGGCAGGAGTGTGGGGATCGAGGCTCGTCCCGAGCACGGCTTCCCTGGTCAGGTTGAAGTCGCGCGTGTGTTTCATGACCCCACCCGCGACGACTTCGCCCAGTCGTTCGCCGCCCAATCCGAACCGCGCGATCAGGCCCTCGAGCGCGGCGGTCAGGAGATCCTGGGTGGACGCTTTCGCATATTTTCCGCCGGCGCGGGCGAAGGGGGTGCGGTTGCCGCCGAGGATGGCGACGCGACGAGCAGCGGTCATGTTTGCTCCATTGCCAGTAGGTGGGCCTCTTCGCCCGAACGGCTCCAATATATCCGCTACCGACAGTACCCGAAACCCCGAGTACCTGATATTTTCCGATCATGATAGACGATCTTTCCGATCGGCCCGATGGTCGTGCCGTGCGCTGGCAGCAACACAACGCTGCGCGCCGGGCGGAGCTCGTCGACTCAACCCTGCGAGCCATTCGTCGTCACGGCTCCGGGGTCTCGATGGAGGACATCGCCGCCGAGGCCCGGACGTCCAAGACCGTGATCTATCGCCATTTCTCGGATCGCGCCGGGCTCTATCGGGCTGTGGCCGACAAGGTCGGCCGTCGCATCGGTCGCAGTATTGCGGAGGCCATCGCTGATCGCCCCGACGCGGAGGGACGTCTCGCGCTGTCCGGAGTCATCGGCGCCTATCTCGCCCTCACCGAGGCCGATCCGGAGGTCTATCGCTTCGTGGTCCGTCCGCCGGCGGTGGAGGGCCCGGTGGCCGACGCCCAGGTCCACGGCATCACCGACGATGCCGCCGGGATCCTCGCCGACTGGTTGTCCGGCCGGATGGGGGAGCGGCAGGCCCGCGTGTGGGCGACCGCCATCGTGGGATCGGTGCACGCCTGCGCCGACCGTTGGCTGGCCGACCCGGGCGCGATCACGCGGTCCGAGCTCACGGCCATGCTCGTCGAGCTCAATTGGTCGGGTCTCTCAGGGTGACGCCGGCGTCCTCGGCCGCGCGACGATAGGCGGCTGCCAGCGAGTCCAGGGTTTCGTGGGCGTTCAGTCCGGACGGGTTGGGCAGGACCCACCACTCGGCCCCGTCGGGTTCGGCACCGGGCGGCGGCTCCTGGGGTCCGGCTTTCGCCTTCACCCCGTACGCCGAGCGGTACGCCGTCAGGCCCAACACGGCCACCACCCGCGGCTGCCACTCGGCCACGCGCTCGACCAGGCGTACGCCTCCGGCACGCAACTCCTCCGCCGACAGCTCGTCGGCGCGGGCGGTCGCGCGATCGACGAAGCCGGAGATCCCGACGCCCTGGTCGCGCAGTTCCTCCGCGTCCTCCGCCGGAATCCCCGCCGACCAGTCGAACACCCGCGACGTGATCCCGGCCTTCGCGAGCGCGGGCCAGAACCGGTTTCCGGGCGTGGCGAAGTGCGCCTGGACGGCGGCTGACCACAGCGACGGGTTGATCCCCGCGAAGAGCAGGCGTACCCCCGGGAAAACCAGGCTCTCCAGCGTCGCGCCGGCGTACGCAGCCAACTCCTCCCGCCGCGGACGGCGCGCCAGCGGGGGAGGGAAGGTGTACGGAAAATGATCGGAAGGTGTCATAATGACCAACAGGATTGCTCGGGACGGTGGATTTCTGGCATCGTACGTCGGTTCCGGTTGCGGAAGCGCCCCCAGATTGACCGGCATCGCCGCCCGCGGTTAGGCTGGTGACGCGTTGTCGCCTGCGTGCTCCTCGGACGGAGCAGGGGCGCGCTCGTGCTGGTCGGGAACTTGGGTCGGAACACTTGAGGTGCTTGATTGCCGCGGGGGTGGCAGCGCGCCAGACCACCCATATCCATCCGGAGCCCTAACTACATGACGTCCTCCCTCGAGGCCACCCCGCAGGTCGCTGTCGACGACCTCGGTTCGCCCGAAGCCTTCCTCCAGGCCATCGACAAGACCATCAAATACTTCAACGACGGTGACATCGTCACCGGCACCGTTGTGAAAGTGGACCGTGATGAGGTCCTCCTCGACATCGGCTACAAGACCGAAGGTGTCATTCCTTCCAAGGAACTCTCCATCAAGCACGACGTGGACCCGTTCGACGTGGTCCAGGTCGGCGATGAGATCGAGGCCCTGGTCCAGCAGAAGGAGGACAAGGAAGGCCGGCTGATCCTGTCCAAGAAGCGGGCTCAATATGAGCGCGCCTGGGGCACGATCGAGAAGATCAAGGACGAGGACGGCGTCGTGACCGGCAAGGTCATCGAGGTCGTCAAGGGTGGCCTGATCATCGACATCGGTCTTCGTGGCTTCCTCCCCGCCTCGCTGGTGGAGATGCGTCGCGTCCGCGACCTCCAGCCCTATGTGGGCCAGGAGCTCGAGGCCAAGATCATCGAACTCGACAAGAACCGCAACAACGTGGTCCTGTCGCGTCGTGCGTGGCTCGAGCAGACCCAGTCCGAGGTGCGTCACAACTTCCTCACCCAGCTCCAGAAGGGCCAGATCCGCAAGGGTGTCGTGTCCTCGATCGTCAACTTCGGCGCGTTCGTCGATCTCGGCGGTGTCGACGGCCTGGTGCACGTCTCCGAGCTGTCCTGGAAGCACATCGACCACCCGTCCGAGGTCGTCGAGGTCGGCACCGAGGTCACCGTCGAGGTGCTCTCGGTCGAGATGGATCGCGAGCGCGTCTCGCTGTCGCTGAAGGCCACCCAGGAAGATCCGTGGCAGGCGTTCGCGCGTCTCCACCAGATCGGCCAGATCGTGCCCGGCAAGGTCACCAAGCTGGTTCCGTTCGGTGCGTTCGTGCGCGTCGAGGAGGGCATCGAGGGCCTGGTCCACGTCTCCGAGCTGGCCGAGCGCCACGTCGAGATCCCGGAGCAGGTTGTCACCGTCAACGACGAGGTCATGGTCAAGATCATCGACATCGATCTGGATCGTCGTCGCATCTCGCTGTCGCTCAAGCAGGCCAACGAGGGTGTCGATGTCGCGGCCGACGATTTCGATCCGACGCTCTACGGCATGACGGCGTCCTACGACAATGAGGGCAACTACCTCTATCCCGAGGGCTTCGATCCGGACACCCAGGAGTGGAAGGAAGGCTACGACGAGCAGCGGATGGCGTGGGAGCAGCAGTACGCCGAGGCTCACGCTCGCTGGGAAGCCCACAAGAAGCAGGTCGAGGAGGCCGAGGCTGCCGACAGCCAGGCCGCCATGGACTCCGGCACGTCCTACTCCGCCGGTGGCGGCGAGGCTGCTGCCGAGAGCGGCGTCGAGGGCTCGCTCGCTTCCGACGAGGCCCTGCAGGCCCTGCGTGAGAAGCTGACCGGCGGCGCCTGAGCCGCCAGCACGCTCCAGCGCTGAGATCGGCGCCCGTCCCCTGAAGGGGCGGGCGCCGTTTCGCGTTCCCCGGCTCGCGCTAGAGTCCCGGGTCATGCGTGTGGCACTGACCGGCGGAATCGCCTCGGGCAAGACGACCGTCTCCGATCGCTGGGGCGAGCTGGGTGCGGTGATCGTCGACGCGGACGTCCTCGCGCGGCAGGTTGTCGAGCCGGGTACGCCGGGTCTCGCCGCGGTTGCCGAGCGCTTCGGGCGCGAGATTCTGGCCCCGGACGGCACGCTTGATCGCAAGGCGCTGGCCGGAAAGGTGTTCGGCGATGACGAGGCCCGCAAGGACCTCGAAGCCATCCTGCATCCACGGATCCGGGCGGCCGCGGACCGGCTCGAGGCCGAAGCGCCCGGGGGAACGGTGGTGGTCCACGTCATCCCGCTGTTGGTCGAGACCGGCCGCACGAGCGGGTTCGATGCGATCGTGGTCGTGGATGTCCCGGAGGATATCCAGCTCGAGCGGGCGATGAGCCGGGACGGGGCGACCCGCGAGCAGGTGGAGGCGCGCATTGCGGCCCAGGCTCGCCGGTCGGACCGATTGGCTGTCGCGACCCATGTGATCGACAATTCCCGGGACCGGGCTGCCCTGATCGCCGGCGCCGACCGGGTCTGGGCCGAGCTGGCGCGGCTCGCACGTTATTGAATCGCAAGCCGCCGCGCGCCCCGATTGATCCCGATTGATCCCCTGATCGGTCAACCTTGTCCGGTCGGACCGTTTCCGGACCCTGGCCGATCACCGGCCGGGCGAGTGAGAGAGGTAGTGAACATGGAGTGCCCACGATGTGGGGCCCTGCTGCCGGATGTAGCGCACTTCTGCCACAGCTGTGGGCAGGACATGCGTACTCCGGACGTGGCCAGACGCAAATCGTTTGCAGTGAAGCCTGATGAGCCCGTGGCGTCCTTCGCCCTGGTCTCCACGATCATGCCTCGCGGGGCCGGGGACCATCCCCAGACCTATCGCCTCGCCCTCACGATCGCCCTAACCGCGGCCCTGGTCGCGGCGATCTTCGGGGCGCTGCCCATCGCGGTGCTCATCGCCGCTTTTGCTGTTCCCATCGTCTACATCGTCTACATGTACGACGTGAACCAGTGGGAGGACCAGCCCATCCCCGTGACGGCGCTGGCGTTCGTGCTGACCGGCGTACTCGCGGCGGGATTCCTGGGCCTGCTCAAGTTCTTCGGCTGGCTGGCCCCGCCTGTGCCCGCGACCGACCTGAACGGCATCACCGTCGGTGGCCCCACGCTGTCGGGCATCCTGATCGCCGCGCTGCTCGTGCCCATCGTCGGCGAACTCATCCGCCAGATCGGCCCGGTGGTGCTCGCGAGCCGGCCCGCGTTCGACGACCTCATGGACGGCCTGACGTTCGGCATCATCTCGGGCGTGGCGTTCTCGACCGCCGACACCCTCGTGCGGCACTGGTCCACCCTGACGGGTGGGTTCGTGGGCGCCAACGATCCCGGTGCGTGGGCCTCGCTGATCTTCCTCGAGGGCTTCGTCAAGCCGCTCGTCATCGGCACCGCCAGTGGCATCGCGTGCGCCGAATTCTCCGGTCTCGGCAAGGGCTACGACGGGTTCACCGGTCGCTATGTTCGCGGCCTGATCGAGGCGATCGTCGCCAACATTGCCTACGCCGGCGGCATCTATCTGCTGGCCCAGATCGGCAACCCCACGCTGCGCATCATGCTGCAGCTCGGCTGGGCACTCCTGGTCCTGGCCGTCCTCATCATCCGGGTCCGCAACGTCCTGCACCACGGCCTCATGGAGGCCGCGCTCGAAGCGTCCGCCCGGGAGGGCGTCGGCTCCGAGGCGGGCGTCGGAACGGGTGACGGGCTCGAGTTCTGCGGCACCTGCGAAATGCCGCTGCTCGCCAATTCGGCCTTCTGCACCGCCTGCGGCACCGCCGTCCGGGTCCGTGCCAAGGCGGGTCGGCCGCTCGTGACGGCGGGTACTGCCGGTGCTGGGGCGGCCGCTGCCGGCGCCGGCGCCGCTGGTGTTGCCGGGGCGGGCGCCGCGGGTGCTGCCGATCAGGGACAGGGCCAGCCGGGGACCGGTGAGGTGGCGGAGGCCCCGCCACCCACACAGACCACGGACGCCGGGGGACCGGGTGACGTGGAGCCCGATCCGCGTGACGTCTTCTTCGACGAGGAGGAGGGGCGATGAGCAACTGGAATCCCAACCAGGGCGGTCAGCCCTCCGGAGGCTACGGCGGCCCGCAGGGCCAGCCGGGATATGGCGGTCAGCCCCAGGGGCAGCCGGGCTACGGTGGACCCCAGGGACAGCCGGGGTACGCCGGCGGGCAGCAGGGCTATGGGGGCCAGCAGGGCTACGGCGCCCAGCAGGGCTACGGCGGTCCGCAGGGCCAGCCGGGGTACGGCGGCTTCGGCGGTCAGGGCGGCCAGGGTGGCCAGGGTGGTTTCGGGGGCGGCTTCCCGCCCGCGGGACAGGCTCCCAAGAAGAAGTCCAATGGCATGATCATCGGGATCGTCGTGGCCGCCGTGGCAGTGCTGGCGGTGATCGGTCTCGTCATCGGTCTCGTGGCCGGCGGTGGGCGCAAGGACCCGATCGAGGTCACCCCGACCCCGCCCCCCACGATCCAGCCGACGACTGATCCGACCACCGGTCCTTCGCCCACCACGGGCCCCTCGCCCACGAGGGGAACCACCACGCGGCCGCCGACGACGACCACCGGCACCCAGCCGAGTGGGGACGCGATCCCGATCGGTGGCGGGCTCTCGGTGACCCCGGCCTCCGGCTGGTCGATCGTCGAGCAGACCAACGACGGCGTACTCCTGCGGGACGGGCGCGGCCGGGTGTTCGTGGTCCAGTCCGGACGATCGACGAATCCGCGGTCCGAGGTCGAGCAACTCATCAACGGCCTGACCGAACGGGGCACGGACGTCCGCAAGGGCCAGGTCCAGACCCCTGACGTCGACAGCCGGCTCGAGGTCGCCAGCCAGGCGGCCGTCATGACCGCCACCAGTGGCGGCGGCACCGGCCAGGTGGGCCTCTTCGGGCTCGTGTCCTCGCGGACATCCGACAGCACCGGCTTCGCCGCCATTCTGATGGCCCCGGCCAATGACCTGGACGATTCCGGGGTGCAATCCGATATCAACGGGATGCTGAACTCCGTGATCGGCAGCCAGTTGCAGTGATGGTGAGCCACCGGGTGAGGTGACAGAAACTGCGGCGGTCCTGGCGTCAGGACCGCCGCAGTTTTTTTGTCGGTGGGAGTGCGTACGCTCTGAATCATGCGACCCGTAGACGAAGTCCAGCGAACGGTGGCCCCGTTCCGCGTCGAGAGTGATTTCGACCCCAGTGGTGACCAGCCCGCCGCTATCGCCGAGCTCGAGCGACGCATCAACGCGGGGGAGCAGGATGTGGTGTTGCTCGGTGCAACCGGCACGGGCAAGACCGCCACGGTCGCGTGGCTGGCCGAGCGCATTCAGCGGCCCATGCTCGTGATGCAGCCGAACAAGACTCTGGCGGCCCAGTTCGCCAACGAGCTGCGCCACTTCTTCCCGAAGAATTCGGTCGAATATTTCGTTTCCTATTACGACTACTACCAGCCCGAGGCCTACGTGCCCCAGACGGATACCTATATCGAGAAGGACTCGTCGCTCAACGAAGAAGTTGAGCGGCTGCGCCACCGCGCGACCTACTCGTTGCTGACCAGGCGCGATGTGATCGTCGTGGCGACGGTGTCGGCGATCTATGGCCTGGGCACGCCGACCGAGTGGGTCGATCAGATGATCAAGCTGCGGGTCGGCGATGTGATGGACCGGGATGCCCTGCTGCGGCGTCTGGTCGACATTCAGTACGCCAGGAACGACGTCTCGGGGGAGCGCGGCACGTTCCGGGTGCGGGGCGACACCCTCGAGGTCTTCCCGATGTATGAGGAGTTGGCCTGGCGCGTCGAATTCTTCGGCGACGAGATCGAGGCACTGTCGACTCTCCAGCCGTTGACCGGCGAGGTCGAGACCCACGACGACGAGATGTTCATCTTCCCGGCGAGCCACTATGCAGCGGGGGCGGATCGCATGGACCGGGCGATCCACGACATCGAGCTCGAGCTCGAGCAGCGGTTGGCCGAGCTCGAGTCCCAGAACAAGCTGCTGGAGGCCCAGCGGCTGCGCATGCGGACCACCTATGACCTGGAGATGATGCGCAACATCGGCACGTGCTCCGGCATCGAGAACTACTCGCGCCACATCGACGGGCGTGGCCCCGGCAGCCCGCCCAACTGCCTCCTCGACTACTTCCCCGAGGATTTCGTCCTGGTGCTCGACGAGTCCCACGTCTCCGTGCCCCAGATCGGGGGGATGTATGAGGGGGATATGTCCCGCAAGCGGACCCTGGTCGACCACGGCTTCCGGCTGCCGAGTGCGATGGACAACCGACCGCTGCGGTTCGAGGAGTTCGTCGAGCGGATCGGCCAGACGGTCTATCTCTCGGCCACCCCCGGCAACTATGAGATGGCGCGCAGCGACGGTGTGGTCGAGCAGATCATTCGCCCGACGGGCCTCGTCGATCCGGAGATCGTGGTCAAGCCGACCAAGGGCCAGATCGACGATCTGATGGCTGAGATCCGGGTTCGGGCTGACCGCGATGAGCGCGTGCTCGTGACGACCCTGACCAAGAAGATGGCCGAAGACCTCACCGACTATCTGCTGGAAAACGGAGTGCGTACGCGTTATCTCCACTCCGAGGTCGACACCCTCAAGCGGGTCGAACTGCTCCGCGAGCTGCGCATGGGTGACTACGACGTGCTGGTCGGCATCAACCTCCTCCGGGAGGGCCTCGACCTGCCCGAGGTGTCGCTCGTGGCCATCCTCGACGCCGACAAGGCGGGGTTCCTGCGCTCCGACCGATCGCTGATCCAGACGATCGGACGAGCGGCCCGCAACGTGGCCGGGCAGGTACATATGTATGCGGATTCGATCACCCCCCAGATGGCCACCGCCATCGACGAGACCAACCGACGTCGCGATATCCAGGTGGCCTACAACAAGAAGCACGGGATCGACCCCCAGCCCCTGCGGAAGCGGATCGCCGACATCACCGACATGCTGGCCCGGGAGGATGCCGACACCGCAGAGTTGATGGCCGACAGCCGGATCAGTGGGAAGCGGGGCGGGCGTACGCCGACGCCGGAGCAGGAGGCCAGCCGCACCAGTCGCGCCACCGACCTGCCGGCGGCCGAGCTGGCCCAGTTGGTCCAGGAACTCACAGACCAGATGAAGGCCGCGGCCGCTGAGTTGCAGTTCGAGGTCGCCGCGCGGCTCCGGGACGAGGTGCACGACCTGAAACGCGAACTCCGCCAGATGGTGGAAGCAACGAGGTGAACGGTGTTTGGTGCTGGCTCGGCCCGGGGGCATACTCATCCGCGGAGGGGAGTATTCCCATCACGCAGGCGTCGTCATCACGGTGACCTCGGGTCACCCGGTTCCTGCGGCCGGTTGATGGCGTACGCCGGCGGAAGAGACCTTCGAGCCCACGAAAGGCCTCTGCTGGCATGCATGTGACGTCCTATGCCTGGATCATCACCGTCGCTGTGATGATCACGGTGCTCGCCATCGACGTGTTCGTGATCGGCCGACGGCCCCACGAGCCCTCGATGAAGGAATGCAGCATCTTCATCGGCATCTATGTGACCCTCGCGATCCTGTTCGGATTCGGGGTGTGGTGGGTGTCCGGGTCGCGCTATGCGGGGGAGTTCTTCGCGGGTTGGCTCACCGAATACAGCTTGTCCATAGACAACCTGTTCATCTTCATCATCATCATGAGCAAGATGCGGGTGCCACGGCATCTGCAGCAGTTCGCGCTGATCATCGGCATCGTCCTGGCCCTGATCTTCCGCGGCATCTTCATCGCCCTGGGCGCCGTTGCCATCGAGCGGTTCAGCTGGGTGTTCTTCCTGTTCGGCGCGTTCCTCGTCTATACGGCGGTGAAGCTGGCCCTGGAGTATTTCTCGGGTGAGGACGAGGCCGAGGATGTCGGGGAGAACCCGCTGATGCGGCTGGTACGCAAGCGCTTCCCCTCGACCGATCAGTTCCACGGCACGAAGTTGATCTGGAAGGTCAACGGTCGGCGTCTGCTGACGCCGATGTTCTTCGTGATCGTTGCGCTGGGGTCGACCGACCTGTTGTTTGCGCTCGATTCGATCCCGGCGATCTATGGCCTGACCCAGGAGCCCTATCTGGTCTTCACGGCCAACGTGTTCGCGCTGATGGGCCTGCGCCAGCTCTATTTCCTCATCGGTGGGCTGCTCAAGAAGCTCGTCTATCTCTCGCTGGGCCTGTCGGTGGTTCTTGCGTTCATCGGTGTGAAGCTGGTGCTCCATGCGATGCACGAATATGAACTGGATCAGCGCCTCGGCTTCAATGGTGAGATCACCATTGCTATGTCGCTCACGGTCATCATCACCACGCTGGTCATCACGACCGTGGCAAGCCTGATCAAATCCAAACGCGATGAGAAGCGCGCCCCCGAGGGTGTTCACAACGCCGACGACCTGCGCTGACAGCTGGGAGCGGGCTCGTTGGGTTCGATAGTTTCAGGCTCATGGAGCCCCTCACCAGTGATGTGATTCGCGCCGCCTTCGTCAATGGCACGAAAGGCGAGGCGAAACGGATGCGGTTGCCCTCTCTGGAGTCGGTTCCCTGGGCGGACCTGGATTTCTTCGGCTGGCGCGACCCGCAATCGCCAGCGGCGGGTGGCCTGGCGCTGTGGCGTACCGGGGAGCCGGTGGCGATCATGTTGCGGGCCACTGCGCGTCCGGCGTCGGCCAAACAGGGCATGTGCTCCTTCTGTCACACCTTCCACGCTTCCAGTGACGTCGCGTTCATGGGCGCCAAACTGGCCGGAGCAAGAGGACGCGCCGGCAACACGGTCGCTGCGGCCATGTGCAGCGATTTGGCCTGCTCGCTCTACGCCCGCAAGCTCCGGCAGCCATCGCGTGTGCAGCCCCAGGAGACCATCGACATCGACGCTCGTGTCGCGCGGCTGGTCGTCAACCTCGATGCCTTCGTTGCGAAGGTGAACGACGACCGCTGAGAGCCCGGCCGCCGCTGGCCCAAGCGGGCCTCATCAACATCCGGGTGGTGTCGGCAATTCACCCGGTGACCGTGCAATCGTCACTCGGTGTCGGTGAAATGGCGACATGGACCTTCGCCGCGTCACCCCCGACCAGATCACCGCCGACGAGTTCTGCGACCTGTTGTTCGGGTTGTGGTCCGATCGCGGCAATGAGCGGTACGACGAGGTGGTCAGCCAATCCGAGCACGCCCTGCAGTGCGCAGCGCTGGCCGAGGCCGACGGGGCCGGTCCCGAACTGCAGATCGCCGCCCTGCTGCACGACGTCGCGCACCTGTGGGAGAGCGAGGAAGAATTCCGGGACACAGATCTGGTGCATGAGGTGGTTGGCGCACGCTGGCTCACCGAGTGGTTCGGCAACGCCGTTGCGGCCCCGGTCGCACTGCACGTCGCTGCCAAGCGCTATCTGGTCGCCGTCGAACCCGAATACGCCGACACCCTCAGTCCGGCGTCGGTGCACAGCCTCAAGCTCCAGGGCGGCCCGATGAACCAAGAGGAAGTGGCCCGCTTCGAGGCCAACAAGCACCACGCTGACGCCGTCCGGCTGCGCCGCTGGGACGACCTGGCGAAGGACCCGGAGGCTACCACGTCGGGCTTCGAGCACTACCGCGAGCCGATCCGCGCATGCCTCACCCTCGCCCCTCGATGACCTGACGCGGACCGTTCAGTTCGAGGGTGTCGCTGTCTCACCAGCCCCGCGCCCGCCACTCGCCCAGGCTCGGCCGCTCGGCGCCGAGGGTGGAGCAGTCCCCGTGGCCGGGGTGGAACTCGGTGTCGTCGGAGAACCGGTCGAACAGGCGTGTCTCGACGTCGTTGATCAGAGTGGTGAAGTTCTCTTCGTTGGCGGTTTTCCCAACGCCTCCAGGAAAGAGCGAGTCCCCGGTGAACAGGTGCACCGGCTGGTCCTCTGCGGCGTACACGAGCGTGATCGCGCCCGGCGTATGTCCGACCAGGCCGATGACCTCGAGCTCCTCGCCGCCGGGCAGTGCCACCGTGTCGCCGGTCCAGACGGTTTCGTTGCGTACGCCCGTGAAATCCCGGATCGCCTGCTCATCCGGGGTGCCGCAGATCAGGCGTGCGCCGGAGCGTTCGGCCATCTCGGCCAGGCCCTTGATGTGATCCGGGTGCCGGTGGGTCGTGACGATCGTGGCGATCTCGCGCTGCCCGAGCACCTCCTCGATGCGGTCCGGCTTGTTGGCGGCGTCGATCAGGAGCGTGCCCTCGGCGTCGGTGAGCAGATAGATGTTGTTGTTGGTCGGGCCGACCGAGAACTTGGTCATGGTGACCGTGTCCGACAGCGCCAGTTCCAGGGCTTCGCCGTCCTGCTCGACGTGATACATAGGCCAGTCCTCTCGATCGATGTGTGCCCAACCCTAGTCCGCGACTCCGACAGTTTCCGGACCGCAGGCGTGAACGAATTCAAAACTGTCGGAGCGCCCGCGTAGGCTCGACGATTGTGATGGAACGGCTGATCGTGCGGGGTGCCCGCGTACACAACTTGCGCAATGTCTCGGTGGACCTGCCCCGGGATTCGCTGATCGTGTTCACGGGTCTTTCGGGGTCCGGCAAGTCGAGTCTGGCGTTCGACACGATCTTCGCGGAGGGCCAGCGGCGCTATGTGGAGTCCTTGTCGGCGTACGCCCGGATGTTCCTCGACCAGGCCGACAAGCCCGATGTCGACTTCATCGAGGGCCTGTCGCCGGCGGTGTCGATCGACCAGAAGTCGACCTCGCGCAACCCGCGCTCGACGGTCGGCACGATCACGGAGATCTACGACTACCTGCGCCTGCTGTTCGCGCGCGCCGGCCGCCCCCACTGCCCGGAGTGCGGTGAGCCGATTTCCCGCCAGACGCCGCAACAGATCGTCGACCAGCTTCTCGAGCTCGAGGAGGGCACGCGGTTCCAGGTCCTCGCGCCGGTCGTGCGGGGCCGCAAGGGCGAATATGTGGAGTTGTTCCGGCAGTTGGCCTCGGATGGGTACGCCAGGGCGCGCGTCGACGGCACCGTCCACCAGCTCACAACCCCGCCGACGCTCAACAAGCAACAGAAGCACTCGATCGATGTCGTGATCGACCGCATCGCGGTGAAGGCCACCGCCAAGCAGCGCCTCACCGACTCGGTCGAGACCGCCCTCCGGCTGGCCGAAGGGCTCGTCGTGATCGACTTCGTGGACCTGGACGAGAATGATCCGGGCCGCGAGCGCAGCTTCTCCGAGAAGATGGCGTGTCCCAACCAGCATGAGCTCCAGATCGACGAGCTCGAGCCGCGGCAGTTCTCGTTCAATGCGCCCTGGGGTGCATGTCCCGAGTGTCACGGTCTCGGCACCCGCATGGAGGTCGATCCCGAGCTGGTCGTGCCCGATGATTCGGTCTCCCTCGACGACGGCGCGATCGCGCCCTGGTCGGGGGCTCATGTGTCCGACTATTTCGCGCGGCTCCTGGGTTCGCTGGCCAAGGATGAGGGGTTCAGCACGGATGTGCCGTGGCGCGACCTCACCCCCAAGGCCCGCAAGATCGTGCTCCACGGTGTGGGCGATCCGGTGCTGGTGCGCTATCGCAACCGCTATGGCCGCGAACGGTCCTATTCGGCGAAATACGAGGGTGTGGTGCCCTATATCGTCCGCCGCCACGCCGAGGCCGAGACCGACACCACCCGCGATCGCTATGCGGGCTATATGCGCGAGGTGCCGTGCACGGCGTGTCAGGGGGCGCGCCTCAAGCCGAGCTCGCTTGCGGTCACCGTTGGCGGTCGCAATATCGCCCAGGTGGTCGACCTCTCCATCGGCGAGGCTGTCGAGTTCCTCGGCGAGCTCCAGCTCAGCGAGCGCGAGGCCCAGATCGCCGAGCGGGTGCTCAAGGAGATCAATCAGCGGCTGACGTTCCTGCTCGATGTCGGCCTCGACTATCTGACCCTGTCGCGGTCGGCCGGCTCGCTGTCCGGCGGCGAGGCCCAGCGCATCCGGCTGGCCACCCAGATCGGTGCGGGTCTGGTGGGCGTGCTCTATGTGCTCGACGAGCCGAGCATTGGCTTGCATCAGCGCGACAACCAGCGGCTGATCGAGACCCTGCTCAAGCTCCGCGACATGGGCAACACCCTCATCGTCGTCGAACACGATGAGGACACCATCAGGGTCGCGGACTGGACCGTCGACATCGGCCCCGGTGCAGGGGAGCACGGCGGCCAGGTCATCGTGTCCGGCCCGGTCGAGGAGCTGCTGGCCCATCCCGAGTCGCTGACCGGCCACTATCTGTCGGGCCGGCGCAGCATCGCTCTGCCCGAGAAGCGCCGTCCGCGCATCCCGGGTCGCCACCTCACCGTCAACGACGCCTATGAGAACAACCTCGACCACGTGACCGTGGACTTCCCGCTCGGGCAGTTCGTCGCTGTGACCGGCGTCTCCGGCTCCGGCAAGTCGACGCTGGTCAACCAGATCCTCTACACCGCCCTCGCCAAGAGGATCTACAACGCCAAGGCGGTCCCGGGGAAGCACCGCTCCATCACCGGTGCCGACCAGATCGACAAGATCATCCATGTCGACCAGTCGCCGATCGGGCGTACGCCGAGGTCCAACCCGGCCACCTATACGGGTGTGTTCGACAACATCCGCAAGCTCTTCGCTGAGACTCCCGAGGCCAAGGTGCGGGGCTATCTGCAGGGTCGGTTCTCGTTCAACACCAAGGGCGGCCGCTGCGAACACTGCTCGGGTGACGGCACTATCCGCATCGAGATGAACTTCCTGCCCGACGTCTATGTGCCGTGCGAGGTCTGCAAGGGCGCGCGCTACAACCGCGAGACGCTCGAGGTGCACTACAAGGGCAAGACGATCGCCGAAGTCCTCAACATGCCCATCGAGGAGGCAGCCGAGTTCTTCGCGCCGATCTCGCGCATCAGCCGCTACCTGACAACGCTCAACGATGTCGGCCTCGGTTATGTACGCCTCGGCCAACCGGCCACCACGCTGTCCGGCGGTGAGGCCCAGCGCGTGAAGCTGGCCACCGAGCTGCAGCGCAGGTCGACCGGCAGGACCATGTACATCCTCGACGAACCCACCACCGGCCTCCACTTCGAAGACATCCGCAAGCTGCTGGGTGTCCTCGATCGCTTGGTCGACGGCGGCAACTCGGTGATCGTCATCGAACACAACCTCGATGTCATCAAGACCGCCGACTGGCTGATCGACATGGGCCCCGAGGGCGGGTCGCGCGGTGGTCTGGTCCTGGCGACGGGTACGCCCGAGGAGATCGCCCGGCATCCGGAATCCCATACCGGTCGGTTCCTCAAGCCCCTGCTCGAGGGTCGCGAGGTGCCCGTTGCCGAAGCGCCGCCCGAGGCGCTGATCGACGTGCCGTCCGGCGCGCGGAAGACCGCGGCCAAGAGGACGACCACAACGAAGCGGGCGCCGGCGAAGAAGGCCCCCGCGAAGAAGACCGTCGCCAAGAAGGCACCCGCCAAGCGCGCTCCGGCCAAGAAGACGGCAGCTCGGAAGACGGCCTAGCTCCAGGCGTACGCCTCGGTCAGCTGCCGGCGTCGGCCAGGAGGTTCTCCACCCGGGCGAGGTCGCGCTCGAACCAGCCGCGCATGCGATCGCGCTGTTGCACGGAGTCCCAGCGGGTCCGCTCGAACCCGCCGACGGACTCCTTCGCCACCTGACCGAGGCCGCGGGCGGAGATGAGCCCCCGCTCGTACGCCTCAGCGGCCGCGCCCACATAGGTGTCGAAGAACACGATGCCGGCGGCCGCATGCCGATCGCGGACCTCTTGGCTGCTTTCGACAACGTCATGAATCATGACGAGGCGCGTCGCCTCCGGATTGGTGCGGACCAACGTCTCGGCCACGATGACATCGCCCTGGCCCGAATCACCGATGAAGACCAGCTGATATTCCGGGAACAGCCGCCGATAGTGGTCGATGTTCTCCAGCTTCCGGAAGGCCATGGCTTCTTTCGACACCAGCGCCCGCAGGCTGCCCGAGAGCACCGACAACCGGGAGACACCCGCTCTACGCAAAGCGGTGCGGCTCAAGTTCTCGACCAGGCCCCACGCATCGGCCGGTCGCGCGGTGACGAACGTGAGGTCACCCAGATCGAACGGCTCGTCGGTGGGCCCGAGGTCCAGCGCATCGAGCAGGGCCAACGCGCCCGGATAGATCAGCCCACGCGGCCATCGCCGGTCGTGGAGCTTGCAGAACACGGTGTCATCGATGTCGGACAACACCTTGGGATCACCGATGGAGAGCCCGGCCGATTCGCGTTCGATATGGGCCAGCACGCGCCGCCGGTCAGACTCGTGCAGGTCGACCCAGACCAGATCCTCCAGATCCTGATGGTCCTCGGCCGTGTTGATGAGGTTCTTGAGGCGGACCAGATCGGTGCCCCGACGACTCACCACGATCTCGACCAGCACCTCGTCGCGCAGCGCCGTCCGCCGGCTCGACTGCAACCCGTGCACGACGTGGGCCAGGGGACTGGCCTCCAGTTCGTCCAGCCGTTGCCGGCCCAACAGATGCGTGAGTTCCGCGCGCCGCCCGGGATCGAGCTTGGTGAAGAGACTGGGACCGTGCAGATCGGCGAGCATCCGGTTCAGGTCAGCCGTGTCGGCGCCGCGGATCAGGTCGAGGATCGCAGCACTTTCGGACGCTCCGTCGGGGCCGGCGATCAGGGCCTGGAGCACGGACGGTTCGCTCATGATCGGATCCTTCCGGGGGGCAGGCGCAGGTGGAGGGACCGGGGCCAGACACGGAACCGCACCTCGCCGACCGGGAGATAGGCGTCACCGTCCAGCTGGACGGGCAGCGGTTCGGAAGGCGTCACGATGACCTGCTCCGCCGCACGATAGTCCAGCCCGGACGCGGCGGAGCGCACTTTGAACAGGCCCTGGGCCGCCACCCCGAACCACCGCAGCGGATGATCGATCCGGGCCTGCAGGACAGCGAGCCGACCGTCGTCGACGAGGGCATCGGGAAACACTTCGATCCCGGTGGGGATCCGGCCGCAGTTGCCCGCGAGGACGGTCCAGGCCTCCACGTCCTCCGCCGGTTCGTCATCGATGGCCACGCGCATGCGGATCGGTTCGTGCAGGAGATGGCGGGCTCCCGATTCCAGGTACGCCAACCAGCCCATCCGGCTCTTCAGGGAGTCCCTGGTTTCGACCACGGTGCGGGCGTCCTGGCCGATACCCGCCATCACGAGGAAGGGCAGGTCGCCGGACCACGGGCCCACGCCCGCGTACTCCCGGAACGACGCCAGCCCCAGATCAACCCGAGCGACCGTGCCGTGCAGCGCCATGCGCACCATCTGGCTCAGGCGGCCACGCATGATGTGGAGGTTGCGGGCGAACAGGTTGGCCGTCCCCAGCGGCACGACGGCGAACTGCGTGCCGGTGCCGGCCAGTCCGTGGGCCACTTCCCGGACGGTCCCGTCCCCGCCCATCGCGACGACGAGTTCGGCCCCGGCCGCCACCGCCTCGCGGGCCTGGGGGCCGCCCGGACGATCGATGGTCGTCTCGACGAAGACCGGCGCCGGCCACTCGGACTCGAGGCAGGCCTGCTCCAGCTCTTGACGCGCGTCCATGATTCCCGGCTTGATGGGGTTGATGACCGCGGTCACCCGCAGCGGTCGCGCCGCCGGCATCAGGGGCGCCTCCGCCAACGGCAGCACCGGACCGGCGCGCCGGGGGAGCGCCGGCCCTTTGGAGCTTCCCGCGCGCTGGTTGGCCGGACGAGCAGGTTCCGTCCGGTCGCGGGTATCGCCGGAGATCACCCGACCAGGAGGTTGTCGCCGTCTTCGCGGACGGCGACCTCGCGCAGACCCGTGCGGGCCGGGCCCGATTCGCGGCTGCCGTCGTTGATCGAGAACAGCGACGTGTGGCAGGCGCATACGAGGGACTTCTCGTGGATCTGGCTGACCTCGCAGCCCTGATGGGGACAGGTCTTGGAGAAGGCCTTGAACTCACCGGCGTTCGGCTGGGTCACGGCGTACTTCGTGTCGAGCAGCAATGCCCCACCGACCGGGATATCGGCCTTCGCGACGGTGACCGGCTCACCGCTGGGGGTGGGTCCGTCCGAGCCGCTTCCCCCGCCGCACGCGGTGAGCGCCGTGGTGGCGCCCAGCCCGACGACGATCCCCGTGCCCGCCTGCAGGACCTGGCGGCGGGTGGGCCCGGTCTGGGCCTCGGGGACGGAACGAATCTCGGACATGGGGCACCCTCCTGAATTGCTGGCCCGCGCGGACGCGGCTCGCCCCAGCGTACGCCCAGCCGCCCGCCCAGCTCGCGGAGCGCGCCGCTGTCAGACCTGCTGGCTAGGGTTGGGGCTATGGCCGATCCGTCCACTTATCGCCCGGATCCGGGCTCGATCCCGGTGGGTCCCGGTGTCTATCGCTTCCGCGACGACGCCGGGACGGTGCTGTATGTGGGCAAGGCCAAGAATCTCCGCAATCGGCTGAATTCCTATTTCGCCGACCTCGCCGGTCTGCACGAGCGCACGCGCCGGATGGTGACGACCGCCGCTCGCGTCGAGTGGACCGTGGTCAACACCGAGGTGGAGGCGCTCCAGCTCGAATATGCGTGGATCAAGGAGTTCGATCCGCGGTTCAACGTCAAATATCGCGACGACAAGTCCTATCCCTGGCTCGCGGTGACCTGGTCGGAGGACTTCCCGCGGGTGTTCGTCGGCCGGGGGGCCAAGCGCAAGGGGACGCGTTATTTCGGGCCCTATTCCCACGCCTGGGCGATCCGCGAGACGGTCGATTTGCTGCTGCGGGTGTTCCCGATGCGCTCGTGTTCGAGCGGCACGTTCCGCAATGCCCAGGCCTCCGGCCGCCCCTGCCTGCTCGGCTATATCGACAAGTGTTCCGCCCCCTGCGTCGGCCGCATCTCCGAGGAGGACCACCGCGCGATCGTGGCCGACTTCTGCCAGTTCATGGGCGGTCAGTCGACCTCGATGATGCGGCGGCTCGAGCGGAAGATGCTGGAGGCCTCCGAGTCAGAGGAATACGAACTCGCGGCGCGCATCCGCGACGACCTCGGCGCCCTGCGCAAGGCCACCGAGGCCAACGCGATCGTCCTCGGTGACGGCACCGACGCCGATGTGGTGGGGCTGGCGGAGGACCCGCTCGAGGTGTCCGTGCGCATCTTCCACGTGCGCGGCGGGCGGGTCCGGGGCGAGCGGGGCTGGGTCGCCGACCGTGTCGATGACGCCGAGACCGGTGATCTCGTGGAGACCTTCCTCCAGCAGCTCTATCACGACGAAATCCGCGAGGGCGCGGGCGAGGCGATCCCGCGCGAGATCCTCGTGCCCGCGCTGCCGCCTTCCCACGAGGCGATCGAGGAGGTGTTGAGCGGGCGTCGGGGCGCGCGGGTTCGCGTACGCGTGCCGCAACGGGGAGACAAGCGCACACTCATGGACACGGTCGCGCGCAACGCCGAGGAAGCCCTCGTCCGGCACAAGACCAAACGGGCCTCCGACCTCACCACCCGCAACCGGGCCCTGGAGGAGATCGCCGAGGCCATCGGCTTGGCGGAGGCGCCGCTGCGCATCGAGTGCTTTGACATCTCCAACCTGCAGGGCACCGAGGTCGTCGGGTCGATGGTGGTCTTCGAAGACGGGCTGCCGCGCAAGAGCGAATATCGCCGCTTCGTGGTCCGGGGCGTGGAGGGCCAGAACGATGTGGCGTCGATGCACGAGGTGATCACCCGACGGTTCCGGCGTTTCCTCGACGACCGCGCGGTGATCGCGTCGTCGGACACGGGTTCGCTGGTCGACCCGACGACGGGCAAGGCGCTCAAGTTCGCGTACGCCCCGGCGCTCGTCGTCGTCGACGGCGGACCGCCCCAGGTGGCCGCCGCGGCGGCCGCCCTCGAGGAGCTCGGCATCACCGGCGTCGCGCTCTGCGGGCTGGCCAAGCGGTTGGAAGAGGTGTGGCTGCCGGGGGACGACTGGCCGGTCATCCTGCCGCGCACCAGTGAGGGGCTCTATCTGCTGCAGCGGATCCGGGACGAGGCCCATCGGTTCGCCATCACCCACCATCGCGGTCGTCGCTCCCGGACGATGGTCGAGTCCCTGCTCGACGATGTCCCGGGCCTGGGGGAGGTCCGCCGGAAGACTCTGCTGAAGCATTTCGGCTCGTTGCGCAAGCTGCGAGCGGCCGAGGTGAGCGACATCGCCGCGCTGCCGGGATTCGGCGTACGCACGGCGGAGGCGGTCAAGGCGGCCCTGAGCGATGCGCCGGTCGCACCCGCGATCAACGTCACAACGGGTGAGGTGCTCGATGGAGCCGAGTGACTCGGGCCATAATGGGCGCGTGCCGAGCGATCAGACCTCCGAACCGAAGCGGGTCCACCGCGACGATGTCCGCGTGGTGATCGTGACCGGGATGTCCGGGGCGGGGCGGCGGACTGCCGCGCACGCGCTGGAAGACCTGGGGTGGTATGTGGTGGACAACCTGCCCCCCGTGATGCTGCCGTCGCTGCACAGCCTCGTGCGCAGCAAGGACATGACGCGCCTCGCCACCGTGCTGGATGTGCGGAGCCGGACCCTGTTCGAGGAGCTGCCCGGGGTCTTCGCCGAGCTCGAGGCCGCCGGGACCACCCCCGAAATCCTGTTCATCGAGGCCTCCGACGATGTCATCGTGGCCCGGCAGGAGTCCTCCCGCCGGCCCCATCCGCTCCAGGGCGACGGCCGCCTGCTCGACGGCGTACGCCGGGAACGCGAGCTGCTCGCCACGCTGCGGGCCGCCGCGGACCTGGTGATCGATACCTCGCGGATGAACGTGCACCAGCTCGCCGCCCGGGTGTCCCATGCCTACGGCGGCGACACGTCCGATCGCCTGCGCGTGACCCTGATGTCGTTCGGCTTCAAGAACGGCCTGCCGGTCGATGCCGACATGGTGATCGATGTGCGGTTCCTGCCGAACCCCCATTGGGTCCCCGAGCTGCGGCCCCACACCGGCCTGACCAGGCCGGTGAGCGAATACGTGCTGCGCCAGCCCGCCGCCGGCCCGTTCCTCGGGCAGTTGGAGACCCTCCTCGACACGGTGGCCGAGGGTTACCTCACTGAAGGCAAGCGCTTCGCCACCATCGCGATCGGCTGCACGGGCGGCAAGCATCGTTCGACCGCCATGGCCGAGGAACTCGGGCGTCGGCTCCGGGAGACCGGCGTGCCGACCAAGGTGATGCACCGGGATGTGGGCAAGGAATGAGGCGTCGGTTCGACTTGGCCTTCGATCGCCTGCCGGCGGTCACTGCATTCGGCGGCGGTCACGGGCTGCATGCGTCGCTGACCGCGTTGCGCCGCATCACCGACCGGCTGACCGCCGTGGTCACGGTCGCCGACGACGGAGGATCGTCGGGGCGCCTGCGCGCCGAGTTCGACTGTCTGCCGCCCGGTGACCTGCGCATGGCCCTCGCGGCTCTCTGCGGCGACGACCACTGGGGTCGGACGTGGGCCGATGTGCTGCAGTCGCGGTTCGGCGGCGACGGGCCGTTGGGCGGCCACGCCATCGGCAACCTGCTGATCGCCGGATTGTGGGAGAAGCTGGGCGATCCCGTGGCCGGCCTCGACCTGGTGGGGGAGCTCCTCAACGCCAAGGGTCGCGTGCTGCCGATGTCATCGGTGCCCCTCGACATCGTGGCCGAGGTGATCGGCCTCGATCCGATGCATCCCGACGAGATCTCCGAGATCCGCGGCCAGTCGCAGGCGGCGAAGACCTGGGGTGAGGTACGCGGCATCCGGCTCGAACCACACGACCCGCCGGCCCGCCCCGAGGTCATCGAGGTGGTCGGAGCCTCCGACTTCGTCGTCCTCGGCCCCGGCTCCTGGTTCACGTCGGTCATTCCCCATCTGCTGGTGCCGGAGCTGGCCGATGCGCTGGTCCGGACACCGGCAAAACGCATTCTGACGCTCAACGTCCAGCCGGCCGACGAAACAGACGGCTATTCGGCCAGCCAGCATCTCGAGATCCTCGCCGATCACGCTCCTCAGCTCCGGCTCGATTTCGTGATCGCCGATGTCGATTTCGCCGGGGAGGACCGCCATCTGGCGGGGTACGCCGAATCGCTCGGTGCCCGGCTCGTCATCGCCGATCTGGCCATGCGCGACGGCACGCCCCGCCATGATCCGCTTCGTCTGGCTTCCATCTATGCCGAGGTGTTCGGGCTGTAGCGGGTAGGCTGCCGGGCGCGGGGGCGCATCCGGTCGTGCGGACGGCGTACGCTCCTGCCCATCCTGGCCCGACGAGCGGAGGACCCAAATGGCGCTGACCCAGCAGGTGAAGGCGGAGCTGGCGACGATCCCGGTGACCAAGCCGTGCTGCCGACGTGCGGAGGTCGCCGCCACGCTGCGGTTCGCCGGAGGGCTGCACCTGGCCGGTGGCCGGATCGTCATCGAGGCGGAGCTCGACACCGGCGCGGCGGCCCGCAGGTTGCGCACAGCGATCATGGACGTGTTCGGCCACGAATCCGACATGGTCGTGGTCAACGGCTCCGGCATCCGCCGCGGCACGCGCTATGTCGTTCGCGTCTATCGCGAGGGGGAGGCGCTCGCCCGGCAGACGGGCCTGATCGATACGCATGGTCGGCCCGCTCGCGGCCTGCCCGCCCAGGTCGTCAGCGGTGGCACCTGTGACAGCGTCGCCGCATGGCGCGGAGCCTTCCTGGCCCACGGTTCGCTGACCGAGCCGGGGCGTTCGATGTCGCTCGAGGTCACCTGCCCGGGCCCCGAGGCCGCGCTGGCCCTCGTCGGCGCCGCCCGCCGACTCGAGATCCCCGCCAAGGCGCGGGAGGTCCGCAACATCGACCGGGTCGTCATCCGGGACGGCGACGCCATCGCGGCCATGCTCACCAAGCTGGGTGCCGTGCAGTGCCTGAAGATCTGGGAGGAACGCCGCAAGCGCCGCGAGGTGAGGGCGTCGGCCAACCGCCTCGCCAACTTCGACGATGCCAACCTGCGTCGTTCGGCGCGGGCCGCCGTCGCAGCCGCAGCACGCGTGGAGCGGGCGCTCGAGATCCTGGGCCAGGAGGTCCCGGATCACCTGCGCGCGGCCGGGGTCCTGCGCATCGAACACAAGCAGGCCTCGCTCGAAGAGTTGGGCCAGCTCCACCAGCCTCCGCTCACCAAGGACGCGGTGGCCGGGCGCATCCGGCGGCTGCTCGCCACGGCCGACAAGCGGGCGCTCGAACTGGGCATCCCGTCGACCGAAGCGGGCCTGTCTCCGGACCTGCTCGACGAGTGACCCCGATCGCGCAACGGGGCTCGCCGAACACCCCTTGACGCGGTGTCCGGGAGGGGCAATCATTCCAACTCCCGGTGCGCAGGCGATTGAGATGCTTCGATAGGGTGAGAGTGTCCGAACGCCCCCTGTTTTCATGGGGTGACGAAGCCTTAAGGAGCACCAAGCACATGACCGTCAAGGTTGGCATCAACGGATTTGGCCGCATCGGCCGCAACTTCTATCGCGCGCTGGTCGAGACCGGCGCTGACATCGAAGTTGTCGGCGTCAACGACCTGACCGACAACAAGACTCTGGCCCACCTGCTCAAATACGACTCCATCCTCGGTCGCTTCGACGGTGACGTCACCTATGACGACGAGTCCATCACCGCCGGCGGCAAGACGTTCAAAGCCTTCGCCGAGAAGGATCCGACCAACCTGCCGTGGGGCGAGCTCGGTGCCGACATCGTGATCGAGTCGACCGGCATCTTCACCGACGCCACCAAGGCCAAGGCCCACATCGACGCGGGTGCCAAGAAGGTCATCATCTCCGCCCCGGCGAAGAATGAGGACATCACCATCGTGATGGGTGTCAACGACGATCTCTATGACGCCGAGAAGCACACGATCATCTCCAACGCGTCCTGCACCACCAACTGCCTGGCGCCGATGGCCAAGGCTCTCAACGACGAGATCGGCATCGTCAAGGGCCTGATGACCACCATCCACGCCTACACCCAGGATCAGAACCTCCAGGACGGCCCCCACAAGGACCTCCGTCGTTCGCGCGCTGCCGCGCTGAACATGGTTCCGACCACCACCGGTGCGGCCAAGGCCGTGTCGCTGGTCCTCCCGGAGCTCAAGGGCAAGCTCGACGGCTACGCCATGCGCGTGCCGACCCCGACCGGTTCGGCCACCGACCTCACCTTCGAGGCCAGCCGTGAGGTCACCGTCGAAGAGGTCAACGCCGCCGTCAAGAAGGCCGCTGAGGGTCCGATGAAGGGCGTTCTCGTCTACACCGAGGACCCGATCGTGTCCAAGGACATCGAGACCGACCCGGCCTCGTGCATCTTCGACGCCGGCCTCACCAAGGTCAGCGGCAACCTGGTCAAGGTGCTGGGGTGGTATGACAACGAGTGGGGCTACTCCTGCCGCCTCGTCGACCTCACCGCCCTGGTCGGCTCCAAGCTCTGAGACACCCGAATGACGGGGCCGTTCGCACCAGCGGCGGCCCCGTCGTCGTCCCACGCGTCCGGTTGGGGGGCGCCCCACGCGTGAATTCTCCGTGTGCTCAGGCGTACGCCGCCCCTCATTCATTCACGACCACCCAAGGAAGGCTGACACGTGAAATCCATCGCTGACCTCGGCGACCTGTCCGGCAAGAAGGTCCTCATCCGCTGCGACCTCAATGTGCCGCTCGACGGCGAGACCATTACCGACGACGGCCGCATCCGCGCCTCCGTCCCCACCCTCAAGGCTCTTCTCGACGCCGGCGCCGGCGTCATCGTGATGGCCCATCTGGGCCGCCCCAAGGGCCAGGTCAACCCGAAGTTCTCCCTCGCCCCGGCCGCTGCCCGCCTCGGCGAACTGCTCGGTGTCGAGGTGAAGCTGGCCGATGACGTCGTCGGTGACTCCGCGCAGCAGCTCGCGTCCGCCCTGCAGGCGGGCGAGGTGATGATGCTCCAGAACGTCCGCTACGAGCCCGCCGAGGAATCCAAGGACGAGGCCGAGCGCGCCGAGCTGGCGAAGAAGTACGCCGGCCTGGGCGCCGACGTGTTCGTGTCCGACGGTTTCGGTGTGGTGCACCGCAAGCAGGCGTCGGTCTATGACGTCGCCAAGCTCCTGCCGAACGCCGCAGGGCTCCTGGTCGAGAAGGAAGTCCAGGTCCTCAAGCAGCTGACAACCGAGACCAAGAACCCCTATGTCGTCGTGCTCGGCGGCTCGAAGGTCTCCGACAAGCTGAAGGTCATCGACAACCTGCTCAAGACCGCCGACACGCTCGTCATCGGCGGCGGCATGCTGTTCACCTTCCTGAAGGCGAACGGCCACGAGGTGGGCACGTCGCTGCTCGAGGAGGACCAGGTCGAGACCTGCCGGAACTATCTGGCCGAGGCCGAGAAGCTCGGCAAGGAGATCATCCTGCCGACCGACGTCGTCGTGGCCCCGGAGTTCAAGGCCGATGCGCCCCCGACCGTGTGTGCCGCCGACGAGATGCCGTCCGACCAGATGGGTCTCGACATCGGCCCCGAGTCGGCGACCGCGTTCGCCAACGTGATCCGGACGGCCCACACCGTGTTCTGGAACGGGCCCATGGGCGTGTTCGAGATGGCGGCCTTCGCCAACGGCACCCGTGAAGTCGCCGAGGCCCTCACCAAGGTCGACGGCCTCTCGGTCGTCGGCGGTGGCGATTCGGCCTCGGCCGTCCGCGCCCTCGGGTTCGCCGACGACGACTTCGGCCACATCTCCACCGGCGGCGGCGCCTCGCTCGAATATCTCGAGGGCAAGGAACTGCCCGGGCTCGCCGTTCTCGACGCCAACTGATCAACCAAGGAAAGATTCCACGTGACTCAGAAGATGCGCCTGCCGATCATGGCGGGCAACTGGAAGATGAATCTCGATCATGTCGAGGCCAACGGCCTGGTGCAGAAGCTGGCCTGGACCCTCAAGGACATGAAGCACGACGCGAAGCGTTCCGAAGTGGTCGTCCTGCCGCCCTTCACCGACCTGCGCACCGTGCAGACCCTGATCGAGGGCGACAAACTGCCGATCGGCTTCGGCGCCCAGGACGTGTCGACGCACGAGTCCGGCGCCTACACCGGTGAGGTCTCCGCAGGGATGCTGGCCAAGCTCAACTGCCAATATGTCGTCGTTGGCCACTCCGAGCGCCGTCAATATCACAACGAGACCGACGCCATCGTGCGCGAGAAGGTCAGCAAGGTGCTCTCCGCGGGCATGATCCCGATCGTGTGTGTCGGCGAGGGGCTCGACATCCGCAAGGAGGGTGCCCAGGTGCCCTACACCCTCGAGCAGGTGCAGGGTTCGCTGCGTGGCCTGCCGGGCGAGGACATCGCCAAGGTGGTCATTGCGTATGAGCCCGTCTGGGCCATCGGCACCGGCGAGGTGGCGACCCCGGAGGACGCCCAGGAAGTGTGTGGGGCGATCCGTCGGTTCATCGCCGAGGAGCGTCACATCGACGTCGCCGATGCCGTGCGGATTCAGTACGGCGGTTCGGTCAAGGGCGACAACGTCGCCGAGATCATGGCGATGCCCGACGTCGACGGGTGCCTCGTCGGTGGCGCCAGCCTGAAGGCCGAGGAGTTCGCGAAGATCGCGATGTTCTATGCCTGATCGCTGACCCGGTCAGCGCTGGGAACGACCGCGGTGGTCGGCCCGGGCGGATTCGTCGGACAACCCGGCGAGCCCCCAGGCCACCATCGCGGTCGCGCTTTTTCCGGCGCCCTCGCCGAGCCGCATGGCCATGGGGGAGAGCGGCAGGTCGAGTGCCTCCCGTGCCCAGTCCGGCAGCAGCGCGACCGCACCGGCGGCGAGCAGGGCGTACCCTCCGCGCGCCGCCAGCGGCAGCGGCGGCTCCTTCAGCAGGAAATCGGCCGCCTCGCGGGCGGCGGGCGTGGCGACGAGGTGCGGCCGGTACGCCGTCAGCGCGGCGTCCAGCTGCGCCACCGTGGTCGGCATATCGGTGGCACCGAGTTCCGCCGCGAGTACGCCCGCCTGCGCGACATAGGTGTCCGCGTCGGCTCTCGACAGGGGAGCGCGGGCGAACCGCTGGAACGCCGTCAGGAAGGCGTACGCCTCAGCGGTCCCGACCCAGCGCAACAGGTCGGGATCATCGGCGCGATAGGGCCGACCGAAATAGTCCTTGCCCCGCACCCGGGAGTGGATCGACCGGACCTTCGCGAACGACGCCTCGGCGATCTCGTCGGTGCCGAACGTGGTCGCTGCGATGTAGTCGGCCGTGCGCTGCAGCCGCCCCCAGGGGTCGGACTTGTAGCCGCTGTGTCCGGCCACCCCGGCCATGGCCTGCGGGTGGAGCGACTGGAGAAGGAGGGCGGCGATGCCTCCTGCATACATCGACGCGTTGTCGTGCACGCGCCAGATCGGGTCGGCGGATGAGAAGCGGCGCGGACCGGGCGTACCCCAGATCTCCGCCGAACGACCCACCGCACCCTCGCCGGCCACCCGCGCGCGAAGCGCCAGACCGAGTTGCCGTTGCACAAACCCCATCCACTGAGTGTAGGAACCGCGTCCACGCCCATCGCGGGGTTTGGTGTTCAGAAAACCGGGGGTTAAAGTTGCGCCGTGATTCCTGTGCCGCTGGCCATGTCATGGCCCATCCTGACGCTGTCGATCGTGCTCGTTGTGACCAGCCTGGTCCTCGCGCTGACGGTGTTGCTGCACAAGGGACGCGGTGGCGGCATGTCGGATCTCTTCGGTGGCGGCATGTCCACCTCGCTGGGTGGCACGTCGATGGCCGAACGCAACCTTGACCGGTTGACGATCATCGTGGGCCTCATCTGGTTCGCCACCGTGCTGGGCCTCTTGGCGCTCTATCGGTTCACATCCTGACATCTTCTCTTGCTCGGCCGGGTTTCCGCGCGGCCGCAAGACCTGCACGACTACCCGGCCGAGGCCGGACACTCAAGGGAGAACACACGTGGTAGGTGGGAGCGCCATTCGTGGCAGCCGCGTCGGCGCCGGGCCCATGGGCGAGGCGGAGCGGGGAGACGCCGCACCGCGGCTCTATGTCTCCTATTTCTGCGCCAACCGGCATGAGACCCGGCCGGCGTTCGCCGCCGACGCCCAGGTGCCCGAGCAGTGGGACTGCCCGCGCTGCGGCCTCCCGGCTAACCTCGACTCCGAGAACCCGCCGCCCCCGCCGAAGACGCAGCCCTACAAGACGCATCTGGCGTATGTGAAGGAGCGTCGTTCCGACGACGAGGCCGACGCCATCCTCACCGAGGCCCTCGAGGCCCTGCGCCAGCGGCGGGCCCGCGGCGAAGTGATCTACTGAGCCAGATCCCGCGCTGCGTCCGCATCGATGAACCACACGGTGCGGTCGCGGCCCTCCACGGCTCCGGCCGGCAGCGTGACGTCCCCGCTGATGGCCCGGGCTGCGGATGCTGCCTTGTCGTCGCCGGCCACGATCAGCCAGACCTGGCTCGAGGCGTTCAGCACCGGCAGTGTCAGCGACAGCCGATCCGGCGGGGGCTTGGGGGAGTCGGTGACCCCGATGACGTGCGTGGCGGCCTGCGGGTCGAACGACGGATGATCGGGGAAGAGCGAGGCGACGTGGCCGTCCTCACCCATGCCGAGCAGACAGATGTCGAAGACTGTGTCGCCCAGGTCGGACGCATAGTGCAGCGCCGCCTGCTGCAGGTCGGCGTACCCCATGCCACGCGACGGCATCGGATGCACCCGCGCCGCATCCAGGGGGATTGACGCCGCCAGCAGCGCAAGGCTCTGGCCGGCATTCCGGTCGGGGCTCTCGGTCGCCACATAGCGCTCGTCGCCCCACCAGAACTCGACCCGTCGCCAGTCGACGACGCCGGACTGGTCTTCCTGATCGCCGGCGAGCTGGCGATAGACCTCGTTGGCGATCCGCCCGCCCGTCAGGCACAGCTGGACCACGCGATCGTGGTCTGCCTGCAGATCGCTGATCGCGGCCCGGAGTTGGACCGCTACGGTCGCGGCGACATGCGCTCGATCGGCGCAAGTCACCACGACACGGTTGGACTGTCCCATGACGACAGCCTCTCAGGCCTCGGCCACGGCTCCACGGACGGTTGCCACCAACTCGTCCCAGCTCACCACGAACTTGTCCACGCCCTCGTCCTCGAGGACCTTCACGACATCGTCGAAGTCGATGCCGACAGCGGCCAGGGCTGCCATCTCCTGGCGGGCGCCTTCGATATTGGGCGTGATGGTGTCACCGGTGACCTCGCCGTGGTCGGCGAACGCCTCCATCGTCTTCTCCGGCATCGTGTTCACGCACGGAGCGGCGACGAGCTCGGTGACATAGAGGGTGTCGGGGTACGCCGGATCCTTGACACCAGTCGAGGCCCACAGCGGGCGCTGCTGATTGGCGCCCTTCACCTTCAGCGCCTCGAAGCGATCGCTGCCGAACCGCTCCTGATACAGCGCGTACGCCAGCCGCGCGTTCGCGACGCCCGCCTTGCCCCTGAGCGTGGTGGCCTCCTCGGTGCCGATCCCGGCCAGGCGCTTGTCGACCTCGCTGTCCACGCGGGACACGAAGAACGACGCGACCGAGTGGATCTTGGCGAGATCCATGCCGTTCTCGGCCGCCTGCTCGAGACCCTCGAGATAGGCGTCGATGACCTCGGCATAGCGATCGAGGGCGAAGATCAGGGTCACGTTGACCGAGATGCCCTTGGCGATCGTCGCGGTGATGGCCGGGAGGCCCTCCTTGGTCGCCGGGATCTTGATCAGCACGTTCTCCTTGCCGACCATCCGGGCCAGTTCCTCGGCCTGGGCGATGGTGCCTTCGGTGTCGCGCGCGAGGCCGGGCTCGACCTCGATGGACACCCGGCCGTCATAGCCGCCCGAGGAGGCATAGACGTCGGCGAACAGCTCACAGGCATCGCGGACGTCTGTGGTGGTGAGGGCCTTGATGACGTCGTCGAGTTCGGCGCCGTCGGCCTTGAGGGAGGCGACCTGTTCGGCGTACGCCTCGCCCTTGGCGAGGGCTGCCGCGAAGATCGTGGGGTTGGTCGTGACGCCGGAGACCGAGTTCTCGGTGATCATCTCGGCGAGGTTGCCCGAGACGAGGCGTTCCCGGGAGAGGTCGTCCAGCCAGATGGAGATGCCCGCGTCGGCGAGGTTCTTCAGTCGGATATTCATGTCGTTTCCTTCACGAGGTGAGGGTCAGGAGACGTACTTGTCAGCGGTGCCGACACGGCCATGCGCGCGGCGGGGGAGTCGGGCCCACGACGACTGGGCGGCGGCCAGGGATTCCTTGGCGGCGGCCTCCACGGCGTCGGCGGTGAAGTCCAGCTTCTCGAACATGAGGCCGCCGGCGGCGGAAGCGCCGAAGTGCTCGACCGAGACGGCACGCCCGGCATCGCCGAGCAGGTCGTTCCACGACATCGCGATGCCGGCTTCGACGGTCACGCGGGCCTTCACGGCCGGCGGGATGACCGATTCGCGATAGGTATCGTCCTGCTCGTCGAACCATTCGCGGCAGGGCATCGAGACGACTCGCGCCTTGGTCCCGGCGGCGTTGAGGCGGTCGGCGGCGGTCACCGCGTACTGCACCTCGGAGCCGGTCGCGATCAACACGACGTCGGGAGTGCCGTCGCAGTCCTTCAGGACGTAGCCGCCGCGGGCGACATTCTCGAGGCCGGCGAAGCCATCGGTGCCGCGCGGGAAGGTCGGCACGTTCTGGCGGGTCAGCGCGAGAGCCGCCGGGCGGTCGGTGTGACCGAGGACGACCTTCCAGCACGCCACGGTCTCGTTGGCATCGGCGGGGCGCACCACATCGAGGCCGGGGATCGCGCGGAGCGCGCTGAGATGCTCGATCGGCTGGTGGGTCGGGCCGTCCTCGCCGACACCCACGGAGTCGTGGGTCCAGACATAGGTGACGGGCAGACCCATGATGGCGGCCAGGCGGACGGGGGCGCGCATGTAGTCGGAGAAGACCATGAACGTGCCGCCGTAGACGCGGGTGCTGCCGTGCTGGGCGATGCCGTTCATGATCGCGCCCATGCCGTGCTCGCGGATGCCGAAGTGGAGCACGCGGCCATATTCGTTGCCGGAGAACATCTCCGACTGACGATCGGCCGGCAGGAAGCTCGGCTCGCCCTTGGGGGTGGTGTTGTTGGAGCCGGCGAGGTCGGCGGAGCCGCCCCAGAGCTCGGGGAGCTGCTTGGCCGCGGCGGTGAGGAAGTTGCCCGACGCAGCGCGCGTGGCCACGCCCTTCTCGCTGGCCTCGAAGACCGGCAGTTCGGCGTCCCAGCCCTCGGGGAGCTCGCGGCGACCGAGGCGGTCGAAGAGTTCGGCCCGCTCGGGGTTCGCCTCGCGCCAGTCGGCGAACTTCTTGTCCCACTCCGACTGGAGGGCCTTGCCGCGCTCGACCAGCTCGCGGGTGTGCTTGATGACGTCGTCCTCGACGTTGAAGTTCTTGTCGGTGTCGAACTTCAGGAGCTTCTTGGTCGCGGCGATCTCGTCGGCACCCAACGCCGAACCATGGGACGCGCCCGTGCCCTGGGCCTCGGGTGCGGGCCACGCGATGATCGTGCGCAGCTGGATGAAGCTGGGGCGATCGGTGACCTGCTTGGCGGCGGCGAGGGCGTCGTTCAGTGCGGCGACGTTTTCGGTGTATTCGCCGTCACCCAGCCAGTCGACGGTCTGCACGTGCCAGCCGTACGCCGTGTAGCGCAGCGCCACGTCCTCGCTGAACGCGATGCGCGTGTCATCCTCGATCGAGATGCGGTTGTCGTCCCAGATGACGGTGAGGTTGCCGAGACGCTGCGTACCCGCGAGCGAGGAGGCCTCACCGGAGACGCCCTCCTGGAGGTCGCCGTCGGAGGCGATGCAATAGATCTCGTGGTCGAAGATCGACTGCCCGGGCGCGGTATCGGGGTCGAACAGGCCGCGCTTGCGGCGGGCCGCCATGGCCATGCCGACCGCGTTGCCGACACCGGTGCCGAGCGGACCGGTCGTGGTCTCGACGCCGGGGGTGTGCATGTATTCGGGGTGACCCGGTGTCTTCGAGCCCCAGGTGCGCAGTGCCTTGAGATCGTCGAGCTCGAGCCCGAACCCGCCCAGATAGAGCTGGCAATAGAGCGTCAGGGACGAGTGACCGCACGACAGCACGAATCGGTCGCGGCCGGGCCACTCGGGATTGGCCGGATTGTGCTGCATGACCTTCTGGAAGAGGAGGTATGCGGCAGGGGCGAGGCTCATGGCCGTGCCCGGATGTCCGTTGCCCACGTTCTGCACCGCATCGGCCGCCAGCAGGCGAGCCGTGTCGACCGCTCGGGAGTCGAGATCGGTCCAGCCGTCGGGATAGAGGCTTGTGTTGGTCACGCGGGGTCCTTTCAATCGCGGCGGGTGCCCGGGGAGGCGGTGTGGGGTCCTGCAGCCGCACCCGGTCCGACACTACTGCCCCGGGCTAAGAGTGTGTGTCGGACCCACTTTCATTCCACGGCATGAATTGGGGCCCGAACTGGACAGCTGGCGTAGACTGCCACGGTCAGCGGTGCCCAGCATCGAATTGCAGACCGGTGCCCGGTCGGAGGAAGAGTCCCAGAAGAGGTCTTGTGTCGCGCTTGCACGTCGAATCCACCGCCGAGTTTTCACCGACGGCTGAGGGCGCCTCGTGGCTGGATGTGGTGAAGGCCTATGTGGCCCTGACGAAGCCCCGCATCATCGAGCTCCTGCTCGTCACCACCGCTCCGGCGATGTTTCTGGCGGCGGGTGGTGTGCCGAACCTGGTGCTCGTGTTCTGGACCCTCGTGGGCGGCACGCTCGCTGCGGGCAGCGCCAACACCTTCAACTGTGTTCTCGATCGTGACATCGACGAGAAGATGCGGCGTACGCGGCGTCGGCCCATGCCGCGCCACCAGGTCGCTCCGCTCAACGGCACTCTCTTCGGCATCGTGCAGGGCATCCTGGCGACCGTCGTATTCGCGGTGTTCGTCAACTGGCTCTCCGCGATCCTCGCGCTCGTGGCCAACGCGTTCTATGTCCTCGTCTACACGATGTGGCTCAAGCGCAACATGTCGCAGAACATCGTCTGGGGCGGCATCGCCGGTTGCTTCCCGCCCCTCATCGGCTGGACGGCGGTGACCAACTCGGTCGCCCTGCCGCCGCTGATCCTCTTTGCGATCGTCTTCCTCTGGACCCCGCCCCACACCTGGGCGCTGGCGTTCCGCTATCGCGAGGACTACGCCAACGCCGGCGTACCCATGCTGCCCGTTGTCATGTCCGCCCCCCGCGTGGCCTGGCGCATCCTGATCTATTCGGTCCTCATGGTCGCCGTGTCCATGACCCTGTGGCCCGCGGCGGGCACCGGCTGGCTCTATCCGCTCGTGGCCGGCATCGGTGGTCTCGTGTTCATCGTCGAGGCGGTCAACCTGCTGCGCCGCGCTCGGGCCGGGGCGCATGATGCCGCTCTCAAGCCCATGCGCCTGTTCCACTGGTCCAACAGCTATCTGGCGCTGATCTTCCTCGCTGCAGCGGTCGATCCGCTGATCTTCTGAGGTCTTGGCGTACGCCTGGGTGCGCGTGGCGCGCTATGCAATGAACCGCCCCGGGTTGCGTGGAGGGTCTGATTCCACGGAAGGATGCAGACCATGTCAGCACCACGTAAGTACCCTCAGGAGTTGAGGGAGCGGGCGATGCGGCTTGTTGCCGAGGCTCGTTTGGAGGATCCGGAGTTGTCGATGAACGCGGCGGTGAAGCGGATCGGCACTCGGGTGGGGGTGAATCCCGACACGCTGCGTGGGTGGGTGAAGCAGGCCGATATTGATGCAGGCACCCGGCCCGGCACCACCACGGAGGATGCCAGGAAGATCCGTGAGTTGGAGCAGGAAGTGCGGGAGTTGAAGCGGGCGAATGAGATCTTGTTGGCGGCTTCGAGTTTCTTCGCGCGGGAGCTCGACCCGCGTTTGCCGTGGTAGTCGCGTTCGTCGATGACCATCGGGACCGGTTCGGGGTCGAGCCGATCTGCCGTGTGCTGAGCGAGCATGGTGTGCCGATCGCCCCGTCTGGCTATTACGCCCACAAGCGGCGACCGGTGTCGAAACGTGCCTTGTCGGATGCGTATGTGTGGGAGCAGATCGAAGCGGTCCAGGCCGACAAGACGAAGGGTCGCGGGGTGGCGGGCTATCGCAAGATGTGGCACCTGCTGAAGCGTGATGGCGTCGCGGCGCCGCGTTGTCAGGTGGAGCGGTTGATGCGGACCCATGGGATGCAGGGTGTGGTGCGCGGCAAGCGGTTCAGCACTACGAAGTCGGATCCGTCCGCGCCCCGCCCAGAGGATCTGGTGCAACGCGATTTCACCGCTGCTCGGCCGAATCAGCTGTGGATCGTCGATTTCACCTACGTGCCCACGTGGTCGGGGATGGGTTTCACTGCGTTCGTCACAGACGTGTACAGCCGGCGGATTGTTGGTTGGCGGACCCATCACCGGATGCCGACCGAGCTGCCTCTGGATGCGTTGGAGATGGCGTTGTGGGTGCGGGAACGTGCCGGTCACGATCCTCGTGGGGTCGTGCACCACAGCGATGCCGGCACTCAGTACACGGCGATCCGCTACGCCGACCGACTCGCCGAAGCCGGCGCGCTCGCCTCGATCGGCACCGTGGGCGATTCCTATGACAATGCGATGGCTGAGTCGGTGATCGGTTTGTACAAGGCCGAGTGTGTGAAGATCGACGGCCCGTTCAAGACCGTTGATGAGCTCGAACTGGCGACCTTGATGTGGGTCGACTGGTACAACACCGGCCGACTCCACAGCAGCATCGGCTACGTCCCACCCACCGAGTACGAAGCGGCGTATTACGCTGCCGTCAACCCCCAGAACCAGCCGGTTCCGGGATAACACGCCCTCCACGCAACCCGGGGCGGTTCAGCCGACCTCGACCAGCAGCCAGGCCGCACCGAGCGGGCCGATCCCGCGCAACTCCCGCAACCGGGTGCCGGTGGTGTCGACCAGCTCGGTGATCTCGAGGTCCAGGGCGTGTTTGCGCTGGTCGATCCGGCGGATGTCATCGATCAGTTCCCGGGCCATCCGTTTCAGCATTTTCTGCGACGCGGTACCGGCTCGCACGCTCTGGACCAGGGCGGTGGCCCGGGTCGCCGATAAGCGGGTGGGGGCCCCGCCGGGGACGAGTTCGCTGAGCAGGTGATGCAGCTGGGCCACGGTCCGGGTGCGGTCGGTGGCCAGGGCTCGACGCCGGTCGGACAGGATCCGTAACACGGTCCGGGTTTCGTCGGGCACCACCGGCCGGAGCTGGTCGACCCGGCCCCGGCCAACGCGATGGCATGGGCATCGGTGTCATCGGTCTTGCGGGCATTACCGGTGGCATAGACCCGGACCCGGGCCGACAGTTTGGTCGGCACATCCACCACGGTTTCCCCGGCCGTGGCCAGCCGGGTCGCGATCGGACGCCCCACCCCGTTGCTGCCCTCGATCGCCCAGACCCGCTGGGGCCAGGCCCTGACGTGCTTGAGCATCGCGGTCACTCCGGCCTGGTCGGTGGTGAACCGGCCCGTGCCCAGAACGGTTTCGTCGCGGTCCATGATCTCGATCGTCATCGATCGTTTATGGGGATCCATCCCGATCACCACCGGGCGGCTCGTCGTGGCTGTCATGTCGGCCTCCTTGCCTCATCGTGTTGTGGACGATCGGGCAGGAAGGGCAACGCTACTTCGAGCTGGGCATTCCCCTCTTGAGCCTCTCCCGGCCCTGCGGTGCCCGGGCCAGCGCAAACCAATTCAGAGCCAATACGACACCGGCAGCTTCCACAACGAGCGTCTGACCCGGACACCTCACACCAGACCCGGCCAGGCCCGGTGCTACCCCTATTACATAAGTAGCTTACGCAGCGGAAGCGCGAGCGCCGCCGATCGAACTCCGGGAACGGGTGACTTCCCAACCCGGAATCCACTTCCCTCACCCAGAGTCCCTGGACTTCACGACGTGTACGCCACCCCACGACATCGAAGCCACCTTCCGACATGGCGCAACGTCGGAAGGAGCGAATCAGGTAGGGATGCTACGGACACGTCGGGAAGTGCGAGCATTCACGTCGCGAAGTCCGGGCATCCGGCGCGGGAGGTGGCGTACACGTTGCGAAGTGCCTGCGTTCGTGTTGGGACGTGCGATCCCTGGGATGGACGGGGGCCGGGCGTACGCCTCAGCGGCTCCCCGGGCGGGCGATGACCACGGTGTTGCCCTCCCAGTCCTTGCCGTTCCAGTCGCGACAGGTGATGAGGACCAGGCGCGGCTCGCCGTCGGTGCTGAACAGGTCGGCCGACTTCTCGGCGAACTGCTCGCGGTCGTAGTGGTTGACCGACACGACTTCATAGTTCTGTACGCCACGCTGCGTATCCACGGTGATAAGCGCCCCGCGCTTGAGCTTCTCGAGGTCGTCGAACGCGCCGCCGCCGCCGTGGATCTTGTGGGCGGTGATCACGGCGCTGCCCTGACGAGCACCCGGCATCGCGCCGTTGGCCCACCAGCCCGCTTCCTTCGGGTTGGACGGCGGGTCGAGGACTGCGTCCTGCTCCAGGATCGGCACGGTCGGCACGTTGAGGCCCAGGCTCGAAATGCGGGTCACCGTGGGCTGACTTGCGCCACCGGAGCTCTCGGGAACGTTGCGGGCGCGGGCATAGCCCGTCAGCACGATCGTGGAGATGATCAGGACCAGGACGGCGAGAATGGCGCCGCCGACGCGCAGGCCGTGCGGTCCGGAAGGGGAAGGGCGCCGGGTCGACCGGCGCTGAGTCGCGGAGGGCACGGAACAAGTGTGAACGCCCTCACCCCGTTTTTCGTGGAGGACACCCGGGAAACGCGGCGAACCCCGACCTCCGCGAGGGAGATCGGGGTTCGCTTCGCTCATTGGGTACGCCGGGACTGCGCCCCGGGCGTGGGCCCGCTGGTGCGGTTGGGTCAGCGGTTGCTGCGACGACGGCCGTACACGGCCAGACCGCCGAGGGCCGCGGCGCCGAGGCCGAGAGCGATCAGGCCGCTGCCGCCCTCTTCAACGCCACCGGAGTTGACCTTCTTGATGTGCTTGTCCTTGTCCGGGGCCGGGCGGACCGGATGGGTCGGCTGCGTCGTCGGGCCGGTCGACGGGTCGGTCGTCGGGTCGGTCGACGGGGCCGGGGTCTCGCAGGCCTGCTGGATGGTGGCGCTGTTGCTGAGGGTGTCCCCGGTGGTCACCCCGTCCGCATAGGTCACCGGGAAGGTTGCGTTGAAGTATTCGCCAGCAGCCAGGGGGCCGGTCTGGATGTTGACGGTGGCGCCCAGGTTGGTGACCATGACACGAGTCGACTGGTCCGCCATGTAGGTGAAGCCATCCGGGTGCTCAGGGCTGGAGAGGCTGTCCAGTCGGACATAGGTGGGATGCTCAGCGCTGCCGAAACCGGGGAAGGCGCCGGCCCAGGTGTTCATGGTCCAGCCTTCGCCCGAGGTCGGCATGGTGATCGTCACACCATCGGGCTGGGCGTACTCGGTGCCGACGGCGAGGCGCCACGCGGGGGAGGCCGGTCCCCAGCCGTCCATGCGGAACTCGCCGCAGGTCCAGGCGCCGGAGTTGCGAGTCTCGCTACCCCCCAGCACGTAGCTGTGGCTAGCCGTGTAAGGCGTACGCACGATCGACACATTCTGCGAGGTGCCATCAGGGCTGGCAGGCGCAGCGAGCGCCGGGGCGGCAAAACCGGCGGTCATGACAAAGGCCGCACCGGTGGCGGCGACAAGGGACTTCAGGGGCTTGCGCATCGTGATCTCTTTTCGTCGAGTCCGGGGAAGGAGACGTGCTTGCTTGACGTGCTTCAGTCTTGGGGACGAACCCGACGAAAAGTAGATAAAACTCTCAACCTTGACTTAAGAGTTACATGTCACGGAGCAGTAACACGAACCTCATCTGTCACATGCATACCAGATGTAGTGGCTCGCCAGCCGAGCGACCAGAACATGTTGGCCGCAACGGCCGAAATGATCGCGACACCGATCATGTGCAGGGCGACGATCCAGATGGGGAGTCCGTTGAAATACTGCAGATATCCGACCAAACCCTGAAGCAACGACACGACGATCACCCAGAACACTTGACGCGCGCGCGTGACGAACCATGCGGCCGCGAGGACGGCCAGCGCCACCCACACGGTCCAGGCGTGGATCTTCGCGACAGTCTCGACGTCGAACCCGGTGCGAGCGGCGGTCGCGTCGCCGCCGTGGGGAGCGGAGCCGGTGACGAGTACGCCCAGCACGACGACGACCATGATCAGCCAGAAGTTCACCTGCACCAGACGCGTGCCGAGCTGGCTCGTGGGCCGCGGCTCGATCCGCCGGGCTCGCCGGACCAGGAGGGTCAGAACCACGATCAGCGCCACCGACACCACGAGGTGCAGCCCGACGACATAGGGGTTCAAACCGGTCAGCACCGTGATGCCGCCGATGATCGCCTGGGCGGGGATGCCGAGGCCGGCGATGACCGAGAGCTTGATCAGGTCGGGCCGGCGTACCCCCTTGTCGCGCACCCGCAACGCCGCCGCGAACGCGCCGATCGCCAGCGCGACCAGCGCGAAGGTCAGCATCCGGTTGCCGAACTCGATGGCCCCGTGCAGCCCCATGTCCACGGGAATGAAGCTTTCGTCGGTGCATTTCGGCCAGGTCGGGCACCCGAGCCCGGACTTGGTGAGTCGCACGAGCGCGCCGGTGAGGATGAGCCCCATGTTGCCGATGAGCGAGCTGATGGCCCAGCCCTTCATCGCACCCCACCCGAAGTCGGCGCCGGAGGCGGTCGCTCCCGTCGAGCGATTCGAGCCGGAGGTCAGGACATCCATCGGAACACCTTTCGGGCGACAACAAGTCCGAGCACGGCCCAGACCAGGAGAACGGGCAGGCCCCACCACACGGGCGTGCCGAGGGCCGCGCCGCGCAGGATCTCTCCGAGCGCGGTGGTCGGCAGGAGCGTCACGAACTGGTGCGTGACATTCGGATAGCTGGACAGCGGCACCAGCACGGCGCCCACGGCCAGCATGACGAGATAGATGAGGTTGCCGAGCGCGAGGGTGATCTCGGCGCGGAGCGTACCCGCGAGGATGAGCCCCCACGCCGCGTATGCCACCAGCCCCAGCACCGACGCCACCACGGCAACCACCGCCGCGACCGGCGAGAACACCGGCCGCCACCCCAGCGCGAGCGCGACGACTGCCAGGATCGCCAGCTGCCCCGCCGTCACGGCGATCAGCGCGCTCGCCTTGCCGGCCAGGAAGCCGGTGCGGGTCAGGGGAGTGGAGGCGATGCGTTCGAGTACGCCATAGCGCCGCTCGAAACCGGTCGCAATGGCGAGTGACGTGAAGCCCGTGGACCACAGGGCCAGGCCCAGGACCGACGGCGCAGTGACGGCCAGGTCGAGCCCGAACCGGTCGCCCAGGAACCGACCGCCCACCAGCACAGCGATCGGGATCACGAGCGCGAGCAGCAGTTGCTCCCCGTTGCGCACAAGCAGCTTCGCCTCGGTGCGGGCATGCGTCAGGATGCGCTGTGTCGCGGGGGCCGCTCCGGGTGCGGGGGAGAAATCGAGGGCGGTCACGACACATCTCCCGAGGTCACCTCGAGGAACACGTCCTCGAGCGATTGGGTCGCGGTGAGTTCCGGGACCGTGCCCGACACGGTCACCCGCCCGCAGTCGATGATCCAGACCCGGTCGGCCAGCGACTCGGCCTCGTCCATCGCATGGGTGGTCAGCAGCACCGCCACGCCCGATTCACGCAGGCGCCGCACGAGATCCCAGACGCGACGCCGCACATGCGGATCCAGCCCGGCGGTCGGCTCATCGAGGAACACCAGCGCCGGCCGCCCGATCAGCGCTCCGGCTAGGTTGACGAGTTGTTGCTGGCCGCCGGAGAGCCGGCGATAGGGCGTACGCGCGAACGCGTCGATCCCCAGCTCACGCGCCAACTCCGCCACGGGCAGGGGATGCGCATGCTGACCGGCGAGGAACGCCAGGAGCTCGAGCGGTTTGATGCCGGACCACGCGCCCGTGTGCTGGGGCATGACGCCGACCAGCCCCTGGGCGGTCGCGGCCTCGGGCTCCTTGCCGAAGATGTGAACCGAACCGGAATCAGGAGTCATCAGCCCCGTGCAGCAGCGGATCGATGTCGTCTTGCCGGCGCCGTTGGGGCCGAGAAGGGCCGTGATCTGCGCGGGCTCGGCCGTCAGCGACAGTTCGGTGAGGATCGCCTTTCCGGCACGCTCCACCGAGATTCGGTCGAGGACAAGGGCGGGGTCGGGCACCCCGACAGTCTAGGCCGACGCCCGCAGGAGCTCCCGCAGAATCTCTCCGCCGTGGACCGTGAGCAAGGACACGTGCCCGGCCGCCGGATAGAACGTCGCCTGCGACCCGGGGAGCTGGGCCGCCAGCCGCCGCGTATGCCGCGCCGGCACCACCGCGTCCGCCTTCCCGTGCCAGAACCGCACGGGGACACCGGCGATCGTGGTCGGGTCGAATTCCCAGGAGCGGGCGAGGAGGCGGAGTTCGTGGAGTACGCCGGCCGGCCCGTCCCGCATCGCCTCGCGCATCCCTGCCGCGATCGTGCCGGCTGACTCTTGCGCCGCCTCGACCCCCGATCCGGCGGCTGCCCGCGTCCGGGTCCAGGCCCGCGCCATGACCTCGGGCAGGTCGTCGAGATTGCCGCCCGGGCGGATCCGGAGCAGGCCCTTGACCATCGCCGGGTCGAAGTTGCCGAGGCGGCCGACGCCGGCGAGTACGCCCACCGCCCGCACCCGATGAGGGATCGCCGCACCGCACGCCAGGGCGTACGGCCCGCCCGCCGACCAGCCGATCACCCCGAACCGGTCCAGATCGAGCATGTCGGCGAGATGTTCGACATCCGCAGGCCAGTTCGCGCGCGTACGCCCCGCCTGGAACGTCGACAGCCCGAACCCCGGTCGATCAACGGCGATCAGGCGTACGCCGCACGCCCGGGCGTGCGAGGCCAGCAGATCACCCGACAGCCGGGATCCCGGTTCGCCGTGGAAGAAGAGGAAAGGAACGCCCGCCCGATCGCCGAACTCGGCATACCCGAGGAGACGCCCGTCGGGCAGTCGGGCGCTCTGTGCGAGCAGGTCGGGGGAGGGCATAACCCATTCAAGCCGACCGTCGGTTCGGGGCCCGGGGTGTTCAAATTAGGGTGACCTTGGTTGACCAGGGAAGAAATAACGCAACAATAGTGTTGTGAAAATCATGCGGGACAACCAGGACGACGTGCTGACGCGTCCCGCCGCGACCTCAGAGGCCGCGCCCGACGCGTCTGGCGCAGCGCGGGCAGATGCGCTCGTTCCGAGCGACGATGCCTCGACTCGACAGCGTGTGCTGCAGTCGATCATGGAACAGGGTCCGTCGACGGCGAACGAACTTGCCGAGCGATTGGACCTTACACCGGCTGCCATTCGCCGGCATCTCGGCCACCTCGTCGACGGTGGCGAACTGATCGGCCGCGACCGGCGCGTCTATGGCGCCCGGGGCCGGGGCCGGCCGGCCAAGGAGTTCGAACTCACCGAGGCGGGGCGCGAATCCTTCCACCAGGCGTATGACGATCTGGCGATCGCCGCGCTCGCCCAGCTCACGAGCATCATGGGCGACGACGCCCTCAACCAGCTGGCCGAGACCCGGATCACGCAGGTCGAGAAGCGCTACCGCGAGCTCCGGGCCGACGAGCCGAACGGCAACCCGGTCGATGCGCTGGCCGCCGCGCTCAGCGAAGACGGCTATGTGGCCTCGACGCGGCCGGCGCTGGCGGGCGAGCAGCTCTGCCAGCATCACTGCCCGATCTCCCAGGTCGCGCAGCATTTCCCACAACTCTGCGAGGCCGAGACAAAGTTGTTCTCGCAGCTGCTGGGCGTACACGTCCAGCGACTGGCCACCATCGCCCACGGTGATGGTGTCTGCACCACGCACATCCCGCGTTCTGTTCTGATTTCTGCCGACTCCCTCCGAAAGAAGGCCTGATATGACCCAGCTCGACAACACGCGACCCCTCACCCAGGACGAGCAGCTGGCGGCACTGGGCCGATACGAATACGGCTGGGCCGACCCGGATGTCGCCGGCGCGACCGCCAAGCGCGGCCTCAACGAAGCCGTGGTCAAGGAGATCTCGCAGCTCAAGGGCGAATCCAAGTGGATGCTCGACCTGCGCATGAAGGGCCTGAAGCTCTTCGAGAAGAAACCCATGCCGACGTGGGGTGCGGAGCTCGACGGCATCGACTTCGACAACATCAAATATTTCGTGCGCTCCACCGAGAAGCAGGCCCAGACCTGGGAGGACCTGCCCGAGGACATCAAGAACACCTACGACAAGCTCGGCATCCCCGAGGCGGAGAAGGCGCGCCTCGTCGCCGGCGTCGCGGCTCAATATGAGTCCGAGGTCGTCTATCACAAGATCAACGAGGAGCTCGAGGCCCAGGGCGTCATCTTCCTCGACACCGACACCGCGCTGCGGGAGCATCCGGAGCTGTTCGAGGAATACTTCGCGAAGGCGATCCCGGCCGGTGACAACAAGTTCTCCGCGCTCAACACCGCGGTCTGGTCCGGCGGCTCGTTCATCTATGTCCCGCCGGGTGTGCACGTCGAGATCCCGCTGCAGGCGTACTTCCGGATCAACACCGAGAACATGGGCCAGTTCGAGCGGACGCTGATCATCGTCGACGAGGGTGCTTATGTGCACTATGTCGAGGGCTGCACCGCGCCGATCTATTCGTCCGACTCGCTGCACTCGGCCGTCGTCGAGATCTTCGTGAAGAAGAACGCCCGTTGCCGTTATACGACCATCCAGAACTGGTCGACCAACGTCTACAACCTCGTCACCAAGCGTGCCGTGTGTGAAGAGGGCGCGACGATGGAGTGGGTCGACGGCAACCTCGGCTCCAAGGTCACGATGAAATATCCGGCCGTGTGGCTCATGGGTGAGCACGCCCGTGGCGAGACCCTCTCGATCGCGTTCGCCGGGCCCGGGCAGCACCAGGACGCGGGCTCCAAGATGGTCCACGCTGCGCCGTACACCTCGAGCTCGATCATCTCGAAGTCCGTGGCCCGCGGCGGCGGTCGCTCGTCCTATCGCGGTCTCGTCCAGGTGCAGCCCGGCGCCCACCACTCCGCCTCCTCGGTGAAGTGCGACGCCCTGCTCGTCGACCAGATCTCGCGCTCCGACACCTATCCCTATGTGGACGTCCGCGAGGACGACGTGTCGATGGCTCACGAGGCGACCGTGTCGAAGGTCTCCGACGACCAGCTCTTCTATCTCATGTCCCGTGGCATGGAAGAGGACGAGGCCATGGCGATGATCGTCCGCGGCTTCATCGAGCCGATCGCCAAGGAGCTCCCGATGGAGTACGCCCTGGAGCTCAACCGACTCATCGAACTGCAGATGGAGGGCGCGGTCGGCTGACGCCGAGCCTGCGTACCCATTCGAAACCGAAAGAAAGCGAATCCTGACTGTGTCCGTGGACACCCGACCGAATGTCGCGGGTGCGGTGGAGACCACCATCGCGTCCCACCTGCATCCCCGTCCGAGCTATGACCTGGCCGACCACCCCGTGCCCAAGGGCCGCGAAGAGGTGTGGCGGTTCACGCCGCTGCGCCGGCTGCGCGGCCTCCTCGAAGCGGAGGGGACCGGGGCCAAGCTGACCCAGGAGTACGCCCTGCCGGTGGGGGTGACGGTGAACCGGATCTCGAGCAAGGAAGCCCGCACGCTGGGTGGCCACGCTCCCGGTGACCGGATCGCCGCGATGGCGGCCGAGCATGCCGGGGGAGCAGTGCTGTTCGAGGTGCCGGGCGGCCGTGAACTCGGTGGTCCGATCACGATTGATCTGACCGGTCAGTCGGCGGACGACATCGTCCATGGCCACATGGTGTTCCTGATCGGCCGCCACGCCAAGGCCCAGATCGTGATCCAGCACCAGGGCTCCGCGACCTATGCGGGTCTCATCCAGGTCGTGGCCAAGGACGGCGCCCAGGTCTCGTTCGTGTCGATCGCCGACTGGGCCGATGACGCGGTCCACGCCGGCCAGGTCAGCTTCACCGTGGGCCGGGATGCGCAGGTGCGCAGCGTGGCGGTCTCGCTCGGCGGCGATCTGGTCCGGATCGCGGAGACGGCGGAGTACGCCGGCCCGGGCGGTTCGATCGACCAGTTCGGCCTCTATTTCGCCGACGCCGGCCAGCACATCGAGCATCGCCTCTTCGTCGATCACAACGAACCGCGGACGCGGTCGAATGTGGACTATCGCGGCGCGCTGCAGGGCAAGGGTGCTCACACGGTCTGGGTCGGCGACGTGCTGATCCGCAAGGCCGCGGAGGGCATCGAGACCTATGAGTCCAACAAGAACCTGCTGCTGACCGATGGCTGCAAGGCCGACTCGGTCCCCAACTTGGAGATCGAGACCGGTGAGATCGAGGGCGCGGGCCACGCGTCCACCACCGGTCGCTTCGACGACCAGCAGCTGTTCTATCTCCGCTCCCGCGGCATCGACGAGGCCGAGGCCCGTCGCTTGGTGGTCCATGGCTTCTTCGCCGACATCATCCGCCGCATCGGCGTACCCGACGTGGAGAAGCGCCTGCTCGAGGCCATCGAGACCGAGCTGGCCGCCCACGTGGGCGTACCCGAGAACATCGAAACCCCGAACAACACCGAGATCAAGGAAGCCTGAACCGATGAGCACTCTTGCTGTTAATGACCTGCACGTTTCGGTGGACACCGAGGCCGGTCCGAAGGAGATCCTCAAGGGCGTCGATCTGACGATCAACTCGGGCGAGGTCCACGCGATCATGGGGCCGAACGGCTCGGGCAAGTCGACGCTGGCGTACTCGGTCGCGGGCCACCCGAAATATCACGTGACCTCCGGCACCGTGACCCTCGACGGTGAGGACATCCTCGCCATGTCGGTCGACGAGCGCGCCCGCGCGGGCCTGTTCCTCGGGATGCAATATCCGGTCGAGGTGCCGGGTGTCTCGGTGTCGAACTTCCTGCGGACTGCCAAGACCGCCATCGACGGTGAGGCACCCAAGCTGCGTCACTGGGTGAAGGCCGTCAACGACACGCTCGACCGCGTCAACCTCGACAAGGCCTTCGCTCAGCGCTCGGTCAACGAGGGCTTCTCCGGTGGCGAGAAGAAGCGCCACGAGATCGCCCAGCTCGAGCTGCTCAACCCGCGCTTCGCGATCCTCGACGAGCTCGACTCGGGCCTCGACATCGATGCCCTGCGGATCGCATCCGACGGCGTGAACCGCTTCACTGCCCAGGGCGATCGCGGCGTGCTGCTGATCACGCACTACACGCGGATCCTGAACTACATCAAGCCCGACCACGTGCACGTCTTCGTCGACGGCCGGATCGCCGAGCAGGGTGGTGCGGAACTGGCGACGCAGCTCGAGGCGGAGGGCTATGACAAGTATCTCCGCGCGGCGAGGGCCTGATGACGCAAGCTGATCTGAACCCCCACACCGCCCAGCCCGCCACGCGGCCTGCGCGGTCCCGCACGAACGACGAGATCCCCGAGGTCGAGCCGATTCGTGGCGCGCAGCTGCCGTTGCCCTATCCGATCAACACCGAGATGGTGCGGGCCGACTTCCCCATCCTCAGCAGGGAGGTCGACGGCAAGCCGCTGGTCTATCTCGACTCGGCCAACACGTCGCAGAAGCCCTATGCGGTGATCGACCGGATCGCCCAGCACTATCGGTGGCACAACGCCAACGTGGCTCGCGCGATGCACCTGCTCGGTGCGGAGGCGACCGACGCGTTCGAGGGCGCCCGTGCCAAGGTCGCGGCCTTCATCGGGGCGTCCCGGAGCGAAGAGGTCATCTTCACCAAGAACGCGTCCGAGGCGCTGAACCTCTGCGCGAACAGTGCGGGAGCCAAGCTCGGTCCCGGTGACGAGGTCGTCGTCTCGGTGATGGAGCATCACTCCAACATCGTCCCGTGGCAGATGCTCTGTGAGCGGACCGACGCGACCCTGCGCTGGTTCGACATCACGGAGGAGGGGCGCCTCGACATCGAGACCGCCCGCGCCGAGGGACTCATCAACGAGCGCACGAAGATCGTCGCCCTCACGTGGGTGTCCAACGTGCTCGGCACGGTCAACCCCATCCGGGAGATCGCCGACTGGGCCCATGCTCACGGCGCGATCATGGTCGTCGACGCATCCCAGGGCGTGCCCCAGCTGATGACCCGGGTCAAGGACCTGGGCGCCGACCTCATGGCCTTCACCGGACACAAGATGGTCGGCCCGACCGGCATCGGTGTGCTCTGGGGGCGTTATGACCTGCTCGCCGAGATGCCCCCGTTCCTCGGCGGGGGCGAGATGATCGAGATCGTCCGCATGACCGGCTCGACCTATGCGCCGCCGCCGCACCGTTTCGAAGCGGGTACGCCGCCGATCGCGCAGGCCGCCGGCCTGGGTGCCGCGGTGGACTATCTCGCCCGGATCGGCATGGGTTCGATTGCGCGCCACGAGCGTGAGATCACGGCGTACGCCCTCGCGGGCCTCCAGACTCTGGACGGACTGCGCATCATCGGCCCGACCGAGGCGGTCAACCGCGGTGGGGCGATCGCGTTCACGATCGACGATGTGCACCCGCACGACGTGTCGCAGTTGCTCGACTCCCGACGCATCGCGGTGCGCGGCGGGCATCACTGCGCGCGGCCGCTGCACGAACGGCTGGGTATCCAGTCGTCGACGCGGGCGAGTTTCTATCTCTACACGACCAGGTCCGAAGTGGATCAGCTCGTGGATGCGCTGGACTACACGATCGGCTTTTTCAGGGGGCGCGGATGAACGTCGAAGAGCTCTATCAGGAGATCATCCTCGATCACTATCGCGCGAAGCATCACAGCGGCCTGCGCGAGCCGTACGGCGCCGAGGTGCATCACGTCAACCCCAGCTGCGGCGACGAGATCACGCTGCGCGTCCAGCTCGACGGCGACAAGGTCGTCGACGTGTCCTATGACGGTCACGGCTGCTCGATCTCCCAGGCGTCGACGTCGGTCATGACCGACCTCGTGATCGGCAAGAACGTCGACGAGGCTTTCGAGCTCCACGAGGAGTTCAAGGTGATGATGGACAGCCGCGGCAACTATGACCCCGACGAGGAACGTTTCGAGGACGCGATCGCGTTCGTCGGCGTCGCTCGTTTCCCCGCCCGGATCAAGTGCGCATTGCTCGGCTGGGAAGCCTTCCGCGATGCCGCGCTGCGGTCCTCAGCCCAAGACAACTGACAAGGAGAATGCGATGACCGAGCAGACTCAGGAAACCCCGGAGACCCGTCCGTCCGACCTGGTCAACGACACCCTGCCCGATGCCGAGGGCACCGACCGCGCGCTGACCCCTGCCGAAGAGGAGCAGCTCCTCGAGGCACTCAAGGACGTCGTCGACCCCGAGCTCGGGATCAACGTCGTCGACCTCGGCCTTGTCTACGGCGTACACATCGACGACGACTCCGCCGTCACCGTCGACATGACCCTGACCAGCGCGGCCTGCCCGCTGACCGATGTCATCGAGGCCCAGACCCAGGAAGCGCTCGACGGCCTGTCCACCCGGACGACCATCAACTGGGTGTGGATGCCGCCGTGGACGCCGGAGAAGATCACCGACGACGGCAAGGATCAGCTCCGGGCCCTCGGGTTCAACGTCTGATCTGAACTTGCCGGTCCTTCGAGGATCGGACTTTCGCACCTGGCCGGTGCTGCGCCCCACGCAGCACCGGCCAAGCGCGTTTCGTATGGTGATGCCATGATCACGATTGACAGCGTCCGGGAACGCGTGGCGCAGGGCGAGACCAACGAAGCGATCGTCGCCGAAGTCCTCCAGCGGGGGCAGGAGCCCGCAGCGGCGCATGTCTTCACGGCCACCTATGCCGAGGAAGCTCTGGCCGCGGCGCGGGCGGCGGACAGTGGTTCGGGTGGGGCCCTGGCCGGCTTGCCCGTCACGATCAAGGACCTTTTCGATGTCGCCGGCGAGACCACCCTGTCGGGCTCGATCGTGCGCAAGGACCTGCCGCCCGCCGAGGCCGATGCTGTCGTCGTCGCGCGCCTGCGGGAGGCTGGTGCGGCGATCACGGGGCGCACGAACATGGTCGAGTACGCCCTGGGTGGCGTGGGGCAGAACCCCCACTACGGGACGCCGCGGAACCCGGCCGATCCCGCGGTGGCCCGGGTCGCGGGCGGCTCGTCGTCCGGTGCGGCCGTGTCGGTGGGGCTGGGCCTGGCGGTCGCCGGGGTGGGGTCTGACACCGCCGGCTCGGTGCGGATTCCGGCGGCACTGTGCGGCCTGGTGGGTTTCAAGCCCACCCAGCGCCGAGTGCCGCTGACCGGAGGCGTCGAGCTCTCGCGCTCGCTCGACTCCGTCGGGCCGATCACCAACTCGGTGGCCGATTGCCTCGCCCTGGATGCGGTGCTGGCCGATGAGCCGCTGCCCATGACCTCCGGGTCGCTGTCCGGCGTGCGGCTCGCGGCGCCCCAGACCTTTGTGCTCGATGACCTGGAGCCCGCGGTGGCTGCGGCGTACGAGCGGGCACTGCGTACCCTCTCCGACGCCGGCGCGACCATCGAGGAAGTGCCGCTGACGCAGTTCGGCAAGATCGCCGAGATCAACCAGCCCTCCGGCCTGTCGCCGATCGAATGCTGGGCCGCACACGGCGAGCTGGTGAACGCGCGGGTGGCCGATGTCGATCCTCTGGTCTCGCAGCGGATGCGGCTCGGCGACGGCATCAGCGTGGCGGACTATCTGGCGATCCACGATCGCCGGGCGCGGTGGATCGAGGAGACGGAGCGGGCGCTGGAAGGATTCGACGCCTTCCTGTGCCCGACCGTCCCGATCGTGGCTCCGGAGATCGCTGCGGTGGAGGCGTCCGAGGAGGCATACTTCACTGCCAACCGCCTTCTGCTCCGCAACCCCTTCGTCGTGAACTGGCTTGACGGGTGTGGGTTCTCGGTGCCGTGTCACGTCGAGGGTGAGCTGCCCGTCGGGCTCATGATCGCCGGGCCGCGGATGTCCGATGCGCGGGTGGCCGGCGTCGCGCTGGCGGCCGAGGCGGCGCTGGGCCGTTAGGGGCCCGTTGCGAGAGTGGTGGGCGCCGATTTACTTGGCTTCTCTGGGCATTTCGATCGTGGGATGGTGAATGCCTCGGCCTTGTTGCTCCCGGGTCGGCTCCGTGGCGCCTTCGGCTCCCGTAGGTCTCTTCCGCTCGCGCAGGTTTCTTCAGCTTGCGTTGGCGTCTTTGAGCTTGCGCCCCATCTCAGCCAGCTTGTCTTCGCGTCTAGAGCGCCCCGTGCACGGGGGGCGGAGTCGGCGAGGGCAAGCTGGATCGAATTCAGCCCCGAGGAAACGCACGCTCAAGCGGTTAAGGGGCGCTGACTGCCGGGAACGCACGCTGAACGACCGGGTTTCTCCCGCGATTGGACGTCTCCGGTGGGTTCGGCAGGGTTGGTACGCCAGCTCAACGGAAGGGCACGCTGAAGAGAGTTACGCGAGCTGAAGGCACCTGCCGGGGAGCCGACTGGGGGGCAACGTGGGCTGGAGGTTCGCCCCAATCACAGGACGACGCAAAAGAGGGAACCCGAGTGATGCGGCCCCACTTTCGCAACAGAACCCAAAGATCTAGCGGCCAAGGATCGCTAGGGGCAGGCGTACGCCAGCGCGTCGGCGAGCGCGTCGAGGACGGGTGACGCGAGCTTCCATTGCTGCCAGAACAGCGGCACTTCCACGACCTCATCGGGCACCAGCTCGATGAGGTCGTCGCTGTGTTGGTCGGTCGGCACGAGGCCCCAGCCCAGACCCAGGCGGACGGCTGCGACATAGCTGGTCGACTCGGGCACATAGTGGCGCGGGGGATCGAGCCGCTTGTGGGTCCGCGTGCGCAACCACTGGTCCTGCAGGTTGTCGTCGCGGTCGAAGATGATCACGGGGGCGGCGGCCAGCGCGGCCGGAGTCACGCCGTCGCCGAACCAGCGCTCGATGAACTCGGCCGTGGCCATGGGGTGATAGCGCATGGCGCCGAGGCGGCGTACCCGACACCCCGGCACCGCCTGCGCCACCGACGTCACCGCTGCCATGGCCGTGCCGTCGCGCAGGAGGGCGGTCGAGAGCCCCTGGTCCTCACGGCGGATGTCGAGGAGTACGTCGTGATCCTGGGCGACGGCGGTCAACGCAGGCAGGGCCCACGTCGCGAGCGAGTCGGAGTTGACCACGATCGTGATCTGGGTCGGCCCGACGTCCGGCTGACCGAGCTCGGTGAGGGCCTCGGCCTCCAGGAGCAGCATGCGCCGGGCGAGTCGGAGGAGCACTTCCCCGGATTGGGTGGGGCGGCAGGGGCGGGCGCGGATGAGTACGCCGCGGCCGAGCTGGGCCTCGAGTGCCTTGATGCGCTGACTGACCGCCGAGGGGGTGATCGTCAGCGCCTCGGCGGCGAGTTCGAATGAGCCGGTGTCGGTGACGGCTGCCAGCGTGCGCAGCTGGTCCAATTCCATGAAGCAATGCTAATGCAGGGACAGATTCTTTAGTTGGACTGATGTGGGGCGGCGGGCCTAGCGTCGAGCTCATGACCACCTCCGCCGTCCTCGCCAGCCTGTCCGGGCTCGGCTTCGGCCTCTCGCTCATCGTCGCGATCGGCGCGCAGAATGCGTTCGTGCTGCGGCAGGGCCTGCGCCGGGAGCATGTCGGGCCGATCGTGGCCTTGTGTGCGCTGTCGGATCTGGTGCTCATCTGTGCCGGCGTCGCGGGGATGGGTGCGCTGGTGCAGCAGGTGCCGGTCGCGATGCTCCTCGCGCGGTTCGGGGGAGCGGCGTTCCTGATTGGGTACGCGGTGCTGGCCATCCGGCGGGCCTGGCGCGGGGGCTATCTGGACGCCGATGCAGGGGGCAGCGGGACGTCTTTGGCGGTCGCGGTGGGAACCGCGGCAGCCCTGACCTGGCTCAACCCGCATGTCTATCTCGACACGGTGGTGTTGCTTGGATCGGTGGCGACCGCGCACCCGGAGCACCGCTGGTGGTTCGCCGCCGGAGCCGGCACCGCGAGCATCGGCTGGTTCACCGCTCTGGGCTATGGCGCGCGGTTGCTCTCCGGGGTCTTCGCGAAGCCCCTGGCCTGGCGGCTCCTCGATGGCGGCATCGCCGTGGTGATGCTCGCCTTGGGCGTACGCCTGCTGGTCGGCTGACCCATCGGGCGATGGGATCAGAATGGTATCCTAATCCCATGGAAGCGACGATTGACTCTGGTGGGCGGATCTTGTTGCCAAAAACCCTCCGTGACGCGCTGGGCCTCACTCCGGGCTCAACGGTGGACATCTCCGCCTATGGGTCCGGAGTCCAGATCACCCCAGGAGGAAGGACTGCTCGGCTCGAACGAGAGCCGGGCGGTCGATTGGTGTCGCGAGGCGAAACCGTAGTGACTGACGAGGCCATGTTTGCGCTCATGGATGCGGGACGTCGGTGACGGATCGCGTGCTCGTTGACACCAGTGTCGCGATTCCGTTGTTGGTCGCGTCCCATGACGCGCACGAGATCGTCCTCTCCTGGGCCACCGGTCGAGAGTTGGGCTTGGCCGGTCATGCCCTTGTGGAGACCTATTCAGTTCTGACCAGGCTTCCCGGAGACGCCCGTGTGCTTCCGGGGGATGCCGTTGAGTTGATTGACGAGAACTTCGGTGAGCGAGTCAGCCTGTCGCCCCAGGTGGCTGAGCAAGCGCACAGATTCCTGGCTACTACGGGCATCGCTGGTGGTGCGACCTATGACGGGTTGGTCGCCCTTGCGGCACGCGAGGCGGGTGCGATGCTTGCGACACGGGACGCCCGCGCGCGCTCCACCTATGAGGCGGTCGGGGTCCGAGTCCTATTGGTCGCATAAGCCCTGCTGCATCAGCGGTTGTGCTCGAAGCGCTCGGACTTCCTTGGCACCCCCGGGTGGGGGGAGGTGGTTGGGCGCTATGGAATTGCGTCCGCAGCGGACGCGCTCCGACACGCGGGGGAACGAACACGCGGGCGGGCGGCACGCCGGGTGGAGGGCGGTGATGGGCCTTTGGCACGAGTTCGGTTGGTCGCGGCCTGCCTCAGTGCCGCATCTGGCTTGCCGCGGGCGTACGCTGCTCGTCGGCTGACCTTCAACGATCCCTGAGGAGGCCGCCTGCGGCCGTCTCGAAGGGTCGGCTTCGAGACGCTCCACGATCCCTGAGGAGGCCGCCTGCGGCCGTCTCGAAGGGTCGGCTTCGAGACGCTCGTGCCTCGCTCCTCAGCCGTCGTATCGAGCCCGTTCACTTGCCCGACACCCATGGACGAAAGAATCGACCGCATGCGTCGCTCTGCGCTGGGCACGGTAGTGGCCCTGGCTGTCGGTCTCGTTGTTGGCAAACTCATCTCCGGGCAGCTCAGCTCGGCGCTCGCGATCCGGTTCGAGGACAAGGTGGTCCCGCAGGAGACTCCCGCCTCGGCCGATTCCCGGCAGGTACGCCCCCTTGCGCCGATCGGCGAACTGCGCGTACCCGCCGCCGACGCACTCCAGCCCCGCTGGGACCTGGCCGAGCGACTTCTCCGCGACGCCGTCGCAGCCCGGGTCGATGACACGCTCCCAGGGGTCAGCATCACCGTCGTGGTCGAGCCCCTGAGTGGGGCAACCGACGAGTCGTTCGCGGTCGAGGTCGCCGAAGCCAGGGTCACCGTTCGGGGAGCCACTGCGCTCGGCGCGACCAACGGCTTGTTCCGCATCGCCGATCGGCTCGCCGCCGGGCACGACTGGTCGCAGCTCGCGACGGACGGCGTGGTCACGCCGGCGCTGGCGGAGCGGTTCGTGGACACGGGCGCGGTGGGCGTACAACCCGATCCCGACGCCTATCGCGCCCAGACCAACTATCAACATTCATCCGGCGCGCTCGAGGATGTCGTCCTGCCGGAGGCGCCCTATGTCGATCACGCGGCGCTGGAGCGCGTACGCCAGGAGTGGCGGGATTATGTCGACCACGTGGCGGCGTATGGGTACAACGGCGTGATCATCAACGGCTTCCTCGAATATGTGAACTTCGATCGCCTCGGCGACGGTCATCAGGTCTATGCCGCCGACAGCCCCTATCGCGCGCGGCATGAGGTGATGAAGCGCGAGGTGGGGGGCATGTGGCGGTATGCCCATGACATGGGCCTCAAGGTCGTCTTCAAGTCGGACATGTTGGCGCTGACGGGGCCGCTGGAGGCGTACCTCCAAAGGGAAACCGGCATGGACGCCGCCCATCCGCGGCTGTGGGAGGTCTATCGCGCAGGGTTCGACGAGTTCTTCGCGGACTTCGACTGGGTGGACGGGTTCATGATCCGCATCGGCGAGGGCGGGTCGATCTACAACCATCAGGGCTGGGACTACTACTCGGCGCTGGAGGTGACCGACGCCGAGGGCGTACGCCGGATGCTAGATGTCCTCACCGGCGTCGCGGCCGAGCACGACGCGATGATCTATTTCCGCACGTGGTCGGTGGGCGTGGGCGATGTCGGCGACATGCACACGAACCCGGAGACCTATGAGCGGTTGCTGGGCGACTTCCACCGGGACAACCTGGTCGTGTCGACGAAGTTCGTGATGGGGGACTTCGACTCATACCTGCCGCTGAACCCCACGCTGAAGGTGGGGGAGCAGCGGCGGCTGGTGGAGATGCAGGGGCGGCGGGAGTTCGAGGCGTTCAGCTCGATCCCCAACGACCTTGGGCCCGCGCACCAGACGGCGCTGCGGAAGCTCGGCTCGGCTAACGAGCACTTGGACGGTCTGTGGCTCTGGACCCAGGACGGTGGGCCGTGGCGCGCCGGGCCGATGTCGCTGTATCTGAAGACCGGGGCCTGGCGGCTCTATGACCTGAGTGTCTATGCGGCCGCGCAGCTCGCGTGGGATCCCGACGCCGATCTGGAGGCGGTCAACGGCGACTGGATCCGGCGGACGTGGACCTCGGATCCGGCGGCGGTGGCCGCGGTCGGGTCGGTGTTGGAGTCGTCGCGGTCGGCGGTGCTGGACGGGCTCTATCTGCGGCCGTACGCCGAGCAGCAGGTTTTCGCCCTCGGCCTCGAGCCGCCGCCCATGATGTGGATCTTCAAGTGGGACATCGTGTCGGGCGATTCCGCGGCGCTGTCGGCGGTCTATGTCGTCTCGCGCGGGCGGGTTGATGAGGCGATCGCGGAGGGGGAGCGGGCGGTGGCGACGGCCGAGCGGATGCGGGCAGCCCTGGCGGAGGTGGATCGTGGGGCGTTCTTCGATCCGGGGGAGTATGACCTTCTGGCCCAGTCCCTCGACTACGAGGTCGACGTGCTTCGGACGCTGCAGACCTATCGGGTGTTGTTTCTGCGGTACTACGAATGGCTCGACACCGGCACCGCTGAGTCGGAGCAGGCATGGCGGGAGGCGTTGCCGGCGTACCACGCCGCCGTCGCCGCGCACGAGGCCCGCTGGACTGGGAATTTGGACTTCCCGCCGTTCAACTTCTTCGCTGCCGACATCGGGATGGCCCATGTCGAGCGTGGGGACTGGGTGCGGTGGGTGAGCTGGGGCGTGATGGCTCTGGCGTTGCTGGGTCTGCTGACCGTGCCGGGTCTGCGGGCGGGGGCGTTCACTCCGTGGCGGGTACGCCGGGCCGTCGGCTCGGCGGGTCTGTGGCATCGCCTGGCCGTGTTGGGGATTCCGGCCGCGGTGGCGGTGGGGGGACAGGTGGCGTTCAGTGGGGCACTGTCGCCGGCGTATCTCTTGGTGAGCCTGGGGTCCCTGGGCCTGTTCGCGGCGGCGACGGGGGGACTGCTTGGAGTCTTGCGGCCCGGGGCCGATCCGCTGTCGTTGTGGAGCGCGGTCGGGGGAGCGTGGTTGCCGGGCGCGGCGTTGTTCGCGTGGGCGGTGGCCCAGCGGGGGCCGGGCGGTTATTGGTTCCGTTTCTGGACCGACGAGCCGGTACGCGAGGCCTACTTCACTGTGGCGTTCGCCCTGTTCGTGCATTGGCTGGGGGCGGTGGCGACGACGTTGGTGTCGGCGTACGGACTGAAGCCCCGGCAGGGCGCCGGCGCTGTGCTCGTCGGGCTCGGTACGCCGGTGGCGTTTGTGGGAGCGCTGCTGGCCGGGATTGGTCTTGAACGTGGCCTCACGACCATCAACGATCAGATGGGGATCCTGCCCCTGGGGCTGTCGCGGATTCTCGGCCTGACCGTCCACCTGGGGATCCCGAAGGCCCTGCCCGGGTGGCTGCTGGGGATCGGCGGGGGGCTCGCTGTCGGCGGTGCGCTACTCGGCGCACTAGTCAGGCGTCCGAGTCGAGCGTCTCGGACGCTTGACTAATCAACCTTGTGGAACCTGCTTTGAGTTAAAGAAAAAGTCGACAAAATTGAGTCCGGACATTTGTCGGGCGCTTGACAAACTCGCGGGTAACTAAGAAGGTCCCCGTTTATTTCTTGCCCTTAAAACTAAGGGCTTGCTTTAGAGGGTGCCCTTTAATGTAAGGGCATTTCTCATCTAATGGACAAGGGCGTCCTGATAAGAGGGCTCTCATTTCTGGTGCTCTCGGCCCAAAAATTGCGCTGTGACTAGGTAAAACACTCGTCCGAGACGGTTGTTGCGCCGTAGTAGGGCATCGGTTCACGCTGTATCAGACCAATGACTGCACCGCGGCTGGCATCGCTGGCGCCACCTCGATTGGTACCGGCACCACGGACACCAACGGCCAGATCACCTGGAAGAGCATCCAGATCTCGACCTACGTCAATGGTGCCCTTCTTGAGCCCGCGAAGCAGGACTACTGCCTCGTGGAGACCAAGGCTCCTGTTGGCTATGTTCTGCCGACCAATCCCTACACCGCGATCACGCTGAATGACGACACGAAGATCGGCCTCGTCTACACCAGCACCATCACCAATATGGAGCAGCAGGGCAACCAGCTGCCGTTGACCGGTGGTGCGGGCGTCGCGAGCAGGAAGTCTGATCGTCCGGGTTCTCGGGCTGACCAGCTGACCTGACCGACATCCAAGCGGTGGAGGGGGAGGACCGTCTTCCTCCCCCTCCACCACAGGAGCAACGATGACCCAGACCCTCGAGCAGCCGCGACACGCGGCTGGTGAGCCCAGGCGCAAGCCGGTGCGGCGGTGGCCTCACCGGATGGTGCCCATCCTGCTCATCCTGCTCGGGGTTCTCGTCATCATCTATCCGATCATCGCCACCGAATACAACAACTATCGCCAGCAGGAGTTCGCCAGGAAATACCTCACCCAGGTGAACGAGACCGATCCGAACACGCGCAACGAAGACTTGGAACGGGCGCGCACCTACAACGCCACCCTGCCGCACCAGGCTCTCTGAATCGCCCCGGGTCTGATGGAGGCTCTCGAACCTGTGAAGGATGATGAGAGTCATTGGAGCACCGAGGAAGTACAGCGTGGAGTTGCAGCAGCGGGCCACGCGGATGGCGGTCGACGCGCGGAAGGACCCGGAGTCGTCGCGTGGGGCGATCAAACGGGTCGCTGATCAGTTGGGGGTGCATCCGGAGGCGTTGAGGAACTGGGTGCGCCAGGCCGAGGTCGACGGCGGGCTGCGGCCCGGCACGACGACCGATGACTCGCAGCGGCTGGCCGAACTCGAACGTGAGGTTCGCGAGTTGCGCCGGGCCAACGAGATCCTGAAGACGTCGGCCGCTTTTTTCGCGGCCGCGGAGCTCGACCGCAAGATCAGGTAGCAGTCCCGGTCGGGGTGCTGGTCGACTACATCGACCAGCATCGTGACCGGTTCGGGGTCGAGCCGATCTGTGCCGTCTTGAAGGACGCTGGTGTGCAGATCGCCCCGAGTACCTACTACGCCGCCAGGAAGCGGCCGCCGTCGGCACGCGCGGTGCGGGATGCCGAACTCGTCGCACAAATCAAGGTCGCCCACAAGGCGAACTTGGGTGTCTACGGGGCCCGGAAGATCCACGCCGAGCTCAACCGTAAGGGCGTTGAGGTGGCCCGCTGCACCGTGGAACGACTGATGCGCGCCGAGGGGCTGCGTGGGATCACCCGGGAGAAGACCCGCAAGACCACGATCGTCGAGGGCGCCCAAACGCAGCGGCCGGAGGATCTGGTGCAGCGGGAGTTCGTCGCCAGCGGGCCGAACCAGCTGTGGGTGGCCGATCTGACCTATGTCCGCACCCACGCGGGCTGGACGTATGTGGCGTTCGTGCTGGACGTGTTCAGCCGGATGATCGTGGGCTGGCAGGTGTCCACCAGCCTGCGCACCGACCTGGCCCTGGACGCCCTCGACATGGGCCTGTGGGCCCGCCGGCGCGCCGGTCAGGACGTCACCGGCTTGGTCCACCACAGCGACCGCGGAGTCCAGTACCGCGCGGTTCGCTACACCGAACGCCTGGCCGAGGCCGACGCCGTCGCATCCGTGGGCAGCAAGGGTGACTCCTATGACAATGCGATGGCTGAGGCGCTCAACTCGCTGTTCAAGGCCGAGTGCATCCGCAACCCCGTGATGCGACCCACCGGCGGCTGGAAGTCGGTCGTCGACGTCGAGATCGCCGTCGCCGAGTACGTCGACTGGTACAACCACCGACGCCTCCACGGCGAAATCGGACTCGTCCCACCCGCCGAGTACGAGACCCACCACTGGGCAACAACCACGATCCAGCACTACCGTAAGAACCAGGTCCTCACCGAGGCCGGAACCAACTAACCGAGCCTCCACGAAACCCGGGGCGATTCAGGTGGCCGCGGGCACGTGCAACACCGCGGGAGCTGGCACTCCCAGTGCCGGTGGCTTCTTCAACCTGGTCACGATGGCCAATGACAAGGATGGCGCGGACAACAACGACGCCTGCGCGTCGGTGCAGAGCCCACAGTTGAGTCTGATCAAGCAAATCGTCGATGCTGCTGGCAACCAGATCGCCGGGTCGACAGATTCCAAGTACTTTGATCTGGTCGCCGCGGGGCCGAGCACGATCAAAGGCTCGTCCACAAGCACCGGCGTGATCGCGGCCAGGGGCTATGTCAGCCCCGGCACCTACCTGTTGGGTGAGCAGGGCAACGACGGTGGCGCGACCAGCGGCACCTACAAGGTGTACGCCAGCTGGTCCTGCACCGACACGAGCACAGGCCAGCCCGTGTCTGTCACTGGCAGCCAGATCACCCTGAGCGGGACCATGAATGTCCAGTGTGTGATCAAGAACACCAGGACGCCAAAGGTGCATATCGTCAAGACGGCGGCCACACCGACGACGGACAATGCCCACATCGGCGCGACGATCAAGCCCGCGACAGACGGAGCGTTCCTCGCCAGCTACAAGATGACCGTCATGAACACCTCCGGGTTCACCACGACTACCGGGGCGATTACAGACGGTTTCGCTGTGCCTGCAGGTCTGCTCTGGGAAGGGACCAAAACCGCCACTGTGACCTATGACGCCAACGGCACAGGAGCGACCGTGACGGGGCTCGCATCGAGCCTCACGCAAAGCGCCCTCAGCTCGTTTGCCACCCTGGCCACGTCGGTGAACAACCTGCCAACAACGGCTCCGTCACCTTCACGATCTCCATCCCCCTCAAGCTGGATACGTCCGTGCCGGCCGGACAGACCCAGAGCGTGTTCGACGCCAATGCCGTCCAGTTGGGCCAGTGCGAGTCGAGGACATCGGTGGACGGCCCGTACACCACGACCAACAAGGGGGTCTGGAACATCACCTCGCTTGCGAACGAGGATCTGACCTACAACACCATTCCCTTGGCCGACAATGTGGCCTGCATCCCGGTGGTCGCCAACCAGAAGTGGGTCGTTCAGAAGTCAGCCCCGGCGACCTACAACGCCGATGGCACGCCGGCGACGTGGGCTCCGGCCGGCACCACGGGCGCGAAGGTGCAGGTGGGGGCGGACGGAACGGCGACCATCTACTACAAGGTGACGGTCACCAATCAGGGCGACTACGCCACCAAGCACCCGGCGTTCCCGGACACCATGACCCTCCCCGGCGGGTTCACCGTCGCCAGTGTCAACGTGTTCGGTCCCAACAGCCTGACAACGCCTTTGCCGGGCGTCATAGTGAACACCTCCACAGGTCCGCCCGCGACAGCCAGCTTCAACTTCCCGCCCGGAACCACTGATCTGGTTCCTCCGAATGGCTCGGTCGATTACTACGTCGTTCTCAAGGCAAGCTCGGGCACCCTCACTGCCGCTCAGTGGGCCAAGGCAGGCACCTGTGATACGGCCGACGCGGGGAACGCCTCGGCAGGTGGTTTCTTCAACCAGGTTTCCATCACCGGTGATTCCGGCACCGATGGCAACAACGACGCGTGCGTCCCAGTCCTCCCGGCGACCAAGGTCATCCATGTCGCGAAGTACGGCGCCTATTGTGATGTCGGCTCCACCTCCTGCCTCCTTCCGGGCGCACAGTTCGTCATCACGACGGACCCGAACGTCACCAGTGGCGCGGCCACCTTCGCGATGACGCCCGACACCGCAGGCTCGACTTTCACGTCCGGCCAGTTGCAGATCGGCCCGACGTACTATCTCGTGGAAACCAAGGCTCCCGACAGATTCAACCTGCTGGCGACCCCAGTCAGCTTCACGGTCGACTCCAATGGCGTTGTGCTCGATCCGAATCAGGCCGCAGCCAACGGCACCCTGATCGGGTTGAGCGCCGACAAACTGATGATCACCGTGACCGATACCCAGACGGGTGACCTCCCGGAGGCCGGCGGTCTGGGCACGGGCCCGAACCTGGGCATCGGGCTGTTCCTCGTAGCCGGCGCGATCCTGCTCTACTGGCGTACCTCCCGCAACCGCCCGGCACAGAATTTGGCTGCTCGCGACTGATCCAGGATCATCGACCGAGTGTTGAGTGTCCGTGATCTGGAGGTACGCGCGGGAGCGCGGCTGTTGCTGTCGCCGGTGTCGTTCCAGGTGTCGC